>DAIUBY010000011.1:24070-42832 GCA_036846425.1 Polaribacter sp.
TGTTGAAATCCTTTAATTCTAATGGCTGTGACCATTCCCATTTCTAATAAAAATAATGATAAAAATCCTTTAAAAATATCAGTTGTAAAAGGCTCAATTCCTCTTGCTTGAGTTGCATCTGAAATCAAACCAATTACCAAACTTCCTAATAACATAAACACACTTCCACTTGTAAATGAGTGTTTTAGAATATTTCCAAACGACTCATTTTTTGATTTTTCAGTATCATATAGCATGATTAAAATAACTCCAATAATTATTGCTGGAGATTCCATAATAGCCATAATTGCTACCATGTGTCCTCCAAAAGTTACTCCTTGATTTTCCAAAAATGAAACTGCTGTTACAAAAGTTACGGCACTTACTGAGCCATAAGCTGCTGCAATAACTCCTGCATTTGGGATGCCTACTTTTGATTTTAAAATATAAAAAGTGTATAGAGGAACAATCACTGAGAGCGCAATTGCAAACAAAATTGAATATACAATTTCTGAATTAAAATCACTGTGAGACAATTCTTGACCTCCTTTGAAACCAATAGCAAACAATAAATACAATGAAATAAATTTGGAGGAAGAATCTGGAATTTTTAAGTCACTTTTTACAAGTGAAGCTATAATTCCCAGAACAAAAAATAACAAAACTGGGTTAGTTAAATTATTGATTAAAATATCAATATTCATACATATATTTTAAAATTCGTGCAAATCTATAGGCAATTAATCATATATTTTTATTTAAATTTGTTATACAATTCATTAATATTATTTATGAACTTTACCTTGCATCAACTAAAAGTGTTCACCACAATTGTAGCAAACAAAAGCATTACAAAAGCTGCAAATGAATTGAATATGACTCAACCTGCAGCTTCAATTCAGTTGAAAAATTTTCAAGATCAATTCGAAATTCCGTTATCAGAAGTAATTGGAAGGCAATTTTATGTCACTGAATTTGGGAAAGAAATTTATGAGATTGCGCAAGAAATCCTCAATAAAACAGAAACTATTCAATATAAAACTGAGGCTTTTAAGGGATTGCTCTCGGGAAAATTACGGATTTCAGTTGTGTCAACAGGAAATTATGTGATGCCTTATTTTTTAAATGGCTTTTTAAAAAAACATCCGAAAGTGGAATTGATTTTAGATGTTTCCAACAAAACAAACGTCATCAAAGATTTAGAACAAAATTTGGTCGATTTTTCGATGGTAACAGTCAGTCCAACACATTTAGAATTGAACGAACTGCCAATTATGGAAAACAAATTAGTGTTGGTTGCAGCAAAAAACAACACTCTTTCAAGCACTAAAGTGAACGAAAAAACCATATTCAAAACCATTCCATTAATTTTTAGAGAAGAAGGTTCAGGAACAAGACACACCATGATGGAGTTTTTTAAACAAGTAAAAATTGCTCCAAAAACACAGTTGGTTTTAACATCCAATGAAGCCATCAAACAAGCTGTTGTAGCAGATATTGGCGTTTCTATTGTGTCTCTTTTGAGTATAAAAAATGAGTTATTACAAAACGAAATCAAAATAATTCCAACAAAAGGTTTGCCTTTAAAATCTACTTGGAAACTTATTTATCTAAAAAAGAAAGAACTATCACCAGTTGCAGCCGCATTTTTAGCCTATGTTTCATCTGAAAAAGAAGCAGTTTACAAAGATTACTTTAATTGGTTAGATACTATTTTAGAGTAGTGCATTTTTATAATCAAACACTTTTTTCCAATCTTCAGGTTGTTCAATAACTGATGGAAAAATTGTGGGAGCTATTATTTTTATTGGGGCATACATCACAGATTCTTCCTTCATTTTTTCCGTCAGAAAAGGAATTTTGGTTTTTATTTTATCCATAAAAACAAAAATAAAGCTAAAAATAAGTGCCGTTTTTAAAACTCCAAAAAGGCCACCCAAAATTTTATTGACCAATCCTAAAGCGGTTATATCTGCCATTTTTGTCAATATTTTTCCCGTAAAAATTACCAGTAAAACAACGCCTAAAAAAGTAATAATGTATCCAACAATTTTATTGGTTCTGCTATTCCAACCTAAAATACTATCACTTAAAAAATCTTCAGCATAATACGAAAAATGAATCGCAACATAGATTCCTAACATTACTGCCACTAACGAAGCAATTTCTGAAAAAAGACCTTTTATAAAGCCACTTATAAAGCCTAAAACTAAAAAAGATGCCAACACAATATCAAAAATTGTCATTTAATGGAAAAATTTTTTTCAAACCTACACCTTTTTTTTACAATTTAAAAATGAAGCGAGTATCTTTACATTTAAAAATTATAAGTAATGACCAAAGTAGAAAGTCTGAAAGAAAAATGGGATTTTTTAGTAGCTGAATTGACCGAAAAATTTTCTGATGGAGAAGAATTAAATGTGGATGGAATTATTTATTTAATTGGTGTTCAGGAACTTGGACAAGGATATCGTGCTTTTAAAAAAGATGAAAAAGTAAATTTAATGCACATTGCTATTTGCAAATTATTAGAACCTTATGGGTATTATGAATTCGATTTTTTTGATGAAGAAGGTTGGCCTCACTATAAAATTATCACAGAACTGCCCAACCTGAAACCAGGAGAACAAACGATTTTGATGAAAGAAGCGATTCTTTCTTATTTTGATTCCATAGAATTTTTTAAATAGTTAGGTGTTTTTTAACCACATAGATTTTTAACTCAAATACTCTTAGAAGCTTCGCTTTACATAGTAAATTCTATTTTTAAAATTTATTTCCATTCTTTTTTTATTGAAATAGATAGTATTAACTTATGTGTACTATGCGGTTTTATTTTAAACCTTTTGATGTAAAATTTTCTAAAAGACCTTATGGTTACGATTTTTTGAAAACTAAGTTACAGCCAATTTTCGAATCATAATTGACAACACTTTTGGGAAAAATCGTTTTACAAATACGCCCAACCTTTCTTTAAATCCTCCAATATAAACCTCTTCTTTTTTGTTGTGAATAGCTTTTGCCATCAGTTTTGCAAAATGTTCTGGTTGCATTCCATTTTGTGTAGCAGCATCCATTTTTTGCTGAGGACCTCCATCACCAGTCAAAGCATTTATAGAAACATTGGTGTTTACAAAACCAGGACAAACTAACGTTACTGAGATGTTGTCATGAAAATGTTCCGCACGCAAACTGTCAAAAAAACCGTGCAAAGCATGTTTACTTGCTGCATAACTGGAACGTAAAGGCGTGCCAATTTTTCCAACAATACTTGTTGTCGTCACAAAATGTCCACTTTTGTTTTCAATAAAATGGGGTAAAATTGCTTTTGTCAAAGCAACAGTTCCTAAATAATTGACATCCATAATTCGTTTATCAACCAAAATATCAGTGTCTTTTATCAAAGAACGCTGACTGATTCCACCATTATTTACCAAAATATCAATCTTACCAAATGTGGAAATTGCTTCTTCAGCTTTTACTGGAAAATTAGCATAATCTTCCAAATCAAGAGAAATTATTTGAACGTTTTCTGGATTTTTACATTCTTTTTTCACTAATTCTAACTCATTTTTATCTCTTGAAGAAAGAATTAACTTAGCATTTAATTGACTCAATTCTATGGAAAGTGCTTTTCCAATTCCTGAGGAAGCTCCTGTGATCCAAACAATTTTATTTGAAAAATTCATTTAATTAATTTTAACGTTACAAGATATCAATTTTGTGTTAGAAATAGTACTTTTGAAACGAATTTGAAATAGGTTTTAAAAAAGAAAAATTGACACAAAAAATGACTAAAACAATAGTTACATTACTTATTTTTTTTACTTCAATAAGTTTTTCTCAACACAAAATAAAAGGGATATTGTTCCCAAAAGTAAAAACAGATTGGGTGATTTTATATAAAATTGAAGGAACTAAAAAAGTCTTTGTAACCAACGCAACCTTAAAATCTGATTCTTTGAAAATTGGCAATAAAAAAGAAGCTGTCAATGTATTTGAAATTACGCTTCCAACTTCTGCAAAATCAGGAGCTTACAAAGCAACATATGCTTTAGAAGGTGCAGGTTCTGTTGATTTTTTTTATCATAAAGAAGATGTAACATTTCGTTTCAACCCACAATATCCTGATGAAACGATTACTTTTTTAAAATCGGAAGAGAATAAATTATATAAAGAATACCTTCAAAAAATAACAGCAGCCCAAGGAAATTTAGATTCAATTCAAATTTCTGTGTTCCAAAATTCAGGATTGAACGTTAAAGAATCGTATAAAAAAGCCTTAGCGAAAGTGCTTAAAACACAACAAAAATATGAAGAGCTCTCAAAAAATAAATACATTCTTCCGCTTGTAAAAGCGACCTTAAGAAATAATTTACCCGAAATTGAAACGTCACCTGATGCGTATATGGATGCTATGAAAGTTTCGTATTTTGAAAATATTGATTTTTCGGATGAAACGCTTAAAAATTCCACTTTTATAACAGACAGAGTTGCCGATTTTGTGCTTTATCTTAATTTTTCTGATGATGAAAAAACACAACAAAACTTATACAAAGAAGCCATTAAAAAAGTGCTTTTAAATATAAAAAGTCAATCATTTCAAAAAGAAATAATAGAGTTTTTAATCACTCAATTTGAAGCGACAAAAAATTTAGAAATAATTGATTATCTTTTTGAAAATCAATATAATAAATTACCAATAAATTTACAAGATGCTAAATTTAAAAAAGAAAAACTAGCGCTTTTTGCTACAGAAATTGGAAGAATTGCACCAGATTTTTCTTGGACAGAAAAAGGTAAAAAAATGCAATTATCCACATTGCAGGACGCATCACATTATGTCTTAGTTTTTTGGAGTACAAGTTGCTCACATTGTTTGCGCGAAATTCCACAATTACACACATTTTTAAAGGAAAAGAAAAACGTAAAAGTGGTTTCATTTGCTTTGGAAAAAGAGGCTTTTGTTTGGGAAAATTTTTCGAAAACCAATCTTTTTGGTTGGCACAATGTTTTGGGCTTAAAAAAATGGGAAAATGAAGTGGCAAAAACCTATCAAATCATTTCAACTCCAACGTATTTTGTGTTGGATAAGAACAAAAAAATCATCGCAAAACCTGAAGAAATTGACGATGTAAAAGCTTTATTTAATCAGAAATAATCAATGATTTACCTCATTTGATGATTCTCTAAAAATTTTTAAAATTCTTTAGAGAATCATCAATATCTTTTTTAATTTTTAATAACAAAATTAGTATTGTTTAGTTTGGTAATTATTTTCTAATTTTTTTTAGTAAATTAGCAGAAATCAATTCCATTACTCAAAAATTAGTATAGAAAATATAAATTCAAAGTAAATGACCGGAAATAACGAAATCAATAGTAAAATAGTCGATTTGACATTTTTAAATGAAAATTTTGGTCAAGACTATGATTCCTACAGCCAAATGATTGTATATTTTTTAGATCAATCAGTTGAAAAAGTTCAACAATTAAAAGAAAGTGTTCAAAATTCTGATTTTATAAATATTAAAAGTGCTGCACATTTTTTAAAGTCATCTTTCAATATTATGGGATTAAAATCTACTCAATGTTTAATTGAAATGGAACATTTAAGTATAAACGAATCAAGCATTGAAAGAATTTCAGAGCTATTAAATGAAGTTATTATTGATTTTAATGAAAGTGAAATTGAGTATAAAAGATTACTTTCAATTATTACTGAAGGTAAAAATTAATGAATAATGTTCCCCCAAAGTTTGTGAAAAAGAAAAAAATTAGCGTTCGCTTTTTAAATCATTTATTGCTTTTTTATGTTTTAGCATCCAGTTTAATGGTGATGTTTGAATGGATTTTTAAAAAACCAATTTTTTTTATTGATTTAGATAAAATAGTTTTTACAAAGTTTAATACTGCATTATTACTTTTTTTATCCAGTTTAGTGATTCTATTTCATAAATATAGGATTAAGAATTATACGAAAATATCACATATAATTTCATTTTTTATATTTATAATGAGTGTGTTAAATATTGTTCAAATCCTTTTTGATCAAAATTTTCACATCGATAATTTGTTGATACCAGATTCTTTTTCTGTTACATCACCAGGAAGAATGTCATTGATAGCATCTTTTTGTTTTGTATTATTTACAATTGGTATTTTTTCAATAAATTATAAGTTCAAATGGGTGATAAACTTTGTTCAAAGTAGCATATTATTGGGTCCTGTTTTAGCTTTACTTAACATTATTTCTGTTGTATTGCTTGGCATTGAGGGAACTGAAAAAATAGATTTTTTTAAAACAATGCCATTAATGACCTCGTTTTCATTCATTATTCTATTTTATTTATTGCTATTTCATTTTCCTAATGTTGGTTTTAAAAAAGTACTTTTTGGGAATAGTTTAGGAAGTAGAATTTTAAGAAAATCCATTCCATTTGTTACTTTTTTTCCATTGTTGATTGGATATCTTATGCTTGTTTTTACAGAAAAGGGATGGTTAAATTCGTCTTTTGGGATTATTTTATATACGGTAATTCTAATTTTAACTGCCTTTATTTCTATCTATTTCACTTCAAAAAATATTAATAAATCCTATCAATTTAGGAAAAATTCCGAACGGAATTTACTTCTAAAAAATGAAGAATTAGAACAATTTAAATATGCACTTGACCAAATGGCAATCATTGTCATTTTTGATAAAAATTACATAATCAAATTTGTAAATAAAAATTTCTGTGAAATTACAAAGTTTACAGAAAATGAAGTTGTTGGAAAAACAAATACCATTATTCGTTCTGAAGAACATTCAAATGAGTTTTTTGATGAACTTTGGAATACGATTTCTTCAGGGAAACCATGGTTTGGAGAAATTAAAAACAAAACTAAAGATGGTAAATATTTTTGGACAAGCACTTCAATAATTCCTTTAAAAAAGAGAGAAAATCATATTGAAGAATACATTACCATCAAACTTGATATCACCAAAAAGAAAGAATCTGAAGAGTTATTAGCTTCTTCTTATGTTAAAAAACTAGAACAAAAAAACAAGGAATTAGAACAATTTTCTTATATCACTTCTCATGATTTGCAAGAACCATTGAGAACAATTTCTAGTTTTTATGAAATTTTGAATACAGAATATGGGGATAAATTTGATGATAATGCCAAGCAGATTTTTAAATTTATAAAAAGTGCCTCTAATAGAATGAGCACCTTGATTAATAATTTATTAGATTATTCAAGAATTGGTTATAGTGAAGAATTGACAGAAGTTGATATAAATGAAACCATTCAAGATATTAAAGCTGATTTAAATTCATTAATTTATCAAAAAGAGGCAATCATTTTATACAACAATCTTCCTAAAATTAGAGCGTATCCAACTCTGATGAGATTGTTATTTCAAAATTTGATTAGTAATGGAATAAAATTTTCAAAAAAAGATGAAACTCCAGTTATCAATATTGCTGCAGAATTAAAAAATAATAATTGGGAATTTTCTGTAAAAGATAACGGAATTGGAATTGCTGAGGAACATCAGAAGAAAATATTTGCTATTTTCCAAAGGCTTCATTTAAAAGAAGAATATGAAGGTACAGGAATTGGGCTTGCACATTGCCAAAAAATTGTAGCTTTGCATGAGGGTGAAATTTGGGTAAAATCACAACCAAATAAAGGAAGTACTTTTTATTTTACAATACCAAACTAATAATTATGAAAAAATTAGACACTATTTTATTAATTGATGATGATCCAGCAACCAATTTCTTGCACAAATTTATTTTGGAAAAAGAAAATTGTGCAACGAATATCATAAGTATTCAAAGTGCTGAAGAAGCATTAGAATATATCAAAGAAACCATAAAAAAAGGATTTCAATGCCCAGAATTGATTTTTTTGGATATAAATATGCCTAGAATGAACGGTTGGGAGTTTATTGATGAATACAAAAAAATTACTCAAGATAATACTGTTAGCAAAATTGTAGTGATGTTGACGACTTCTTTAGATCCAAAGGATAAAGAAAAAGCGGAAAATATTCAGGATATTAATGAGTTTATTTCAAAACCATTAACTTCAGAAAAATTACGTCATCTATTACAATCTTATGAAATACTTTAAGATTTAAAATGAGAAATTCTCATTATTTTTGAAAAGCAGCTCTCTGCAAACGATCATTTACTGAATTTCCTAACCCAATTTCAGGTAATTTTTCTGCAATAATTACGTCCAATTCTAAAGAATCTAATTGGTGAAGCGAATCATATAAATTCGTAGCAGCTTCTTCTAAATTCCCGGTTTTAGAAAGAATGATGTTTTCGAAAATAGCATCAGAAATAACTTCATTTTGAAAAGCTAAAACCCCAATTTTTTTTCCGTGAAATTTTTTAATTTCTTCTAAAATATTGTTTGTTAAAATGGTTTTTGTTTTAGGAGCGTAATGTTTCAATAGCATTCCTGGAGCTTCAGGACTTTCCTCTTTCGTGTTTTTTAAAATAACTTTTCCTATAATTTTTTCGATATTTTCTATAGACAAAGCTCCCAATCTATAAATCACAGCTTCCTCGTTTTCAAAGCCAACAATTGTAGATTCAATTCCGTTTTTGCAGGAACCACCATCTAAAATCAAATCGATTTTATCTTCAAAATAATGTGCAACATGAATCGCTTTTGTAGGGCTAATACTATTGAAAGGATTTGCACTTGGAGCTGCCAAAGGAAAAGGCAATTTTTGTAATAATTCCAATGTTAATGGATGATTTGGAACACGAACAGCAACAGTATTTTTTCCAGCTGTAATCAAATCAGGAATGGTATTTTTCTTAGGTAAAACAAGTGTTAAAGAACCAGGCCAAAAGGCTTCAGCTAATTTTTTTGCTTTTTCAGGAACATAAGAAACAATGTTTTCTAATGCATCTAGTGAATGAATATGAACAATCAACGGATTGAAATGTGGTCTTTGTTTAGTAGCAAATATATTTTTTATGGCTTTTTCACTAAAAATATTTCCAGCCAAACCATATACAGTTTCTGTGGGAATTGCCACCAATTCTTCGTTTGTTAAAATCGAAATCGCTTTTTGGATATCTTTGGAAATAATGCTCATAATAGGCGCAAAATTACATATAAAATCTAAAATTCTGGAGCCACAGAAAAACTCATTTTTTCCATTTTTTTTGGGTGTAAAAATTCTATAAATTCTGCATGTAAACACAATCTTTTTCCTTTTTTCCCATACAAATCATCGCCAACAATTGGTGCATTTAATCCGTTTTTATGTGCTGAATGAACTCTTAATTGATGTGTTCTTCCTGTAATTGGATAAAAATAAACACGGGTTTTATCTTCTTCAATTTGGATGATTTCCCAAAAAGTTTCCGCTTTTTTTCCGAATTCAAAGTCAACCAATTGTTTGGGTCTGTCATCCAAATCCAAACGAATTGGAAGTGATATTTTTCCGCTTTTTTCTTGAAGTTTTCCATCCAATAAAGCAACATATCGTTTTTTGATGGTTCTTTTGATAAATTGACTTTGTAATATTTTATTGGCTTCTTTGGTTTTTGTCAACACCATAATTCCTGAAGTTGACATGTCCAATCTATGCACAATCAAAGGTCCAGTTGCTGTTGGAAATTTCATTTTCATTCTAGTAAAAACAGAATCTGAAATTTCTTTGCCAGGAACTGATAAAAAGTCAGCTGGTTTGTTGATGATAATGAGTTCATTATCTTCATAAATTATAGGAATTTCTTGATGTTCTGATAAATTATCAATCAACAAATTTTCATCCATTTTCATACCTTTTAACATATGAGTTAAAATAGGTTTGCAACGACTTTGACAAGCAGGATAAAAATATTGATGCTTTCTGATTTCTGAATTTGGAGAAGCTCCCCACCAAAATTCAGCCATACAAATAGGTTTTAAATCACTCAAAAAAGCGTATTGCAATAATTTTGGAGCAGCACATTCTCCAGCTCCAGCAGGAGGTTTTATGGCAGGATTATCAAAAATAGCTAGCAAACTTTTCCATTCTTTTTTTGAGTTTACAAAAGCATAATTTTCAAATAATGTTTGTTGTAAAAAATTCGATTTTTTGATGCGTTCTTTTTTTAGCGTTTTTATTTTGTCTTCAAAAAAAGCCAATTTTTCTGATTGTTTTTGAATGTCATTTTCATAATATTCTTTCAGTTCTTTGTAAAAAAACTGGTCATTAAAACTTTCTTGTTCTAGCTTTTTGATGAGGATTGCAAAGTCAGATTCATTAAAAGTTGAAGCAGCATTTTTCTTTCGAATTTTCCGTTCATTTTTGGCAATTTTCATTTTTTTTCGTTGAAAAGCCAAATCGTCTTCAATTTGTTGAATTCTTTTTTTAAGTGTTTTTTTCAATGAAATAAACGTTTCGCCTTTTTTTAGCGAAGCTATTTCACGATTTAGTTCATCCAATTCAACTTCGCCTTTTACATAAAAACTCCCTTCAGTTCGCATATTAAAGACTGGAGGAACAAATTTTTTAGGCAAACTTTTATCAGCTAATTTTCCCGAAAATGCGGCTAAATATCCCAATTCATTTTCTTGATTTTGAACCACTAAAACACCAAACATTTTACCAACAGTTACTAGATTTTTATTATTTTCAAATCCAAAATCATGTTTAAAATCTGTTTGATTTTCTAAATATTCCTGCAATTCTTTGGCGCCAATTTTTGCTAAATCATGAGGCTCATAATAAAAAGGAAATGTAAATTTTTCGGGAAGATTGATATTTGAAATATCTGTTTTAAAATGCTGAAAATGGTTCAAATTTGAGTAAATTAATGCGCTTCTAACCAATTATTTCCTTGACCAATTTCAACATCCAAAGGAACTTTTAACGAAAATGCGTTTTCCATTTCGTGTTTGATGATTGGTTTTATAATCTCTAATTCGTCTTTATGAGCATCAAAAACAAGTTCATCATGCACTTGTAAAATCATTTTTGATTTGAAATTTTCTTGCTCAAAACGTTTGTGAATATTTATCATTGCCAATTTTATAATATCAGCAGCAGAACCTTGAATTGGCGCATTTACAGCATTTCTTTCTGCAGCTCCTCTTACAACAGCGTTTCTAGAATTGATATCTTTCAAATAACGTCTTCTGTTTAAAACCGTTTCTACATAGCCATTTTCGCGCGCAAAATCAACTTGTGATGACATGTATGCTTTTAATTTTGGATAGGTTTCATAATACGTGTCAATCAATTCTTTGGCTTCACTTCTTGTAAGGTTGGTTTGATTGCTCAATCCAAAGGCAGAAACTCCGTAAATAATTCCAAAATTCACTGTTTTTGCATTGCTTCTCTGTTCGCGAGTTACTTCATTTATTGGAATGTTAAACACTTTTGCAGCTGTTGAAGCATGAATATCTTCGCCATTTTTAAAGGCATTTATCATGGTTTCTTCTTCGCTCAAAGCAGCAATAATTCGCAATTCTATCTGACTATAATCAGCTGCTAACA
Organism: Polaribacter sp.; assembly: GCA_036846425.1. GTDB lineage: Bacteria > Bacteroidota > Bacteroidia > Flavobacteriales > Flavobacteriaceae > Polaribacter. Next base: position 35,556 of record DAIUBY010000011.1, read on the forward strand.
ACACATAATCTTCATTTCTTGGAATGAAAGCTTTCCTCACTTCACGTCCACGTTCTGTTCTAATTGGAATGTTTTGCAAATTCGGGTTGTTGGAACTCAACCTTCCTGTAGCAGCAACTGCTTGTGCATATTCTGTGTGAATTCTTCCTGTTTTTGGATTTATTTCATTGGGCAAAGCATCCACATAGGTACTTTTTAATTTGTTATATTGACGATAATCTTGAATATCTCTAATAATTTGATGGTCTTTTGCTAAATACGAAAGAATGTCTTCGCCAGTTGCATATTGCCCTGTTTTTGTTTTTTTGGGTTTGTCAATTAATTTTAGTTTTTCGAACAAAACAACACCTAATTGTTTGGGCGAAGCAATATTAAATTCTTCTCCAGCTTGCGAATAAATTGATTTTTCTAATCTGTCAATATCATCAGTAAGCTTTACAGATAGCGTTTTTAAATAATCAGTATTGATGTTAATTCCTTCTATTTCCATAGAAGTTAGCACAGAAACCAAAGGCAATTCAACTTCATTAAAAAGATTGGTAACGTTGCCAGTTTCCAATTCTTTGGTAAAATGATTTTTCAATTGCAATGTAATATCAGCATCTTCAACAGCATATTCTGTTTGTTCTTTGATGGAAATAGCTCTCATAGAAAGTTGGTTTTTTCCTTTTTTTCCAATCAATTCTGTAATCGAAACTGGTTGATAATTCAAATAAGTTTCTGCCAAAACATCCATATTGTGACGCATATCAGGATTGATGAGATAATGCGCAATCATGGTATCAAACAAAGTTCCTTTGACTTGCATGTCATAATTTGACAACACTTTCAAATCATATTTTAAATTATGACCAATTTTTTCAATGTTTTCTGATTCAAAAAAACCTCTAAATTCCTCTAAAATGGCTTTGGTTTCTTCTTGATTTTCAGGAAAAGAAACATAATAACCTTTGCCAATTTCATAAGAAAAAGACATGCCAATTAATTCCACTTCCAAAGCTCGCAAACCTGTAGTTTCGGTATCAAAACAAACAGACTTTTGTTGCAATAATTTATCAATTAATATTTTTCTTGAAAACGGAGAATTGATATGTTGATAAAAATGAGAAGTATTTTCAATGGTTTTAAAACCACTGGCAATATCAATTTCAGAAACATTTCCACTTCCTGGACTTGCAAATAAATCAAACTGATTTGAAGTATTTACAGGTAATTTTTTCTCAATAATTGCTTGTTTTTCAGCAATATCTTCAGAGTTATTTTGAGCGTTATTTTGCGAAAAAGTATTCGTAAAATTGACCAATAAATTTCGGAATTCTAAGTCGTTAAAAATTTCTGTTACTTTTTCTAAATCAGGTTGATCTAAGGTAAAATCATTTGCATTAAACTGCACAGGAACATCCAACATAATAGTAGCTAATTTTTTAGAAAGCATTCCCAAATCTTTAGCAGCTTCTACTTTTTCTCTCATTTTTCCTGATAATTGATGCGTATTTGCTAACAAATTTTCCATCGAGCCAAAATCAGCAATAAACTTTTTTGCCGTCTTTTCGCCAACTCCAGGCAAACCAGGAATATTATCAGAAGCATCTCCCATCATTCCTAAAAAATCAATGACCTGCAATGGATTTTCAACTTCAAAATTTTGTTTCACTTCTTCAACTCCCCAAATATCATAACCACCACCAAAACGTGGTTTGTACATAAAAATATTTTCGGAAACAAGTTGTGCAAAATCTTTATCAGGAGTTACCATATATGTTTTAAATCCTTCTTTTTCAGCTTGTTTTGATAATGTTCCAATCACATCATCAGCTTCAAAACCTTCTTTTACCATGATTGGAATGTGCATGGCTCGCAAAATTTCTTCGATATAAGGCACTGCAATTTTGATGGCTTCAGGAGTGGCATCTCTGTTTGCTTTATAAGCTTCAAAAAGTTCTGTTCTTTCTGCACTTCCTCCTTTGTCAAAACAAACTGCTAAATGATCAGGTTTTTCGCGTTTGATGACATCCAACAAAGAATTCATAAAACCCATAATTGCTGAGGTATCAAGCCCTTTTGAGTTGATTCGTGGATTTTTAATAAAAGCATAATAACCTCTAAAAATCAATGCATAAGCATCTACTAAAAAAAGTCGTTTTTGTGTTGACATGATATTTTTTCTTACGGATGCTAAAACTACGAAACTTTAACAGGATGTTAAAATTCATTCCTGTTTTAATAGGTATCTTTGGTAAAATTTTTTCAAAAAAACTATGGGACGTTGGATTTTTCTAATAGTATTAATTTTCCTAATCATTCTGCTAGATTTTTATGCTTTTCAGGCATTTAAAACCGCATTTAAAAATAAATCTGCACGCTTCATTTCAATGTTTGTAAACATTGGAGTTTATGTTTTTTTTCTATTTACCATTTTAACCTATTCAAGAAGTGATGGACAAACAGCTCATTTTCAGTTAGCTGCTGGTTTGTTGCTGACATTTTTAATTCCGAAATTGGTGATTGTCATCATGCTTTTTGGCGAAGATATTTTTAGAGTTATTGTGAAAATAATTTCGGCAATTTCATCTTCAGAAACACAACCTTTGGCTGGCAGAAGAAAGTTTATTTCGCAAATGGCTTTGGGTATTGCAGCCATTCCTTTTGCATCTTTTATTTATGGAATGATTCAAGGAAAATACAATTATAAAGTGTTGAAATATCAATTGACATTCAAAGATTTGCCTGATGAATTTAATGGATTTACCATCACTCAAATTTCAGATATTCATTCAGGAAGTTTCACAAATGCTGAAAAAATTCAATATGGAGTTGATTTGATTAATGAACAAAAATCGGATGTGATTTTGTTTACAGGCGATATTGTTAACAATAAAGCTGATGAAATGGATAATTGGATTGAAATGTTTTCCAAATTGGAAGCCAAAAATGGCAAATTTTCCATCCTTGGAAATCATGATTATGGAGATTATATGGATTGGAAAAATCCACAAGAAAAAGTCGATAATTTTCAAGCGGTAAAAGATGTTCATAAAAAAATTGGATTTGATTTGTTGTTGGATGAACATCGATATTTGGAAAAAAACGGCGAAAAAATTGCACTTTTAGGAGTAGAGAATTGGGGAAAAGGATTCAATCAAAAGGGAAATTTGGAAAAAGCTTCTTTAGGAATTTCCAAAGATGATTTCAAAATTTTGATGAGTCATGACCCAAGTCATTGGGAATATAAAGTGAAAAACGATGATTTTCATTATCATTTAACGTTAAGTGGACATACTCATGGCTTACAAATGGGCATTGAAATTCCAGGATTTTTTAAATGGAGTCCATCACAATATGTGTATAAACAATGGGCAGGTTTGTATGAAGAATTTGGAAGATACATCAATGTGAATAGAGGTTTTGGGTATCATGCATTTCCAGGAAGAGTTGGAATTTGGCCAGAAATCACAGTAATTGAATTGAAAAAAGCCTGATTTTCAGTATAATTCAGAAGATTTATTATATTTGTGTTGTGTTACACAAAATACTATACGTGTTTCCTATTAAAAACAGTTAGTTATGACAAAATTTGGAGAATTAATTAGTATTGACAAGCCTGTTTTGATTGATTTTTATTCAGATTGGGATGATGTTGAAAGTAGTATTGATACCCTTAGAGATGTTGCTGCAGCTTTGGGCGACAAAGCAAAAGTGATTAAAATTGACATTAATAAAAATGAAGTTTTAGCTGAGGCACTTCGTGTTAAAGGAAATCCTACTTTTATGATTTACAAAAACGGCGAAATGAAATGGCGTCAAACTGGTTATCAAGATGCCAATACACTGATTGGATTGGTTCAACAGTACGTTTAGAAAAAAAATTTTAAAGCAAAATACACCTCAAAAGTTTCAAGAAACTGCGGGGTGTTTTTTATTTTCAACAAATACTTTTTGACTAGAATTTCAAAGACTGAATAAAACGAATCGTTTGAGAATTAAAAGAATTTGGTTTTTCTACATTCACAACATGACCACAATTTTCAATTACAAAAAGTGTAGAGCTAACATGTTCAGCAACAATATGTTTAATAGAAGGTAAAAACAAATGATCTTCAGCACCCATAATGTATAAGGTTGGAATTTTAATATCTTTAGCTCTAAAAAAACGCAAAAGAGGATTGATTTCTGCAGTCAATTTAAACCAGCGTAAAAACTCTTTTTGATATAATTTTTTTGCTTCATTAACAAAAAGTAATCTTGATTTTTTATGATTCTTTTTGGGCATAATGATAAATGCAAACAGCTTATACAACAACATATAAGGAACTACTGACTTGAAAATATTTCCAATTTTCATCAATATTTGAGAACGAATATCCAATTTGATAATTGCTCCACCTAAAACCATACTTTGCACTAAATCAGGACGCATTTCTGCCAAATTTCTTATAAGAATTGTTCCTAAAGAAATGCCAATAAAATGTGATTTTTGAATCTTTAAATATTCTAAAACTTCAACAATATCATTTGTAATAGAATTAAAAGTATATTTTGGATTGAAGGTGTCTTTTAAGGATGGTTTGCTATTTCCATGACCACGCAAATCCAATAGCAAAACGTTGAATTCCTTTTTAAAATCGCGCACTTGTTTATACCAAATAGAACTGCTGCCTCCTGCACCATGCACAAAAGTTACCCATTCAGAAGAATTGGAATTGGGATAAATATAGTAACTTAACAAACAGTCAAAATTAAAAAACAAAAATAGTTTAATTAAATTTCAAAAATTAAATTATTTGATATGTTAACATTTTTTTGATGATTTTTTCAAGTATTAACCTCTAGTTTATAGCCTATTCCATGAATATTTATCAACTGTATGCTTTCATCATCTTGTAGTTTTTTTCGTAATTTAGAAATGTACGTGTCTAAACTTCTTCCAACAAAAACACCATTATCTTCCCAAACTTTTTTGGTTAATTCTTCTCTTTTAATGATTTGATTAGGTCGTGAAATAAAAATTTCTAACAACTCACATTCTTTTTTTGAAAGATTTATTTCTATTGGTGTTTTTACGAGTTTGTTTTGCTCAGGATAAAACTCAAAATTGCCAATAGTTTTGATGTTATTTGAAGTCAAAATTTCATTGTTTTTGATTTTTTTTCTTGAATAAATTTTCACTAAAAAAAGCACTAAAAGTAAAGCTATCAAAAAGTAAAAATAGCCTGCAAATCCTGATGATTCATTTGAAGGAATGTCCAAAAAAGTCACCACTATTTTATAACAATTTTTTGGCAATATTCTTCCTGAACAAGGAATGATTGTTTTCTCTTTTTTTTGATTCATTTCATAACTATACGCAACCTCGTTCTTGGAGCATTGCAGCACCTCAACAATATAATCTTTTGATAAAGACGATTTTTCAAAAACATTTTTAATAATCGAAACTAAAGTGTTTGGCTCAAAAGAAAGTTGATTTTTAAAAGAAAGTTGATAAGTTACTTCATCCTTTTTTATTATAGGTAAAATCAAAGAAACTGAATCATTATTTGATAATAATAATTGATTACCAACTTCTCTCAAAGAGATTTTTACACGCATAGAAAAATCGTATTTATGTTCTTGTGCAGTTGTAAAACTACTTATGCAAAAAAATAAAACCCAAAAAGCAAAAATTCGAAAAAACATATTATTCCTGATCATTTCTGCAAATAACAACCATTTCTGTCAAATTTTACAGTCTTTGACACTTCTTTTACATTCTTTTGACACTTTTTTACGGATGTGGAAATAGTTTTGCTGCATAATCATTAAAACAAGAATTATGAAAACCATGGTATTATTATGTACAATTGCATTCCAACTAAACACCACCTTTTTTTAGAAGAAAAACTTCCCATCAATCTTACAAAAAGTACTATCAAATGGATTGGAGAATACACCTTTTATTTTGGCGGACATGAAGGATTTATTAAAATTAAAGAAGGATATTTAGTAAAGAAAAATAACGTAATTAGCGGAGGTGAATTTGTGATTGATATGAATTCAATCACAAATACGGATATAAAGAAAAAAGATGCCAATGAAGATCTTGTAAATCACTTAAAAGATCCAGATTTTTTTGATGTGAAAAAATTTCCATTAGCCAAAATCTCGATTACAAAAGTTGAATATTCAGATAAAAATAATGCGCGATTTGAAGCAAATTTGACCATAAAAGGTATTACAAAACCAATTAATTTTCAAGCGGAATTAAACCATGAGAAAAAAGAATTAAAAACTCGTTTTAAAATTGATAGAACAGCTTGGAATGTAAACTATAAAAGTAAATTTAAAGATGGAGCCATTTCTGATGCCATTGGATTTGAAGTTTTGATAAAATTATAAAAGCTATGAAAAAAACAATAGTGCATTTGCTTTTACTTTTTCCATTTTTTTCAGTTTTGAGTCAGGAAAAAGAAACAATTTCCATTTTTAACAATACCAAAAACTGGAAAACAGAAATCATTAATTTTCCAATATATTGGGCTCCAAACTTAAAACTTACTGGTTTTGAAGAACTACTTTTTATGCCAAATTGGTCAAATCCAAAAAGTGATGAATTTTGGTCTTTAGTCATTGGTTGGAAAGTAAGTGCAGCCAATCCTTTAAGTTTAAAAGAAATTGAATATAATTTTAAAAGCTATTTTGATGGTTTAATGAAACCAAATCATTGGGCAACCAATTTTCCAGAGCCAGAGGTTCAATTTAAAAAAAACAGTGAAGAAAAATTTGTTGGGGAAATGAAATTTTTTGACGGATTTCATACAGGAAAAATAATTAGTGTTTATATAATAGGTGAGCAATTATTCTGCAAAAAATCGGAGAAAACTATTGTAATTTTTCGTTTGACTCCAATAAACTTTGAGCATGAAATTTGGAAAACATTAAATGAATTTGGAGTAAAAGAAGATTTTTGTAAATAAATTAAAACTTATGAAAAATAAAATTAAAGTAGTTTTTTCAATATTCCTTTTTTGTACATTCTTTTCTTTTGGACAAAATATTACTGTCAATTTGATCAAAGTAGATTCAACTTGGGGAAAAGAGGCCTTTGAGTTTCCAATTAATTTTGCACAAAATATCAACTATAAAGGAGTTGCAGAGATTCGTTTTCCTCCTGAAGGTTGGCTAAATCCAAAGCACACTTTTTTTTGGTCTTACACGTATGTTTGGAGCATTGATTATCGTGAACCATTTACTGCAAATCAGCTAAAAAAAGATTTAGAAAACTATTTTGATGGTTTGAATGA
>DAIUBY010000011.1:42932-44771 GCA_036846425.1 Polaribacter sp.
TAGATAGAATTGAGTTGGTTGATGAGGTTTGTAAGATTTGAAATAAATTTTATTTTTGAAAATTAAATAAATTGTATCTTTGAAATGTGGAAAAAATAGGAGACATAGAAATTAAAGTTGTCGGAAAATCTGGAAACCAAGAATTAAAACCAGAAAATTATGACATTAAGCATATTGCTACAATTTTGCAAAATGTTGAAGATTTATTATATCCTACAAATAAAAAAGATAGACCATTAATAACTTACGATTTACAAGAAGGATCTGTAAGGCACTTATTCAAGACAACTATACAAACAGTAATTGGTTTTAGCGCAATTTTAACTCAAATACAATCTAATGAGTCTATAGATTTTTTAGAATTAAAAACAGCAAGAGCTATTGAAAACATCCAAAATTTATCCCTTCAAAAAAATTATGAATTTCAAATAAAAACTTCTTTAAATGACAGTTATGAGTTAGTCATTAACCCTAATACTAAGTTTTTTAGAGCAGAAAATATTTGGGCTGATGCTGAATTCTACTTTTATGGGATAATTAAAGATGCAGGAGGTAAGAGTAAGATTAATATTCATTTAGACACAAAAGATGATGGTTACCTTACTATAGAAACTGGTGAAGAATTTTTGAAAGAAAAAGAAGAAAACTTACTTTTTAAAAGATTTGGGGTAAGAACAAAAGGAAAACAAAATATTGAAACTGGTGAGATTGACACAAAATCACTTACTTTATTGGAGCTAATTGATTACCAGCCAAAATTTGATAATGATTATTTAAACTCATTAATTAAAAAAGCCAAAAAAAGCTGGAATAATATTAATGCAGAAGATTGGTTGTTTAATTTAAGAGGTGGATATGAAGCATAGTGTATTACTTGATACTAGTTTCTTTATTCGTTTGTTAAATGACGAAGATCCTATTCATAAAAATGCAGTTGGATATTATAAATATTTTTTAGAAAATGAAATAGTTTTAAAAGTATCAACAATTACAATTGCAGAGTATTGTGTTCTTGGAAAAATTGAAGATTTGCCACTAAAAAACATTCAAATTCTTGCTTTTAATTTAAAAGAGGCAGAAAAGACTGGAGAATTTGCAAGAATAATTTTTAAAGAAAATAAATTTAGTGAAGAATCATTATATCCAAGAGCAATAATACCTAATGATTCAAAACTTTTTGCTCAGGCAGACTTAGATAAAACAATAAATTATTTTGTTACTTCAGATGCTCGTTCAAAAAAGACTTTAGCTTTATTAAAAAGAGGTGCAAATCCTAAGTTTGAAATAATAAGTATTGATGTTCCTTTCACAGAAAATTTTGGAATTTTAGATTTATAAAATTAATATCTCCTCACCAAATTCATCAACACAAAAACCAAAAAACTTGTCAAAACCCAACCCAAATTATTATTCGCTAAAGGAATGCTGTTTTTATTCAATCATGAATCCTAAAAAATCAGGATTTTAAAAATTAAATTGAAAAGAAATGAAAAAAAACAGAAAAAAAAAATTTTTTATATAGATATATATTTGGAGCATTGTTATGAAACTTTGTTAAACGATTTTAGCATCTTTTCATAATCCCCCAAAAAAGATTGCTACCAATTCATTGACCAATTTCTTTTTTGTTTTTTTAAAAAAAGTTACTCTCGTTTTAAAAACCTGAGGCTTTCTGAAGTGCACATATTTTAAGTAAAAATCCTCCACTTGTGGAATTTATAATATCATTATCTCGTAAATAAATGTATAACCAAAAACCATTGCCTATGAAACATACACAATAACAAGCAGAGGAAGTTTTGCAAAAGTAGAACTCCTCACAGAAACGACAAAATAAAT
>DAIUBY010000012.1:0-4223 GCA_036846425.1 Polaribacter sp.
TGTCCAACTGCGGTTGTTAATAAACCCAATAATAAAAGAAATGGCCATTGTGTTTTTAAACCTGATAAATCCATGTAAAATAATACTGGAAATAATAAAACACTGATGATGATAACCTGATAAAACATCAAAACTGTTCCATCATATTTGGCGGCATGTTTTTTTACAATCAAAATTCGAAAAGCATAGCAAAATGCGGAAAACACTCCAAAAAGAATTCCTTTTGCCTGTCCATTTTCAAGGTCGAAAGTTGGCGTTAAAATATACAATCCTACTAAAATTAAAATACCAAAAATGATATGAATTGATTGAAATTTTACCTTTAAAATCAATGGTTCTAGAAGTATTATAATTACTGGAAAAGTGTATAATGACAAAACTCCTAAAGCAACATTTGAGAGTTTTAAAGCATAAAAATAGGTTATCCAATGTAAACCCATGAAAAGGCCTCCTAAAAAAAAAGGTAAGTATTCTGTTGGTGATTGAATTTTTAAATTAACTTTTTTTAATTTTAAAAAAGTATATAAAAAAATCAATGCTATTGAAGCTCTAAACCAAATGATCACTTCAATTGGCAATTTAATATACCTGCCTAAAACACTTGAAGTACTTATAAAAAGTGTTGCTAATAATAGCAATAAAAAGTTTTTTGGTGTGGCTTGTTCCATCAAATACTTTCCAGGGTTTTGAGCGCTTTTTTCACAGTATCAATTTTGATGAATGTAATTAGTAAACGCAATCCATTATTGGTTTCTTTTTCTTTCATCACACAATCTTTTGAATGTTGTTGCACATATTTTAAAAATCGTGTAAAAGCTTCTGTTTGATAAAAATTACTTTGTTGGTCAGCCACAAAATAACCCACCAATCTTTTTTGTTTTAGAATTATTTTTTCCAAACCTAATTTTTTTGCCAACCATTTTATACGAACAGAATCTAGCAAATCATCTACTTCAGTTGGGAGTTCTCCAAATCTGTCAATCAGTTCAATTTCAAATTCTTGCAGTTCATTTTCGGTAGTAAATTCTCCTAATTTGTTGTATAAACTCAATCTTTCTGTAACCGAATTTACATAATCATCAGGAAATAAAATTTCAAAATCTGTATCTATTTGAACGTCTTTTACATATTCTTTTGGCGTATTTTCATCTTCAGGATACAAATCTTTGAACTCGTTTTCTTTCAATTCTTCAATGGCTTCTTGCAATATTTTTTGATAGGTATCAAAACCAATATCGTTGATAAACCCACTTTGTTCACCTCCTAATAAATCTCCTGCACCACGAATTTCTAAATCTTTCATGGCAATGTTAATTCCACTTCCCAAATCAGCAAACATTTCTAAAGCTGTGATTCTTTTTCGAGCATCATCAGTCATCATGTGATAAGGTGGCGTAATAAAATAACAAAACGCTTTTTTGTTAGAACGTCCAACTCTGCCTCGCATTTGATGCAAATCAGACAATCCAAAATTGTTGGCATTGTTGATAAAAATCGTATTTGCATTAGGAACATCCAAACCACTTTCTATGATAGTTGTAGAAACCAACACATCAAATTCACCATTGATAAAAGACAACATCAAATTTTCCAATTTTTTGCCTTCCATTTGTCCATGACCAATTCCGATTTTTGCTGATGGCAACAAACGCTGTAATAAACCTGCAACTTCTTGAATATTTTCAATTCTATTATGAATAAAAAATACTTGACCACCTCTTGAAATTTCATAAGAAATGGCATCTCTAATGGTTTCCTCGGAAAAACGAATCACATGACTTTCTATTGGATGTCTGTTTGGTGGAGGCGTTTTGATGACAGATAAATCTCTGGCAGCCATCAAACTAAATTGCAATGTTCTTGGAATTGGAGTTGCTGTAAGAGTCAAAGTATCCACATTTTCTTTGAGTGTTTTCAATTTGTCTTTAACAGCCACACCAAATTTTTGTTCTTCATCAATAATCAATAATCCCAAATCTTTGAATTTCAATTTCTGATTTGTCAATTGATGCGTTCCAATAATGATATCAACACTTCCATCATTTACACCTTCAATGGCTTCTGATTTTTCTTTAGCGGTTCTAAAACGATTCAAATAATCAATTTTGATTGGAAAATCTTTCAAACGTTCAGAAAAAGTTCTATAATGTTGAAAAGCCAAAATGGTTGTGGGTACCAAAATAGCGACTTGTTTTCCATTATCAACTGCTTTAAAAGCGGCTCTTACAGCAACTTCTGTTTTCCCAAAACCTACATCACCACAAACCAATCTGTCCATAGGCTGTGATTTTTCCATGTCGTTTTTTACATCCAATGTTGCTGAAAATTGATCAGGAGTATCTTCATAAATAAAACTACTTTCCAATTCGTGTTGCATGTGTGAGTCAGGTCCAAATGCAAATCCTTTTTCCAATTTTCTTTTGGCATACAATTGAATCAAATTGAAAGCAATATGTTTGACACGAGCTTTGGTTTTTTGAGTGATTTTTTTCCAAGCTCCAGAACCTAATTTGTAAATTTTAGGTGCTTTACCATCTTTTCCATTGAATTTAGAAATTTTGTGCAAAGAGTGAATACTGACATATAAAATATCTCTGTCACCATAAATCAGTTTGATGGCTTCTTGTTTTTTGCCATTTACATCAATTTTTTGCAATCCAGCAAACTTTCCAATTCCATGATCCATGTGTGTTACAAAATCGCCAATTTCTAGTTTATTGAGTTCTTGCAAAGTAATTGCTTGCTTTTTGGCATAGCCATTTTTGAGTCGGAATTTGTGATAACGTTCAAAAATTTGATGATCTGTATAACAAACTATTTTTTGTTCAATATCTACAAATCCTTCATATAGTGGAAAAACAACCGTTTCATAATGCACTTTTTCAGTTGCATCATCAAAAATATCGTGAAAGCGTTTTGCTTGTTGTTCGTTGGCACAAAAAATATAATTGGTAAATCCGGCTTTGTGATGTTCGTTTAAATCATTAATTAACAAAGAAAATTGTTTGTTAAAAGAAGGTTGAGGTTTGGTATTGAACGAAATTTCCTGAAGATTTTTATCAACTTTTGATGTCATTTCAACAAGCGTAAAATCATTCAATTGTTGTTTGATGAATTCGCCATTGCAGAATAATTCTGAAGGTTTTGAATGTTTTATTTCTTTGGATAATTTTTCAAAAGCATCTTCTGCTTTTTCATAAAATTTATCCAAACTTCCAACAGTCAATCCAATATTTTTGATGAAAATTCGAGTTTTTGGTGAGATGTATTTCAAGAAACTTTCTCGATTTTCTTGTAATTTTTTATTCTCAACATTGGGCATGATTGCCACTTTTTTTAGTTTTTCTTTGGAAAGTTGTGTTTCCACATCAAAACTTCTGATGCTGTCAATTTCATCACCAAAAAATTCGATTCTGTAAGGTTCATCATTCGAAAATGAAAAAACATCAATAATTCCACCTCTCACAGAAAAATCTCCAGGTTCAGTAACAAAATCAACACGTTTAAACTTGTATTCGAACAACATTTCGTTTACAAAATCGAGAGATAAAGTTTCACCAATTGCAATTTTCAAGGTGTTTTTTTCCAGCTCTTTTTTGGTTACTACTTTTTCAAAAAGTGCAGTTGGATAAGAAACAATAATTGCTGGTTTTTTTTGTGAATTGATTCTGTTCAATACTTCTGAACGCAACAAAACATTGGCATTGTCAGTTTCTTCTATTTGATAAGGACTTTTGTAAGAACCAGGAAAAAAGAGCACATTTTTATCGCCCAAAATTTGTTCTAAATCATTCAAATAATACGCAGCTTCTTCTTTATCATCAAAAATTAACAAGAAGGGTTCTGCAATTTTTTTAAATGTTTCTGCAATCACAAAAGACAATGAAGAACCAGCCAAATTCGATATTTGAAAATGGTTTTTTTCTTGTTTAAGTGTTGAAACTACCTGCGAAATTGAGGTAGCTTGTTGATATTGATGAACAATATGCTGTAAACTCAATTTTAATAATTTTGTGCAAATATACTACCTTACTATAAAAAATGCGTTAACAATTTTCTTTTCTTTAAGATTACAATATATTTGTATGGGAATCAGTTTTAAGTTTCAGATTGATATAGTAAAAAAATTATTTTTGATAAAAATATTGTTATGACAAAATACAAAGTATTCTATTTACTAATTATTTTTTTGATTTCATTTAGTAGTGTAATTGCACAAGATA
>DAIUBY010000012.1:4323-21239 GCA_036846425.1 Polaribacter sp.
AGAATATAAACTTAGGATTTACGCTTCAGGAGGAATTAGTATTGTGAATCTTCTTGAAACAGGAATCACGTTAAATTTTGGTGGAGGAAGTACTCTTTGGATTAGTGACAGAATTGGTTTAAATGGACAATTAATGTATAAATTAAGTGCTTTAGGTGGGGATTTTCAAAGATCTCATATTGTTGCAACTGCAGGAATTGTGTATAGCTTACAATTAGGAGGTTCTAATTCAAGAATTTGGGAAAGAAATCATTAGGTTTATTGGTTTTTAAGTAAAAATAACTCTAAAATTGATTTTAATTTTGAGCCATTTATAAATCCTTGAATTTGCAAATCAATTTGAAAGTTTTTGTTTAAAACGACTGTTGTTGGATAAATAAGTTGCTTGTTTTTTTTGGCTAAAACAGTTGCTAATTCGTGAATTTTCCCAGAAGTTTTTCTATATGATTTTTCAAAAAATGTAATTTCCTTTTCGGTTTCAGCATTAAAAAATACAACATAAAAATCAACATTTAAAAGTGTTTGAATTTCTTTATTTTGAAACGTAGTTTTTTTCATTCCAAAACAAATTTTACACCAATCTGTGTACACAAAAACTAAAACTGGTTTTTGATTTTGTATCTGTAATTTTTCAATTTCCTCGAAAGTAAAAATGTTCAATTTTGATGTATTTTGAGAAAAACTTACAAAGGAAATTAACAATAAAATGAAACTGATTTTTTTCATAAAATTGATTTTAAAAAAGAGTGTATCTCAACCCAACAAATCCTCTAATTCCTTGATTTGAGGCATACACATAACTTGGATCAAAAGCCAATTCAGGATTTTTTTCAGTATCAATTCCTACATCAAAAGGATTATTTGCACCATTAATACTATTTGCAGGAGGTGTAAAATTCAACAAATTTTTGATGCCTCCATACAATTCCCAATTATTACCAAATTTCTTTGAAATCTGTATATTTTGAATGCTAAACCAAGGAGAAAATTCAGGCCTTACATCATTTTCACCTAACAAAGGCAAACGCATTGAGCCATACAAATTTCCTGTATAATCTATGGAAAAAGTGTTCGAAAATTTGTATGAAATCGTCCAAACTCCACTAAAACTTTCTGTTAATAATTGCCTGATTTTTTCATTGTTTTCAGTTACTGAAACATCCATCAAAGTTGCACCAGCATTGATGCTTAAACCATTTGTAAATAATAAATCTGCATTTACAGAAATTCCTTTAGAAACTGAAAAACCATCTAAATTTGCGTAGATAATTTTGTTGGAGTCTGTTTCATAATCGGGCAAAATTCGGTTGTTGAAATACGTGTAAAAAACACTTGCATCAAAGGTAAAAAATGTATTTTCTGTATTGATTTTCTTCACATAATTCACATTCATATTCCAAGAAGTTTCAGGTTGTAATTCCCCTTCAAAAACAACTTCTCTTGCGCCAGTCAAAGCTGCATGATCTTCTGTAAAAATATTGGCAACTCTAAAACCATTTCCAAAACTAAGTCTCAAAATATCACTATTTTCTAATGAATTCCATTTGTAATTGATTCTTGGCGAAAAAATGCTTCCATGAACACTATTATAATCCCATCTTGTTCCTAAAAGAAGGCTGTTTTGATTGTTTAGTTTGATTTCATCTTGCACAAAAATTCCCGGTAAATGAATTTTTGAAGGTTTATTAATGCTTCCATTTTCATCCAAAGTTGCAAAAGTATTGTCGTCATAAAACGTGTATCTGTAAGCCAAACCAAGAGAAATATCATGCTTTTCAAACAGATTTTTATGATATACAAATTGCCCAAAACCTATGAATTGTTTTGCATCGTAAGAACTCTCACCATAAAAAGAATCTTGATAATGTCCATTTGCACTGAATTGAAAACTGATATTTTCTACAGTTGGCAATTCATAAGTTCCAAAAGTTTCCCATCTTTTGGTGTAAATACTTTCTCCATATTTTATATTAGAACCTCTAAATTCTTTTTCCCAATCCAATTCTCCTCCCCATCTATCTTCGTAAACAAACCTGTTTGCAATGGAAAAATGTTTTTTGCTTTTTCTTTCAAAATTGATTTTATGAAACAAAGAAATCCTGTTTTGCAAAGTTAAATCTGTAAAATTGTCATTATTATTATCAATTCTTTGTTGAAAATTGAAGTAATTCACTCCCAAAAGTGCTATCGTTTTTTCTGAAATTTTATAGCGTAAACCAATATCTTTATTGACTTCGCCCCAAGAACTTGTAAATGAATCTGTAGTTAATTTTGGTGAATTTCCGGGCTTTTTGGTGATGATATTGATGATGCCACCAACAGCTTCTGAACCATACAAAGTAGATGCAGGACCTTTCACAATTTCCACTCTTTCAATCAACGATTGTGGAATTCCAGTAAGTCCATAAACTGTTGAAAGTCCACTAACAATTGGCATTCCATCAATCAACACAAAGGTGTAAGGACCCTCTAAACCATTGATATGAATATCACCAGTATTACAAACATTGCAATTCAATTGCGGACGAATTCCGTTGACATTTTGCAAAGATTCAAAAACAGATGGTGTAGGATTTTTCTTAAAAAAAGTATTGCTATAAATCTCTACAGGCACAGGACTTTCTAGTTTTGAAACTGGTTTTAAAGTTCCTGAAATTACAATTTCATCTAATGAATCAGCTTCAGTTAGAACAAAATCTTGATTGATATTTTGGTCATTATTAATGCTAATTCTTATGGATTTTGGTTGATATCCAACAACGCTAACTACTAGAATATAATTTCCTTTTTGAATATTTTTCAATTCATAAAATCCTTTTTCATTAGTAGAAGTTCCTGTTTTGGTGTTTTTTAAATACACATTTGCAAACGGAATTTTTTCACCTGTTGCATCAGTAACAAAACCACTAATTGATTGACAAAAACCGCTTTTTGAAATCAATAAAAAAAATATTAAAAAAAACTTTTTCAAAATAAATATTTTTACAAATATAAATAAAAATTTTGACAAGACTAAAAAATGTTTTTATAATTCAAAATTTATATATTTGTGTTTTCTAAAAAATCATGTTTAGTCAATCTGAAGAAAATTATTTAAAAGCTATTTTTCATCTAACCACCACTGAAAAAAAAGGAATTTCAACAAATGCCATTGCAGAAAAGTTGGAAACAAAACCTTCGTCAGTTTCTGATATGATTCGAAAATTATCAGACAAAAAAGTGGTGAGTTACAAAAAATATTATGGTGTTGCATTGACCAATTCTGGAAGAAAAATTGCAGCAAATATTGTTCGAAAACATCGTTTATGGGAAGTTTTTTTAGTAGAAAAACTCCATTTTTCTTGGGATGAAGTGCATGATATTGCTGAGCAATTAGAGCATATTCAATCGCCAAAATTGATTCAACAATTGGATCAATTTTTAGGGTTTCCAAAACAAGATCCACATGGAGATCCAATTCCTGATGAACATGGAAATTTGAAATCAATTGAAAAATGTTTATTATCAACGTTGTCAAAAAATGAATTTGGAATTTGTGTTGGAGTAGATGACTCATCCTCAGAATTTTTACAATTTTTAGACAAAAGAGGTATCACACTTGGCAAAGAAATTATGGTGCTAGAAAAAGAAGATTTTGATGATTCTTTGCTTATCAGTATCAATTCAGAAAAAATGACGATTTCAAAAAAAATTGCTACTAATTTATACATTCAAAAATCATGAGTATATTTGATCAAATAGTTCTTTTTGCGAAAGAAAAACCTATTTTGGCTGCATTTTATGCGGCTGTTTTTACTTGGGGTTTAACTGCTGCAGGTGCTGCTTTGGTGTTCTTTTTTAAAAAACTGAATAGAGCAGTTTTAGACGGATTGTTAGGATTTACAGGTGGAGTTATGGTTGCAGCAAGTTTTTGGAGTTTACTAGCACCTGCCATTGAAAACAGTCCAGGAGAAGGTTTTGTGAAAGTTTTTCCATCTGCTTTTGGATTCTTATTAGGAGCTTTAGCGCTTTTTGGAATGGACAAATTATTGCCTCATTTACACATCAATTTTAAAGAACATGAAGTTGAAGGCGTAAAAACAAGTTTTCACAAAACCACCTTATTAGTTTTAGCAATCACATTGCATAATATTCCTGAAGGATTGGCTGTTGGTGTGCTTTTTGGAGCAGCTTCCACTTTAGTTGGCGTTGAGCAAACTGAAATGATAATTGCAGCAATTTCGTTAGCAATTGGTATTGGAATTCAAAATTTCCCTGAAGGATTTGCAGTAGCAATGCCATTGAGAAGACAAGGAATTAGCAGAAGAAAAAGTTTTTTTTACGGTCAATTATCAGCAGTTGTAGAGCCAATTGCAGCAGTTTTGGGAGCAATTGCAGTTTCTTTTTTCACACCAATTTTACCTTACGCGTTGGCTTTTGCTGCAGGAGCAATGATTTTTGTGGTTGTTGAAGAAGTAATTCCTGAAACGCAAAGAGATAAATATACTGATATTGCTACGCTTGGATTTATTGGCGGATTTATTGTAATGATGTCCTTGGATGTTGGTTTAGGCTAATTGTGTTCAAAGTTCTGAATTCAAAATTTCGAGTTTTGTTATTTTGATACATTGATAAATTGTAACATTGTTAAATTGATACATTAATTTTCATTAAATTCGTGCACATCTTTTTAAAAGAAAATTGTGCAACAACCTTCCACTTTTCAGGTTTATAATGCTTCTGCAGGAAGTGGGAAAACCTTTACACTAGTCAAAGAATACCTAAAAATTTTACTTTCGACCGAAAATATTTTTGCGTTTCAAAAAATATTGGCAATCACTTTTACCAACAAAGCTGCTGGCGAAATGAAAGAGCGTGTTTTGTCAAGTTTGGAAGCTTTTTCTGAAGGAAAAGAAACAGATTTATTAGTTCAAATTTTGCAGGAAATCCCCATTGATAAAGTAATAATTAAAGCGCGAAGCCAAAAAATTTTAGACGCAATTTTGCAAAATTATTCCGCTTTTTCTATTACCACAATTGATAGTTTTACACATAAAATCATCAAAAATTTTGCCTATGATTTAGGATTATCGCTCAATTTTGAGGTAGAAATGGATAGTGATACCTTGTTGAAACAAGCTGTAGATTTATTGATTTCAAAAATTGGAACAGATAAAAAATTGACTGAAATTTTAATTGAGTATTCGCTTGATAAAACAGATGATGATGCTTCTTGGGACATCACTAGAGAATTGAATGATTTTGCTAAAATTTTACTAAAAGAAGAGGATGCAAAACATTTTAGGAATTTAGAAAGCAACACATTAGATGATTTTTTTGAATTAAAAAGTAGGTTACTTACCCAAATTAAACACATTGAAAAACAGTTTCAAAAATTGGCTGAAGAAGTGCTTTTATTCATTAAAAATAATCATTTGAATGATGATGATTTTAGTTATTTTGATTATCCAAATCACTTTAAAAAGCTTCAAAATTTGAATTTTGAAACCATCAATTTTGATGGAAGATTACATAAAAATATTGAAGCTTCAAAAAGTTTATATAGTGCGAAAACAAGTTCATCTTCAAAAAATACGTTGGATGAATTGAAAGAGGAATTTTCAGCCTATTATTATTTGTCTAAAGAACTGGCTGAACGTTATTTAGCATCCTATAGAGTTCATAAAATTGCATTGAAAAGTCTGGTTCCTTTAGCAGTTTTAAACAACATCAATCAAGAATTGGAAACCATCAAAATTGATAATAATATTCGCTTGAATGCTGAGTTCAATCAACTGATTTCTGATCAATTAAAAGAGCAACCTGCACCTTTTATTTACGAACGAATTGGACAGCGTTTTCAAAATTATTTTATTGATGAAATGCAAGACACTTCTGGTTTGCAATGGCAAAATTTGATTCCTTTGATAGACAATGCTTTAGCACAAGAAAATGGAAGTTTGTTATTGGTTGGTGATGGAAAACAAGCCATTTACAGATGGAGAGGAGGAAAAGCAACACAATTTATCAATTTGAGTGCAGCCAATGAAAATCCATTTCAGATTGAAAAATCAATCCAAAGTTTGCAAACAAATTTTAGAAGCTATGCTGAAATCATTCAATTTAATAATCAGTTTTTTTCACATTTAGCTGATTTTTTAGCGAATGAATCCTACCAAAATTTGTTTTTAGAAGGGAATAATCAAGCAGAAAATTCCAAAAAAGGCGGATTTGTTGCTGTTTCTTTTATTGATAAAGAAGAGGAAATTGAATTAGTTGAGGATGAAATTGACGACAAAAAAAATCCCTATCCAAAGAAAGTTTTTCAAAAGATTTTAGAACTAAAAAATCAATTTTCACTGAGTGAAATTTGTGTGTTGGTCAGAAAAAAATCTGAGGGAATTGCCATTGCAAATTACTTGCAAGAAAATGAAATACCCATTATTTCATCAGAAACATTACTGTTGAAAACTAATAAAAAAGTGGCATTTATAATCCATTTTTTACAATTGATGCAACATCCTGAAGATGAAGAAACTCGATTTGAAATTTTGTATTTCTTACATCAACATTTGCATTTAACATCAAAAAAACATGATTTTTTTGAAAGTTTCAAACACTTTCAAAATCAGGAATTATTCCAAAATTTAAAACAGGTTGATATCAATTTTGATATTTCAAATTTTCAACAGTTGCCATTGTATGAAAAAATTGAGGAAATTATCAGAAGTTTTCGTTTGGTAAATTCTTCTGATGCATACATTCAGTTTTTTTTAGATGTGGTTTTAGAGCAACAAAAAAAAGGAAATGACATTGCAGATTTTCTAGAATTTTGGGAAATCAAAAAAGAATCACTCAGTATTGTTGCTCCTGAAAGTGCAAATGCGGTCCAAATAATGACGATTCACAAAGCAAAAGGATTGGAATTTCCAGTGGTAATTTTTCCTTGTGATGTGGATATTTATCAGCAAATAAAACCCAAAGTTTGGTTGGATGAATTGCCAGAAATCTATCAACCTTTTTCGGAATTATTAGTCGATTTTAGAAGCAATTTTCAGCAAATAAATGAGAGAAGTTTGGCAATTTACAATCAACAAAGAGAAGAATTGGAATTGGATAATTTCAATTTGCTGTATGTGGCTTTAACGCGTGCTGTAGAGCAATTGCACATTATTACAGGAACTAAATTACCTAAAAAAGAAAAGGAAAAACCAACTGTTTTTTCAGAAATATTTGTTCATTTTTTAAAAAATCAAAACTTGTGGAATGATGGCGTTTTTGACTATAATTTTGGAGAAAATAAAAGAGTTAGTATTTTGAAAGATGAGGTGTTAACATCAGAAATTCATCAAAAATTTATTTCAATTCCTTGGAAAGAGCAACAATTGGTTTTGTTGGCAAGTGCCTCCAAATTGTGGGATACACCTCAGGAAAAAGCCATCGAATTTGGAAATTTAATTCATGAAATGTTGTCAAAAATCTTCACTTTTCAAGATGTTGACAAAGTACTACAAACTTATTTGATTGAAGGATATGTTTCCGAAAATGAAAGAGATATTATCAAAAAAACTATTCAGGAAATTGTGTTTCATCCAGAGTTGAAACAGTATTTTTCTGAAAATGTACTCGTTTTTAATGAACGTGAAATTGTGGATGCAGAACAGCAAATCATCATTCCTGATAGATTAATTTTCGACGAAAATAAAGTAATTATTATCGATTATAAAACTGGAAATCCGCTTGCAGAACATCAACAACAATTAACAAAATATGAAAATGTATTAAAAAATATGCATTTTACAGTTTCCAAAAAATTACTCATATACATAGGATACACGATTGATGTGGTGAAAGTTGCCTAAAGAAATTGAAACTTTGTAACTTTGTGTTCTCAAAAAAGATAAATCATGTACGGAAAAATTAAAGATACGCTTCAAGCCGAAATCGAATATTTAAAAAATAACGGATTGTTTAAATCTGAAAGAATCATTACATCTTCACAAGATGCTGTAATCAAAATTTCAACAGGCGAAGAAGTAATAAATTTTTGTGCGAATAATTACTTGGGTTTGTCCAATCATCCAGCAGTAATTCAAGCTGCAAAAGACACGTTAGATTCTCATGGATTTGGAATGTCGTCAGTTCGTTTTATTTGCGGAACACAAGATATTCATAAACAATTAGAAAAAAAGATTGCTGATTTTTATACCACTGAAGATACCATTTTATATGCAGCAGCTTTTGATGCAAATGGTGGAGTTTTCGAGCCTTTATTCACTCAAGATGATGCTATTATTTCTGATAGTTTAAATCACGCATCTATTATTGATGGTGTGCGTTTATGCAAAGCCGCGCGTTATAGATATGAAAATAACGATATGAATTCGTTGGAAGAACAACTCATTGAAGCGAATAAAAAGAATCACCGATTTAAAATTATTGTTACTGATGGTGTTTTTTCTATGGATGGCATTGTGGCAAAGTTGGATGAAATTTGCGATTTGGCAGATAAATATGATTCTTTAGTAATGGTTGATGAATGCCATGCAGCAGGTTTTATTGGAAAAACAGGCAGAGGAACTGTGGAATTGAAAAATGTGATGCACAGAGTAGATATTGTTACAGGAACTTTAGGAAAAGCGTTGGGTGGTGCAATGGGTGGCTATACCACAGGGAAAAAAGAAATTATTGAAATTTTAAGACAAAAATCAAGACCATATTTATTTTCTAATTCATTAGCCCCAACAATTGTTGGAGCTTCACTAAAAGTATTTGATCTTATTTCAAATGACACAGCATTGAGAGACAAACTAGAATGGAATACTAATTATTTTAGAACCGAAATGGAAAAATCAGGCTTTGATTTGGTTGGAGCAGATGCAGCAATAGTTCCAGTTATGCTATATGATGCTCAATTATCTCAAACAATGGCAAATGAATTGTTAAAAGAAGGCATTTATGTAATTGGATTTTTTTACCCAGTTGTTCCGAAAGAAAAAGCCCGAATTCGAGTGCAATTGTCAGCTGCACATGACAAAATTCATCTAGATAAAGCAATTTCAGCTTTCATAAAAGTAGGGAAAAAATTAAATATTATATAGAAATTTAAAAAAACTTGTATTTTCTTTAACTTTTTGTAGATTTGCTTTGCGTTTTAATAAATTCAACCTACTTTTGCAAATAATAAAAACGAACTTTTAATTTAAAAATTTGATAATGAAACAATTAAAATTAGCTGTGATAGCTTTGTTTACGTTAGTAACAGTTAGCAACGTAAACGCACAGGATGAAAACAACCCATGGGCAATTGGCTTTGGAGTAAACATTGTAGATTTTTACAATGGAAACAATCTTTCAGACCAGTTAAAAGATTTGCTTGGAAACAAAGATTGGAACTTTTTGCCATCTATTTCTAGAATCACTGCTGAGAAGTATTTAGACAAAGGTTTCTCATTGCAATTTGCTGGGTCTTTGAACAAAATTACTACTGTAGTTGCTGAAGATGATTCAGATGCTCTTTACTACTCTTTGGGGTTAAATGTAAAGTATGATTTGAATAATCTTATCGGAGAAACTGCATGGTTTGATCCTTTTGTTTATTTAGGAGGAAATTTTGTTTCTTTTGATTCTAATTCAGAAGGAATGTTAAATATTGGAGTTGGATTCAATGCTTGGTTTAATGAAAGTTTTGGATTAAATTTACAAACAGGAACAATCAAAGGTTTTGCTGATGAAGTTCGCTCTCATTATCAATCATCTCTTGGAGTTGTTATTAAATTTGGAGGAAAAGATACAGATGGAGATGGAATCTATGACAAATATGATCAATGTCCAGAAGTTGCTGGTTTAAAAGAATTTAATGGTTGTCCTGATACAGATGGTGATGGAATTAAAGATTCTGATGATGCTTGCCCAGAAGTTGCTGGTTTAGCCTCAATGAATGGATGTCCTGATACAGATGGAGATGGAATTGCTGATAAAGATGATATGTGTCCAAATGAAAAAGGAACAAAAGCTAATAAAGGTTGTCCAGATACAGATGGTGATGGTATAGTTGACAAAGATGACAAATGTCCAACTGTAGCAGGTCCTGTTGCAAATGGAGGTTGTCCTTGGCCAGATACAGATGGTGATGGAGTTTTAGATAAAGATGATAAATGTCCTAACGTTGCAGGTCCTGCATCTAATGGAGGTTGTCCTGAATCAAAAATTATCACTAAAGAAGCTGAAGATTCATTGACTGAATATGCAAAAGCAATGTTGTTCAACACAGGAAAATCATCATTCAAACCAGGAGTTACTGAGAAGTTAGATGCTATTGTTGATGTAATGACAAAACACCCAAATGCAAACTTCACAATTGAAGGTCACACTGATAGTGTAGGTTCTGCAACATCTAATGTTAAACTTTCTAAAACGAGAGCTATGGCTGTAAGAGATTACTTGGTAAGAAAAGGTGTTGCAACAACACGTTTGGATGCTCAAGGTTTTGGTGAAAGTCAGCCTATTGCAACTAACGATACTCCTGAAGGAAGAGAACAAAATAGAAGAGTTGTTGTTAAAGTAACAAACAATGATAAATAATAGTTTTTAATACTCATAAAACTTAAAAGCCTCACCAATTTGGTGAGGCTTTTTTATTAATAGTATTTTTAAATTTATTTTTTTAATTACGTTCAAAAGAATTAACTTTGCACCTTGAAATAAAACAATACATTTTAAATATTAAACATTAATTAAATAAGCTATAAAATGTCTGCAACAATAGGTAAAGTTTCTCAAATAATTGGACCAGTAATTGACGTTGAATTTAATACGGAAAATAACGAACTTCCAAAAATTTACGATTCATTAGAAATAAAGAAAGCGGATGGTTCTGTTCTTGTTCTTGAAGTTCAACAACATATAGGTGAAGATACTGTAAGAACTATTTCAATGGATGCAACTGATGGATTAAGCAGAGGTGTTGAAGTAATTGCAACTGGAAGCCCAATTCAAATGCCAATTGGTAACGATATTTATGGTCGTTTATTTAATGTAACTGGTTATGCAATTGATGGATTAGGAAATTTAAAGAAAGAAGGTGAAAATGGATTACCAATTCATAGATCAGCTCCAAAATTTGAAGATTTATCAGTTTCTACTGAAGTTTTATTTACAGGTATTAAAGTAATTGATTTGATTGAACCTTATGCAAAAGGTGGTAAAATTGGATTATTTGGTGGAGCAGGTGTTGGAAAAACAGTTTTAATTCAAGAATTAATCAATAACATCGCTAAAGGTCATGGTGGTTTATCTGTTTTTGCTGGTGTTGGAGAAAGAACTCGTGAAGGAAACGATTTATTACGTGAGATGTTAGAATCAGGTATCATCAAATATGGTGATGCATTTATGCATTCTATGGAAGAAGGAGGTTGGGATTTATCAAAGGTTGATAAAGCTGGAATGAGAGAATCAAAAGCAACATTCGTTTTTGGTCAGATGAACGAACCACCAGGAGCACGTGCAAGAGTTGCTTTGTCAGGATTGACAATTGCTGAATATTTTAGAGACGGTGCAGGAGAATCTCAAGGAAAAGATGTTCTTTTCTTCGTAGATAATATTTTTAGATTCACACAAGCAGGTTCTGAAGTATCTGCATTATTAGGACGTATGCCATCAGCAGTAGGTTATCAACCAACATTGGCAACTGAAATGGGTGCAATGCAAGAACGTATTACATCAACCAAAAAAGGCTCTATCACATCTGTACAAGCAGTATATGTTCCTGCAGACGACTTAACAGATCCAGCTCCTGCAACAACGTTTGCACACTTAGATGCAACTACAGTATTGTCTCGTAAAATTGCTGAGTTAGGTATTTATCCTGCAGTGGATCCTTTAGATTCTACCTCAAGAATTTTAACTGCTGATATTTTAGGAGATGATCATTATAATTGTGCACAAAGAGTAAAACAAATTTTACAACGTTACAAAGAATTGCAAGATATTATTGCAATTTTAGGTATGGAAGAATTGTCTGAAGAAGATAAATTAGTCGTTTCAAGAGCGAGGCGTGTACAACGTTTCTTATCACAACCTTTCCATGTTGCTGAGCAATTTACTGGTATTCCTGGGGTTTTAGTTGATATTAAAGATACTATTAAAGGATTTAATATGATTATGGATGGTGAGTTAGATAAATATCCTGAGGCTGCTTTCAACTTGAGAGGTTCTATTCAAGATGCTATTGATGCAGGTGAAAAAATGTTAGCAGAAGCGTAAAATCAGTTATTAGTTTTCTGATTTTAGTTGTAAAATGACTAAAAATTAAAAACTAAAAACTTAAAACTAAAAAATATGTTTTTAGAAATTGTAACACCAGAAGCTATTTTATTCTCATCAGAAGTGGATGCTATTTCCGTTCCTGGTTTGAATGGTGAATTTCAAATGCTGAATAATCACGCACCAATTGTTTCAGTTTTAAAAGCTGGAGACATAAAAATTCAAGCATCAAACTATACTTTAAAAGAAAAATATCAAAGTAAATTCACTAATACGAATGATGGTAAAATCAGTTTGTTTATCAATTCAGGAACTTTAGAATTGAATGATAATAAAGTAATTATTTTAGCAGATTAAATCTTTTAATCAATCTGATATCATAAAATCTCAAAGTATTAAAAACTTTGAGATTTTTTTTATTACATAATTTTAGTTGCTTCTTCAAAAAAAAACACCTTCTTGAGAAGGTGTTATAAAAGCAATTTTCCCTAACGAACAATTTTCCGTTATAATTTCTACAAATTTGGAACATATTATTGAAAAAAAGTACAGGAAAAATCCCCTTTTTTTAGGGGAAAAATCCCCTTTTTTTAATCAATTTATTTTCATAACTTGGTTTCACTATTTATAACAATCACCCAAACTAAAACTAACCTTACAATGAAATTTATCAATCTATCAATTTTGCTACTTGTAATTCTATTTTTTTCATGCAATGAAACAAAAAATAATCCTTCAAAAGACTCCTTAAATTCCAATTGTTATCCAAATGATAGCAGGCCTACACAAACAATTTCCTATGAAGAAATGGCAGATTTAATGAATGCTTTTGAACAAGGAGCCAAAAAGGAATTGGATAAATACACTAAACAAATTTCCAAAGGGAAAGATTCTATTTCAACGGTTTATAATTGGTATAAATTGGATGATTTAAAGCAATACATTGCTTATATCGAAAAAATTTCCAAAGAAAAAGGCATTCCTGTAACAGGTATCAGAATTTATCCATCTGAATATCCTTCAAATTATTCAAATCAAAAACTGAGAGGAAGACAAACTCTTATTTTTACACCAACAACTTCTGTAAATGGAAAAGATGATGTTGCTTTTGAACCATTGTATTCTGAAATTGCAAAACCCGCTTTAACTTCAGAATTTTTAGAAAAAGTACGAATGAAAAAGTCAAAAAGTGGAAGTTATCTAAAATCTAAAGACACAACTACCATCCAAAGTTCATCAGCAAATAGAATTCAAACATCACCTCCTTATTAATATTTATGGCATCAGATGATGGATTATTTATTAAAGAATTAGCTCGTTTTTTACCTTACGTAACATTCCTGGCTTGTATTGTATTATATAAAAACTACAAATCATCCTCTTATTATAGATGTTTTGTGCTTTATATTCTAGTTATCATAATCTTTGATTTACTAGTTCGATTTATTTTTGTAAAAGATAATATCACTCTTTTCAATGTGTATACCTTTTTTGAATTTAATTTATTTGGGTTACTATATTTTCAATTAATAAAAGGTAAAACTAGATTAATGGTTTTAAAAACTTTAATGATATCATTTAATATGGTGTATTTTTTTTGTTTTTATTTTGACTTTTATATGCAGTATACAATCCCTTTAGAAGGTGTTTTTAATAGTATCATCGTAATATTATTTTTTGTAGAGTTATTAAATTCTGATGAAATCTTAAATTATAAAAAGTTGTTATCTTTTTGGATATCTGTTAGTTTTTTGATTTTCTATTTAACTTCTGTGCCATTTTGGTCCTTGTATTATTCAAGTATTTTTGAAACTAGATCAATGTTTCCCATTATTTATTATCTTGCTACTGTGTTTCAATTAATTTTTATTTATGGTTTATTAGCATGCAAGAAAACGGAAAATTTGTATTAATTGTCTCTACAGTTCTTATTCTAATCATTGTAATTTCTTTAATCATTTTATTTACAGTTTTTCAAAAAAAGAAAAATTCTTTAGTAGAAAAGCAACTAGAAGAACAAAAACGCTTTGAAAAAGAAATTGCAGAAACTCAAATAGAAATTAGAGAAGAAACACTTCGAAATATCAGTTGGGAATTGCATGATAATATTGGGCAATTGCTCACTTTAGCAAAGATTCAACTGCAAAACACCACCAAAGAAAACATCCAAGAAGTTTCTGAAACTATTGCAAAAGGTTTGAAAGAAGTACGTGCTTTATCAAAATTAATCAATCCTGAAGCTATTAAAAATATCGATTTACAAGAAGCACTTCAACTAGAAATTGATCGATTTAATCGATTGAATTTCATCAAATCTGATTTGCAAATTATCGGAAATCAACAAAAAATTGACGAAAAATCGAGTATTATTATTTTCAGAATTTTGCAAGAATTTTTTTCAAACACTATCAAACATTCCAAAGCATCAGAACTAAATGTTTTGTTAGATTAT
Organism: Polaribacter sp.; assembly: GCA_036846425.1. Classification (GTDB taxonomy): domain Bacteria; phylum Bacteroidota; class Bacteroidia; order Flavobacteriales; family Flavobacteriaceae; genus Polaribacter. The sequence goes on from DAIUBY010000012.1 coordinate 19,019, forward strand.
CAAGATTCGTTGTTGCAAATTACAGCTTCCGATAATGGAATTGGATTTTCTTCGGATGAAAAAATGGATGGAATTGGTTTGATAAATATCAAAAACAGGGCAAAATTAATTGGTGCAGAAATCCAATTTAAAAGTGAAATTGACAAAGGAACTTCCTTGGAAATCCTATATAAATTATGAAAAAATACTCAGTAGTTGTGGTTGATGACCACACTTTATTATCTCATGCAATTCAAAGTATGGTCAATACTTTTGAAAAATTTACAGTTTTATACACTTGTAAAAATGGAAAAGAATTGACAGAAATGATTTCACAATCACCTGAAAAAGTTCCAAATGTTATTTTGATGGATGTGAATATGCCCATTATGAATGGCATTGAAGCTACTCAATTTATTTCAAAAAATTACCCTTCTGTTCAGGTTATGGCACTTTCTGTAGAAGATGATGATACTACCATTCTGAAAATATTGAAAGCAGGCGCTATTGGATATTTGCTAAAAGACACAGAAAAATCCATTTTGGAAAAGGCACTCAATGAAATTGTTGAAAACGGATTTTATCATTCTAAAAATGTAACGAATCTTATACTAAAATCCGTAAATGGATTTGAAGAAAATGACATTATTTTTAAAGAAATTGAAATTCAATTTCTAAAATTGGCTTGTTCAGAAATGACTTACAGAGAAATTGCAGACGTCATGAATTTGAGTGTAAAAACCATTGATGGTTACAGAGAAACATTATTTAAAAAATGTAACGTTAAAAACAGAGTTGGTTTGGTGATGTATGCCGTCAAAAATAAAATTTACACTCTTTAAAAATTGTGTAAATTTGCAACATGGAAGAAACAAACAGACAGCGAAAAATTGCAGGTGTATTGCAAAAAGATTTGGTTGATGTGTTGCAAAAAGCAGCGCAAGATGGCATGAAAGGCGTTATAATTTCTGTGTCTAAAGTTAGTGTAACTTCAGATTTGGGCGTAGCAAAAGTGTATTTGAGTATTTTTCCATCAGAAAAAAGAGACGAAATTGTAAAAGGAGTACAATCTAACACACCTTTAATTCGTCATGAAATGGCACAAAGAACCAAAAATCAATTACGTAGAATGCCAGAGTTATCATTTTTTGGAGATGATACATTAGATTATCTGGAAAAAATCGATAATTCTTTGAAAGGCAAAGACGAAAATCCGATTAAAAATCCGGAATTGTTGCCAAGACGTCAAAAAAGATAATCCTATTCTTTTGCGTTTTTCAACTTACATAGCCAAAAGATATTTATTTACTAAAACCAGTAATAACGCTATCAATATTATTACTATCATTGCTTCATTTGGAGTAATTGTTGGTTCAATTGCGTTGTTTATCATCCTTTCAGGATTTTCTGGATTGCGAACTTTTAGTTATGGATTGTTAGACAGTTCAAGTCCAGATATTAAAATTGCTGCATCAAAAGGAAAATCTTTTTTGATAACAGATTCAATTTCCCAAATTTTATATCAAAATTCTGATATAAAATCAGTTGCAAAAGTTATTGAAGAACGTGTATTTTTAGAATACGAAGACAAAAATGAAATTGCTTTTATCAAAGGAGTTTCATCAAATTATCCTGAAATCACCAGAATTGATTCCACATTAAGTACGGGAATTTGGATTGATACCAATTATGTAAACACAGCTGTAATTGGACGAACAATTGCTTTAAAACTTTCATTAGGCGTTCGAAATTTTACAGAGCCTTTGAGAATTATGGTGCCAAAACCTGGCACAGGATTTATAAATCCGCAAAATGCTTTTTACAAAACCGAAGTTCAGATTATTGGTTTATACACAGGAACTGAAGAATTTGAAAGTAAATTTGTATTTGTTGATATTCATCAAGCTGCTGATTTATTAAGGTTTGCCGAAAATCAAATTACGGCTTTTGAAATCAAGTTGAAAAACGCATCAACTGCTGATGAAACTGCAAAACAACTTCAAAATGATTTGGGAACAAATTTTAAAGTTCAAACTAAAGAACAGCTCAATGAAGTGTTTTATAAAGTAATTAATACCGAAAATTTTGTATCGTATTTGATTTTTACACTCATTATTATTATTGCATTGTTTAATGTGATTGGTTCCATTATTATGATGATTATTGACAAAAAAGACAACCTAAAAACGCTGTTTAGTTTGGGAGCAACAGTGGAAGAAATCAAAAAAATATTTGTGATTCA
>DAIUBY010000012.1:21339-44133 GCA_036846425.1 Polaribacter sp.
CGCTGTTTAGTTTGGGAGCAACAGTGGAAGAAATCAAAAAAATATTTGTGATTCAGGGTTTTTTATTAACGATTTTTGGAATGTTTATCGGACTTTTTTTAGGCGTGATTTTGGTATTGCTTCAAAAAGAATTTGGTTGGTTTATGATTACCGAAAGTTTGGCATATCCAGTTGAATTTCAATTTTCCAATTTATTGGTTGTTATTTTTACAATCACAATTTTGGGCTTTATTGCAGCAAAAATTGCGAGTAGTAGAATTACAAAAGAGTTTATAGAAAGATAAAAAATGAACTGTTTTTACAAAATATAAAAGATTCTTTACATCTCACTCATCAACACATTTCCATAAGTAGCTTCCACTAAATCTAAAGTTGCAAAAACTTCCTTTGGATCATCAGCAGTCACCATTTGTGTTCTAAATTCTTTAAAATTCGGAATTCCTTTGAAATAATTTGTGTAATGTCTGCGAGTTTCCACAATTCCAAGACGCTCGCCTTTCCAATCCATAGCCCAAGTTAAATGATTTCTTGCAGCTTCAACTCTATCTTGAATTGTTGGTTTTGCTAAATGTTCGCCAGTAGTAAAATAATGTTTAATTTCATTAAAAATCCATGGATAACCAATGGCAGCTCTGCCAATCATCATTCCATCCAAACCAAATTTATTCTTATATTCCAACGCTTTTTCAGGAGAATCAATATCACCATTTCCAAAAATTGGCATCGTAATTCTTGGATTGTTTTTTACACGAGCAATGTGCGACCAATCAGAATGTCCTTTATACAATTGAGCTCTCGTTCTAGCATGAACTGTTAATGCCTGAACACCAATGTCTTGTAAACGTTCAGCAACTTCATCAATATTGATGGAATTTTCATCCCAACCCAAACGTGTTTTAACGGTTACAGGAAGATTTGTTCCTTTGATGACAGCTTTTGTTAAACGCACCATTAAATCAATATCTTTTAAAACTCCTGCACCTGCACCTTTGGAAACTACTTTTTTTACAGGACAGCCAAAGTTAATATCCACCAAATCAGGTTGAACAGCATCTACAATTCTGGATGACATTTCCATTGCTTCTTCATCTCCACCAAATATCTGAATTCCAACAGGACGTTCATAATCAAAAATATCTAACTTCATTTTACTTTTTACAGCATCACGAATTAACCCTTCTGAAGATATAAATTCTGAGTACATCAAATCAGCTCCATGCAATTTGCATAAACGACGAAAAGGTGGATCAGAAACATCTTCCATTGGTGCTAATAATAATGGAAAATCTGGGAGTTCTATGTTGCCTATTTTTATCAAAATTCAATATTTTTAATTACTTCTTTTTTACCTCTTTGTACAATTACGGAAGTTTTATCACCTTCTTTAAAAACAGACAAAGCGCGCATATAACTCATCATATTGGTAATCGTACTATCCCCCAATTGAATAATGATATCTCCTTTTTGCAAACCTGCTTTTTGTGCTGCTTTTCCTTCAGAAATTCCATCAACTCTCATGCCTTTTCCATCAAATAAATAATCAGGAATTACACCTAATCCAACTTTAAAACGAGGTGTAGATTCACTTTCATTCACGGTTTTTCTGAAGGCTAATTTTCCATTATCATCCAAATCAGTTATGATGTTGAAAATATATTCAGAAATTAATTTCATTCCATCATAATTCAGTTTTTCTGAATCGTCACTTGGTTTGTGATAATCTTCATGTTGACCAGTAAAAAAATGCAACACAGGAATATCAGCCAAATAAAAACTTGTATGATCACTTGGACCAACTCCAGATTCTTGCTGAATTAACTTAAAATTCGTGTTGTAAGATTTCAATACTTGTTTAAAAATCGGTGAAGTTCCTGTTCCATAAACAGCTAAGGTGCTGTCTTTTTTCATGCGTCCAACCATATCCATATTGATCATATAAGATACTTTTTTGATGTCAATTGTCGGATTTTTTACAAAATAATTTGAGCCTAATAAACCCATTTCTTCTCCTGAAAAAGCCATAAAAAGGTAGTTATTTCCAGTGTTTTTATCTTTTAATTTTGCAGCTAAATTCAGTAAAACTGCTACTCCAGAAGCGTTATCATCTGCACCATTATGAATTGCTTTTTCAGTATCTCTAAACAAAGAACCTTCACCTCCAAAACCCAAATGATCAAAATGAGCTCCAATAATAATGGTATTTTCGGCTTTATTGTCAATAAAACCTAGAACGTTATTTCCAGTAATTGTGCCATCACCATTCACATCAAATTTCACTTCATCATGTGGATTTGTTTTTGGTTTAAATGTAAAAGGCTGCAAAAAACCTTGAGTTCCTTTGGGTTGTAATCCCAATTCTTTGAATCGATTTTCAATATAATTTGCAGCTTCTTTTTCGCCTTTTGTGCCTGTTTGTCTTCCTTCTAAAGCATCAGAAGCTAAAAAAGTAACGTCTTCTTTGATGCGCTCTTCTTGATTTATTTCTTTTTTACAACCAAAAAGAATTCCTAAAAAGAGAAGAAATAAGATGTTTTTCATAATGATTACTATTATTTTTGCAAAGTTAAATAATAAATAAAGAAAATGAGAATTCTTTCTTTCCTTGTGCTTGTTTCTGTACTATTTTCATGTAAAACCGAAAAAAAACAACCAGAAATAAATAAATCTGATAACAACGAGTTGATTTATCCTGAAGAAAAGCATTTCAAAAGTTTGAAGCAAATCACTTTTGGTGGCGATAATGCAGAGGCTTATTGGAGTTTTGATGACAAACAAATTGTGTTTCAGTCAAACAATAAAAATTGGGGTGTAAATTGCGATCAAATGTTTTTAATGAATGTTGATGAAACGTTCAAAGACAAAAAACCACCCATGATTTCAACAGGATTTGGACGCACCACTTGTGCTTATTTTTTGCCTGACAACAAACATATAGTCTATGCTTCAACGCATTTGGTTGATAAAGAATGTCCTGAAGTTCCATTGCGTAAAAACGGAAAATATGTTTGGCCAATTTATGATTCGTTTGACATTTTTGTGGCGGATTTACAGGGAAATATTGTAAAACAATTGACCAATGAAATTGGTTATGATGCAGAAGCAACAGTTTCTCCAAAAGGTGATAAAATTGTTTTTACATCAACCAGAACTGGAGATTTAGAATTGTTTACTATGAATATTGATGGTACAAATGTCAAGCAAATTACCAACGAATTGGGTTATGATGGAGGTGCCTTTTTTTCTCCTGATGGAACAAAATTGATTTTCAGAGCTTCAAGACCAAAAACGGAAGAAGAAATCAAAGCATACAAAGATTTATTAGCACAAGGTTTGGTTGAGCCAACTGATATGGAATTGTTTATTTGCAATGCTGATGGTTCAGAATTACGTCAATTAACAGATTTAGGAAACGCAAATTGGAGTCCATTTTTTCATCCTTCAGGAAAAAAGATTTTATTTTCATCCAATTTTGAGGCGGAAAGAGGATTTCCTTTCAATTTATACATGATTGATTTGGATGGTAAAAACCTAAAAAGAGTAACACATGGTGAAACTTTTGATGCTTTCCCAGTGTTTTCAAATGATGGTAAAAAACTGATTTTTTCCTCAAATAGAAATAATGGTGGAGGCAGAGATACCAATTTGTTTATTGCTGAATGGCAAGACTAATGATATTCAAAGTTTAAAATTCAAAATTCAAAATTTTGGCTTGGACAAAGGAAAAAATTCTTAAAAATATCGAAATCTTAATGCGAAGTAAATTTACAGAGCCAAAAGATGCTTTTGATTTTTACGACGAAGACAAAGACGGATTTTTAACAAAAAACGATTTCAAAAAATTGTTACAAGAAGCTGATGTGAGTATTTTAATTCGTGGTTTGGTTGCCGAATTTATGTTGCAAAGTTTTGATAAAAATAATGATGGTTTGGTTGATTGGAATGAATTTCAAGGGGCGATTGCTGAGACGAATCTTAGAAAATAAATAGCTTATTTTCAGTAGTTAATCCATATTTTAATTTTTTCATTAAAACTTCTTCCTGATGTAATACTTGATTTCTTTTTATTATTAAGATTGAAAATATATCGACTATTAAAATACTTTTGAATATCCTGAATATGATCTTTATTGATAATGATACTTCTATGAATTCGTATAAAATTATTTGGTAATTTTAGTTCTAAGTTACTTATAGATTCTGTGCTAAGATAATTTCCTAAATCAGTATTTATAAAGGTGTAATTATTATCTGCTTCAAAAAAAGAAACATCATTGAGTTTTATAAAAATCAATTTACTATCTTTTTTTACAGTAATCGAAGTCATTTTTTTATCTTCTTTTTTGGTTGTAATTTGTTTTAAAATAGTTAAAATTTCATCAGAATTTTTGTTTTTATGAAATGAGTTTAATTTTTGAACAGTTTTTTCAATACGTTCTAATTTTACAGGTTTCACTAAATAATCAATACTATTGGTTTCGAAAGCTTCTAATGCATATTGGTCATAAGCAGTGCAAAATACCACAATTGGCATGCTTGATAATTTTTCTAATAATTCAAAACCTGAACAACCAGGCATTTCAACGTCTAAAAAAATAATTTCTGGGTTTAGTTTTTCTATTTTTTTTTGAGCTTCAATTCCGTTTTTTGCAACTCCAATCACTTGAAAAGTCTCTGGAAATTGATTCAATAAATTTTTTAATCCAGTTCTTGCAGGAGCTTCATCATCAATTATGAGAGTTGTATAAATTCTAGTATTCATAAGTATTTGTTTCCGGAATTTGAATAGTTATGGTTTTTTTTGGTGAATTTGTCCAATGTAAAGAAGCTTTATTTTTATAATTTAAACGTAATAAATCATATACTGTTTGCAAACCATGACCACTTATTAAGCCTTCTGGAAAATCTGGACCATTATCACTTACAGAAATATGAATATTTTTTTCTTTCTTTTCTATTTTTAATTCGATTTTTCCATTTTCAATAACCTTAGAAATTCCATGTTTTATAGCATTTTCAACTAAAGGCTGAATTAAAAATAGTGGAATTTCAGATTTTTCAATAGATTTTTCTAAATCCAAATCAAATTGCAAGCGATTTCCAAATCGAATTTTCTCAATTTCTAAATAGGATGTTACCATTTCTATTTCATCTTTAATCGTATTTGTCTTTTTATCTTTTCTATTGATAGAATATTTGAATAAATCAGATAGAGAATAAGCCATTTTTTGAGTTTTTTCTGCATCAATTTTTGCTAAACTTGCAATTGAGTTTAATGAATTATACAAAAAATGTGGATTGATTTGTGATTGTAATAATTTCATTTCTGCTTCTAAATGCAGTTCTTTAAGTTTACTCAATTCAACATCTTTTGCGTTTACTAAAGATATTGAAACTTGATTTAAATACATAAGTAAACCTCTTGCCATTGACAATCCAAAAAGGCCAATAAAAATTGGTAAAGTTGGCTTTTCATCAAAAAATGCAGTGGTATTAGCATTAAAAGTGTAAATAATGTAGAAGATTAATAATGGCAAGTTTAATACTATAAATGTAATTAGAATTTTTAATGACAATTGATAAGAAAAACGGAAACTTTTTTTAATGACTATTTTTTCAATTGCCCATAATAAAAAAGAATAGAAAACAGCTAATAAAGTTGCTATGATAAATGCAGCTGACCATTGTTCAAAATATCTTGTTAAATTCATATTTGTTAAATACAAATAGATTACAACAAGGTTTGCAATATGTAAACTTATAAATAAACTAGGATAAAGATAATTTAGATATGAATTTTGGAATTTTTTTTGTAAGAAGTATTCAAATGATAAAACAAAGGTTAAAATCCCTATCAGAAAAATCAAAAGGAAAGCTTTTAATTTGGCTAAACCTGGATTTAGAAAATAATTTACATAACGCCAAGGATACGCTTTGTACATATAATTACTAAATTGTTTGTCAAAATCATTGGCAAATAATTTTTGCAAGAGAAACTTGTCTTTTTCTGTAGCTTTTCTATTCCAAGGATCTTTATTTTCAGCATTAAAAATAGCTTCCTTTGGATAAGGTTTCACTGCCCCACCTGAACTTTTTAAAGGATATGTAAAACAAATTAATTTTAATAATTTATAGGTTGTATATTGTTTTTTCTCTTCAAAAGATTTTTTCTCAGTAAGATTGAAGTTTGAATAAATAGGCAAAAAATCAGTACTATACCACATATAATCTTGATGATTATTAAAAGTGTAGGTTAAATTTTCACTTGTTACCTCAGTAGTCTCCTTTAAAAAATCCTCTTTTTCAAAGTCAGCAATTCTAATTTTTAAAATAGGAAAATGATTTTTATTTAAAGGATTGATTTTCTTATTTTCAAAATTCGAACTATGATTAACACTTGATTCATTAAAAGGAATACCTGTGTAATCAGAATAAAAAGCAATTGTTTTTGTTGGAATTAATTTTCTTAAATCTTCCATGACACTTTTAAAAATTACGCTATCTCCTCTTGATGCATTTTTGAGCACTAATAACAGAGAACTATTTAATTTTTCAGGTAAATACGTTTTTCTATTTTCAAAATCATGATTGAATAAATTATTTTTGATGTATTCCCAGTTTTGATCTAATTTTTTTAATTTTTTAAATACGTGTAAACTATCCTTTTTAATATCAATAAATGGTGAAAATATGTCAATTTTTTCAAGATTCGTATGATTTACTTCTGCAAGATTAATTAATGAGTATTTTTTATTTTCAATAAAAAATACAATTGCAGGAATAATTAAAATAAGTGCCAGGATTATTCTTTTTTTCATAATCATAAATTTAGATTTTTATTCAAACAAAAGAATAGTATTGAAAACATTTATAAAATAAATTTCTTGTAAACTGCAAAAATGCACTATTAAATACAAGAATTTCAAGCAGCAATTGCTGAAATTCAAATGCAATAATTTAAGTAACATCCAACATATAATAAAATATCAGAAAGTATAAAATTCTATTAGTTACAATTTTCTGCTATTTTATTAAATAGGTATTTTTATTGTTTAATATATTTTTCCAATTGACCCCTCTCAGTAGTTATTGAGAGTTTAGTTTTACCAGAAGATTCATTTATCATATTGCTTATAATGTCACAATCGTAACTCGATGAATCTATTTGAATTTTTAAAAAAATGTCATAGGAATTATTTGAATTTGAATTACAGGTTGTAGTTAATTCATAAGATGTAATTTCCTCTAAATTATTATCTATAAATATTTTTAATTTATTGTCTTTTGTAAACTCAATTTTATATGATGAGTCTTCTTGTGATATCCAGGTACCAATTATTAATGCTTTATATTTGGTTAAACGTTGTTCTTGAGATTGTGCATTGCACCCAAATGTCAAACCTAAGATCAATAATATTATTATTTTTCTAGTCATTTTTTAAAGTTTATTGAATCTCTGACTTTTTAAAAAGCATTTTTTTATTCAAATTTAGTGATTTAAGTCTATATCAATTGTTGTTTTTTTCAAAAGTTATTTTATAAACTACATGAATCTATCTAATTTTTAAAACCATCTATTTTGTATCTTTGCAACTTTAAAAGTCGATAGAAAAACGCATGAAGAACATCAGAAATTTTTGCATTATTGCTCATATTGATCATGGCAAAAGCACGTTAGCAGACAGATTGTTAGATTTTACAGGCACTGTTACAGAACGTGAAAAACAAAATCAATTGCTAGACAATATGGATTTGGAACGCGAACGTGGCATCACCATTAAATCTCATGCAATCCAAATGGATTATGAGTTTGAAGGCGAAATGTATACTTTAAATTTAATTGACACTCCTGGACACGTAGATTTTTCTTACGAAGTTTCACGCTCAATTGCGGCTTGTGAAGGTGCTTTATTGATTGTTGATGCAGCACAAAGCATTCAAGCACAAACAATTTCGAATTTATATTTAGCCTTAGAAAACGACTTAGAAATTATTCCAGTGTTGAATAAAGTGGATTTGCCTTCTGCAAATCCTGAAGAAGTTACAGATGATATTGTTGATTTATTAGGATGTGATGCAGAAGATGTGATTCACGCAAGTGGAAAAACTGGATTTGGTATTGAGAATATTTTGGAAGCAATTATACGTAAAATTCCTGCTCCAAAAGGAAATCCTGATGCACCTTTAAAAGCGTTGATTTTTGATTCTGTGTACAATTCTTACAGAGGAATTGAAACGTATTTTAGAGTGATTGATGGCAGCATCAAAAAAAATCAGCAAGTAAAATTCATGGCAACAGGAAATCATTATGGAGCTGATGAAGTAGGTACTTTAAAGTTGCAACAAGTTGCAAAAAATGAAGTAAAAACAGGTGATGTTGGCTATTTAATCACAGGAATCAAAACTGCTAAAGAAGTAAAAGTAGGTGATACAATTACTGATTTTGCCAATCCAACAGCAGAAAGAATTGATGGTTTTGAAGACGTAAAACCAATGGTTTTTGCTGGAATTTATCCTGTTGATACAGAGGAATATGAAGAATTGCGTTCTTCTATGGAAAAATTGCAATTGAATGACGCTTCTTTGGTGTTTCAACCAGAAAGTTCAGCAGCATTAGGTTTTGGTTTTCGTTGTGGATTTTTAGGAATGTTACACATGGAAATCATTCAAGAACGTTTAGAACGCGAATTTGATATGACTGTAATTACCACAGTTCCTAACGTTTCTTATCATGCTTTTACAAAAAAACATCCTGACCAAATTATCATTTTAAATAATCCAACTGATTTGCCTGATCCATCAAAATTGGACAGAGTAGAAGAGCCTTTTATCAAAGCATCTATCATTACAAAATCCGATTTTATTGGACAAGTAATGAGTTTGTGTATTGAAAAACGCGGGCAAATTACAAACCAAACGTATTTAACAACAGAACGTGTTGAACTTACTTTTGAAATGCCTTTGGCAGAAATTGTATTCGATTTTTATGATCGCTTAAAAACAGTTTCAAAAGGATATGCTTCTTTTGATTATCATCCAATTGGGATGAAAGAATCGAAATTAGTTCGTGTAGATATTTTATTAAACTCTCAACCTGTTGATGCACTTTCAGCGTTATTGCATGCAGACAATGCATATACAATTGGAAAAAAAATTGTGGAAAAGTTGAAAGAATTAATCCCAAGACAACAGTTTGATATTCCAATTCAGGCTGCAATTGGTGCAAAAATTATTGCGAGAGAAACTACAAAAGCGTTGCGAAAAGATGTAACTGCCAAATGTTATGGGGGAGATATTTCGCGTAAACGAAAATTATTAGAAAAGCAGAAAAAAGGTAAGAAAAGAATGCGTCAAGTGGGGAATGTAGAAATTCCGCAAGAAGCATTTATGGCAGTGTTGAAGTTGAACGATTAACTTAAGTTTAAGGTTTCAAGTTTAAAATTCAAAGTCAAAAAAAAATCCGAAAGAAAATTTTCTTTCGGATTTTTTATCATTTATATTGATACATTATTACATCAATAAATTGATACATTGTTACATTAATATCATCAATCTCTATTTCCTAAAACTTGTAAAGCCCAATACAATAACATGGCTAATGAACCAATTGCGGCAACTAGATACGTTCTTGCAGCCCATTTTAAAGCATCTGTAGAACCTTCCAATTCTTGTTGAGAAACCATGTTTTTGTTTTGCAACCAAGCCAAAGCTCTGTTACTTGCATCATATTCAACTGGCAAAGTGATAAAACTGAAAACAGTTGCTAATGCCATAAAAATCAATCCAATTACTGCAATTGTAAAACCAAAACCTCCAGGTCCAGTTGCTGCTCCTAAAATCAAACCTCCAATTACTAACCATTGCGAAAAATTAGAAGAAACACTTACAATTGGTACTAATTTAGAACGCATTGTCAACCATTCATACGCTTGTGCATGTTGCACTGCGTGACCAACTTCGTGCGCTGCAACTGCTGCTGCTGCTGCGTTTCTTTGATTGTAAACAGCTTCACTTAAATTTACAGTTTTATCTGCAGGATTGTAATGATCTGTCAATCTTCCTGGAGTTGAAATCACTTTTACATCAAAAATGCCATGATCTGCCAACATTTTTTCAGCGATTTCAGCACCACTCATGCCATTTCTCAAACCAACTTTTGAGTATTTATCAAATTTTTTCTTCAAAGTATTGCTGATTAACCAGCTTACCAAAGAAATAACACCTATTAAAATATAAAATCCAATCATACTATGTTTGTTTAATTATTTATTTCAAAATTGTTCGGTAAATTTACAACATAAATTATTCCAATTTTAATGCGGAAATAAAAAAGTGTCAAAATGTCAACAAAACCTAACATTTTATTAATCTACACAGGAGGAACTATTGGAATGATGAAAGATTATAAAACGAATGCTTTGAAAGCATTTGATTTTACGCAGCTTTTAGATAAAATTCCGGAGTTGCAACAATTGAACTGTCATATAGAAAGCATTTCTTTTGAAAATCCAATTGATTCTTCAAACATGAATACGAAGTTTTATGTTGATATTGTTGAGATTATTGAGAAAAATTATGATTCTTTTGACGGATTTGTAATTCTTTCTGGTTCTGATACGATGTCATATATTTCATCTGCCATCAGTTTTATGTTAGAAAATTTGCAAAAACCTGTCATTTTCACAGGTTCGCAATTGCCAATTGGCGATTTACGAACAGATGCAAAAGAAAATTTAATTACTTCTATTGAGGTGGCTTGTGCTCAAAAAAATGGAGAACCAATCATTCAAGAAGTATGTTTGTATTTTGAATATAAATTGTACAGAGCCAATAGAACAACCAAAATGAATGCTGAGCAATTTGAAGCTTTTGTTTCAATGAATTATCCGCCTTTGGCAGAAAGTGGTGTGTATTTAAAATTTAATGAGCATTATTTATGGAGAAATATCAATGCAAATGATTCTAAAAAATCTTCGTCATTAATTGTCAGAAAAAATTTGATTACTGACATTGCAATTTTGAAAATTTTCCCAGGAATTACCAAAAATGTAGTAGAAAGTATGTTGAACATCAAAAATTTGAAAGGAGTTGTTTTGGAAACTTTTGGCTCAGGAAACGCACCCAATGAAAATTGGTTTATAAATTTGATAAAAGAAGCTATTGAAAAAAATATTCGAATTGTAAATGTAACGCAATGTTTGGGTGGGAATGTGAATCAAGGACATTATGAAACGAGTGTTGCTTTGAAAAAAATTGGAGTTGTCAGTGGTAAAGACATCACTACAGAAGCTGCTGTAGCAAAATTAATGTATCTATTAAATGAGAATTTTCCACTAAAAGAATTTACAAACTATTTTGAAAAACCTTTGAGAGGTGAAATTTCCTGAAATTTCTTTTTCAAGAATTAAATTATCAAACTAGCTCAAACAACATTTTTTCAAAAAAATCGTTAATTGTCAATAAATAGCTTTAAAAAAATTTTTTTATGCCTAACATTTTTTGTTACTTGCCCCACTGTAAGCAGTATATGGCTAGAATTTTTTTTACAAAAGAATTTTCTTTGATATTCTGTTTTTGAAGTGAAAATTTATATCTTTAACCCGTTAACTATTAAAATTAATTTATAACCAAGATGAAAAAAGTAGTAAATGTCTTATCTGTAACAGGATTCATGTTTTTTGGAGCTATACAATCAACTTTTGCACAAGAAACAGTAACAGAAGCAAAAACGTTTCACCAAGTATTAAAGCAAAACTTTATTGATGGTGGTCCAGGATTTATGGGAATTGTATTAGTTGCATTAATCTTAGGATTAGCAATTGCCATTGAAAGAATTATCTATTTAAACATGGCTACAACCAATACTAAAAAATTATTAGCAGATGTAGATGAAGCTCTAAGTTCTGGTGGTGTTGAAGCAGCAAAAGAAGTTTGTAGAAATACAAAAGGTCCTGTAGCTTCTATTTTTTACCAAGGTTTAGATAGAGTAGATGAAGGAGTTGAAGAAGCTGAGAAAGCAGTTGTTTCTTATGGTGGAGTTCAAATGGGACAATTAGAAAAAAATGTTTCTTGGATTTCATTATTTATTGCTCTTGCACCAATGCTTGGTTTCATGGGTACAGTAATTGGTATGATTGGTGCCTTCAATGACATTGCAGTTGCTAATGACATTTCTCCAGCGGTTGTGGCAGGTGGTATTAAAATCGCCTTATTAACAACGGTTTTTGGTCTTGTTGTAGCAATTATTCTTCAGATTTTTTACAATTACATCGTTGCGAAAATTGATAGTATTGTAAATAGTATGGAAGATGCATCTATCTCTTTGGTAGATTTATTAGTAAAGTTTAAAAAATAAAAATTCATCATGAAGAGTACTAAAATATTAAATCTTTTAATTGCTGGTATTGCCTTTATTGGTGGTATTCTTTTCATAAGAATTTTTATGGAAGACACAGAAGCAATTGAATCGGATGTAGCAATACAAAACAGTGTCATAAGTCCATTAATTTATTTTTCTACTTGGTTGTTAATTGCTACTGTGTTAGTTACAATTGGATTATCATTAGTAGGTTTGTTTAGAAACCCAGAAAATTTAAAGAAAACCTTAGGAGGTTTAGGAGTTTTATTGGTTTTATTAATCATTTCTTACATCTTAGCTGATAGCAATGCAGTTTATAATGCTGCTGGAGGTATTGAAGCAGGAGGTGAAGAGGGTTCTTCCGTAAATAGATGGGTAGGAGCAGGGATTTGGTATAGTATCATTTTAGGTGGTATTGCAAGCTTATTCTTTGTTTGGGACTTAGTAAAAGGATTGATTAAATAACAAACTATGGCAAGAAGAGAAAATCCAGAAATTAATGCAGGTTCTATGGCGGACATTGCTTTTCTTTTATTGATTTTCTTCTTAGTTACCACAACAATGAATGTAGATTCAGGTATTTCTAAGAAGTTATCAGAAAAGCCACCAGCTGATTATGTTCCTCCATTAATTAAAGAAAAAAATATCTTTGTTGTAATCATCAATAGAAATAACGAATTATTGGTGGAAGATTACAGAATGGATATCAAAGATTTAAAAGATGCTGCTGTGAAGTTCATAGATAATGGTGGTGGAATTGGAAATCCAAGTGAAGATGGTACTCCTGGGAAAGCATGTGATTATTGTCAAGGGGAAAGAAGTGAAAGTTCTTCTGATCACCCAAATAAAGCAGTAATTTCCGTTCAGAGCGATAGAGGAACTGAATATGGAATGTATATTCAGGTTCAAAATGAGTTATTGAAAGCTTATACAGAATTAAGAAATAGGTTGTCAAAACAATTGTATCAAATGTCTTTTGATGAATTGGAAAAAGCTTATGATGAAGCTAAAAAGAATGCTGGAATGGTAAATAGAGCTGAAGATTTGAAGAAAAAGGTAGAGTTTATAAAAACTGCTTATCCTCAAATTATTTCAGATGCAGAACCAACATCTTAATTAACTTTAAATTGTAACAATATGTCTAAATTTAGAAAAAAGAAAAAAGGAATGCCAGCTGTTAATACAGCAGCTTTACCTGATATTGTTTTCATGTTATTGTTCTTTTTCATGGTAACAACTACTATGAGAGAAACTGATTTGAGAATTGAAAATCCAAGACTTCCAAGTGCTTCTGAAATAAAAAAATTGGAGCACAAGAGTTTGGTGTGTACAATTTATGTTGGAAAAGCAAAAGATGAAAGCAAAGGAACAGGTTATAATAAAATTCAGTTGAATGATAAGATTGCATCATCTGATCAAGTGCCTGCTTTCATAATTAATGCTAGAACAAAAGTATCAGAAGCTGAAATTAATTTTATGACAACTTCTATCAAAGCAGATAGAGAGTCTAGTGTGGGAACTATCACTGATATTCGTTTAAAGTTAAGAGACGTAAATGCATTGAAAGTGAGTTACTCAACTCAAAAAGAGGCAAGAGACTAAAGATGTTTTAAAAATTTAAAAAGGGTAATTCATTAGAGTTACCCTTTTTTTGTTAGTCTATTTTTAATTTTTACTAATAAAAATCGTATATTTTATCAATTATAAAAGCAATATGAAAAACGTTATTTTCTCTCTTTTATCTCTTTATTGTGTTTCTTTTATACAAGCACAAAGAGATTCTTTGAAGTTAGGTGATAAATATTCAGAAGACCAGATATATGCTTCTATTTCTTATGCACAATTTTTTAATCAACCTGCTTCAATTTCCAAAAGTGGATTTTCATTTGCCTTTTCAACTGGTTTTATGAGGGATTTTATCCTTAATAAACAAGGTTCATTATCTGTAGCTTTGGGAGTTGGATATGGTTATGATAATTTTAACCACAATTTAAAAGTGCAAGAAATTAATAATGCTACTGTTTTTAACACTTCTGCAAATTTGAATTCGAATGTTTTTTCATCTCATAATTTAGAATTTCCTTTAGAAATTCGTTGGCGTACTTCAACTGCTGTAAAATATGATTTTTGGCGAATATACACTGGAGTTAAGTTTTTATATAACTTTTCAAACAAGTTTACTTTTGAAGAAAATAATACTCAATTTTCTTATAAAAATATAGCTGCTTATAATAACTTTCAATATGGGTTGACATTTTCAGCAGGTTATGACGTTATCAATTTACATGTTTTCTATAATTTAACGCCAATTTTTAAGAATGCAACTATCAATGCTGAAGCTATTGATACCAGTATTTTGAAGTTTGGATTGATATTTTATATTTTATAAAATAAAATAAGTAACTATTGTCGCAAATAGTCCTGTAAAATATCCAATATAAACCTCTTTTGGTGTGTGTGCTTTTAAGTGCAATCTTGCAGAAGCAACAATTCCTGAAAGCAACAAAGTCACCATTATAATTACCAAATAGGACTGGTTGTGAATGATACTTAAAACCATAAAAAATCCTGTAAAAATTCCGAGTGAAAGTAAATGAATGCTTGCTTTTATTTGAAAATGAAATATAATATACAACACTACCAATCCTAAAGATGTAGCATAAAAAAGCATTGCAATTTCATTGAAATTTGGAATATAATTCAGTGTATTTCCAAGCAAGTAAAAAACCACTAACATGATAGCTATTGGCAATTTTCTCTCTTGAATTGTTGCCGTTTTATAAGAGTCAATCAATTTTAATTTTTTAAAAAGTACTAAAATCAATAAAGGAATAATATAAGTAACTATAAATACTAAACTTAAAACTCCCAATTTTTGATTGCTTTCAAAAGTGATTGGAGTTACTAAAAAATACAACATCAAACCAATAGTTGGAATGACAATTGGATGAAGAATTACGGATATAAATTGTGGAATTTTCACAAAATTTCTTTTCGTAAACGCGCTACAGGCAGGTCTAATTGCTCTCTATATTTTGCAATGGTTCTTCTGGCAATTGGATAGCCTTTATCTTTCAAAATTTCGGCTAATTTTTCGTCAGTCAAAGGTCTTTTTTTGTTTTCTTCGGAAATTACAGTTTGTAAAATATTTTTGATTTCTTTGGTAGAAACATCTTCACCTTGATCATTTTTCATTGATTCTGAGAAGAATTCCTTGATTAATTTTGTTCCATAAGGAGTAGAAACATATTTGCTATTAGCAACTCTAGAAACCGTAGAAATATCCATTTCAATCTGGTCAGCAATATCTTTTAAAATCATTGGTTTCAGTTTGCGTTCATCACCAGTTAAAAAATATTCATACTGATAATGCATGATAGCATTCATGGTCACCAACAATGTTTGTTGACGTTGTTTGATGGCATCAATAAACCATTTTGCTGAATCCAATTTTTGTTTGATGAAAAACACAGCATCTTTTTGAGATTGGCTTTTGGCAGTTGCTTCTTGATATCCTTTCATCATGTTGCTATATTCTTTGGAAATATGCAATTCAGGTGCATTTCTAGAATTCAAGGTTAATTCCAATTCTCCATCTATAATTTTAATCGAAAAATCAGGAACTATTTGCTCTGCAAACTTGTTGTTTCCTGCATACGAACTTCCAGGTTTTGGATTTAATTTTGAAATTTCGGTATTGATTAATTTCAATTCTTCTTCAGCAATTCCATATTTTTCTTGCAGCTTTGTATAGTGTTTTTTGACAAAATGATCAAAAGCATTTTCTAGAATATCAATAGCTAAAGTTCTTATTTTATTTGATTCTTTGGCTTTTAACTGAATCACTAAGCATTCTTTCAAATCTCTGGCTCCAATGCCAATTGGATCTAAATTATGAACAACAGAAGTTAATATTTGAACCACTTTTTCTTCGGTAGTAAACACGTTTGCTGAGAAAGCCAAATCATCAACCAAATCAATAATTTCTCTTCTAATATAGCCACTATCATCAATGCTACCTACTAAATATTCAGCAATTATAAACTCTTCATCTGTTAAACGAAAGGTGTTTAATTGATTTTTCAATGACTGATGAAAACTGATTCCAGCTTCGTAAGGAATATTTTTTTCCTCATCATCAGGCGAATAATTGTTTGCTTGTGTTTTATAACTTGGCACTTCATCATCACTCAAATATTCATCAATATTGATGTCATCAGCATTGATTTTTTCTGTACCAATGTCATCATCATACTCATTTGACAAATCGTCATCATAATTTTCAGTTTCTTCTTTTGAGTCATCAAGAGCAGGATTTTCCTCTAATTCTTGTTTTAAACGTTCTTCAAATGCTTGTGTAGGCAATTGAATTAACTTCATCAACTGAATTTGTTGAGGAGATAATTTTTGTAGGAGTTTGAATTGTAAACTTTGTTTTAACATAATTACAAAGATAAGAATTAAGACAAAAATAAAATCGCCATTCTTTGAGGAATGACGATTGTTAGCTTATTTTTTAATTTGGGTCTTTTTATAAAAATTTTGATATGTTTAAAAAAATAGTAATCTATACTATAAACTAAACTTTTTTAAAATTGAATTTGTTTATCAAAAATATAATTACAACAGTCAATCCAAATAAAGGAAGTGTAATTCCTAGAAAAATGATGATTATCAAAAGTGCTATACTAGGAGAAAAATTATCTGGTACTTTTGGAATTGTTAAAGAGTTTGGCTTTTTTCTGTAAAAGTAAGAAATTATTGCAGCAATGCTTAACAAAAGTAATCCTGCTGCGATAAAAATCATCAGATACCAATTCCATAATCCAAATTCTCCTTCATGAAATGCCATTACCCAAAGTCTTCCTTTCATTAAAAATCCAATATCATGCCATGAGTGATTCATCAAAATATTCCCTGAATATTGATCCAAGTGTACTTTTTTCATTGCAGTTAACTCACTAGTTTCATTGTAAATGCTGAAGACTCCAGTTTTATTTAGAGGTAAATCAATAACAGTTTTTCCGGTTAAGTTTAGTTGTTTTGCTTTTAAAATGATTTCATCTAGAGAAATGCTTTCGCCCACAGAGGTTGATTTTACATTTATACTTTCCCATGTGGCTGGAAAACCAGTGTTTGTTTTCTTTTGAACCCATTTAAAACTCTCTCCAAAAACATCGGTCCAAGGCAACCCGCCTGCCAAAACAATTAAAAGTAATAACGAAAACCAAAAACCAATCAGCGCATGAATGTCTCTATATAAAATACGTTTGGTTTGATTGGTTCGAATGGTAAAAAATCCTTTCCAACCTCTTCCTCTTGGCCAAAAAAGAAATAGTCCAGTGATTAGCAATACTACCATCCAACTTGCTACGAGTTCTATAACTTTTGTTCCATATTTCCCCAATAAAAGTTCTCCATGCAATTTTCGAACTTTGTGCATATCAGTTTCATTAACATTGATTACACCATTAACTTTTTGATTATAAGGATCTATGTACAAATACGATTTATGAGAAAACTTTCCTGAGATAAATTCTGTAGCCTCATTTTCAGATTCGGGTACAATGATGCCTGTGGGCACTTTTTGCCATTGCGTTTTTGCAAATTCCCATTGTTGCTGAAAACTCATTTTAGGTTCGGTTTTGTATTCAATATGGGTTAAGATTTTTTTCTGCGGGGCTTCATAATTGTCTTTGAATAAATATATGATACCAGTAATTGCCAGAATAACTGCAATTGGAGCGGATAAAAATCCTCCTATAAAATGCCATTTCCAAATCCAAGGATAAATATTTTTATTGATTTTATTTTTCATTGTAAAGGTTTAAAATACACACCTGTCTGTTTTAAAAACAGGTGTTTTTGATTAATTTTTATTTTTTACCTATAAAATTATACTGAATCCCAAAAACAAATGTTCGTGGAGCACCAGGGTTAAAATCACTGCGGTTTGTTGGGTTGTTACCTCTTCTTGCTGAATTTGCATACAATTCATCTGTCAAGTTCATTACATTGGCATATACTTCAACGCTTTTCCATTGATATCCTATTCTGAAATTCAACAAGTTATATCCATTGTAGGAAACTGTATTTATTTGGTTTTCAAACCAACTTGATATGTATTGCCATTCTAAAGATGTTCTTAAATTTGACAACCATTTTGGATAATAACTAAACTCAGAATTCCAAGACCAGCGTGGAGCAGATGGCATTTCGAAACCTGCTAAATTTTGAAATTCATCATTGGGGTTATCACTGATTTGAAAATCCTCAAAACGATGCAAAGCATTTGTGCCACCAAATCTGAAATGATATTGCTCTGTGGGTTTTGCTGTAATTCCAAATTCAATACCTCTATGCAATGTTTTTCCAGCAGATTGAAAATCGGTTGAATTATCGGGTTGACGAATGCTTAGCAATTCATTGCGACCATCCATTTTATAAAGTGCTACATCTATATAAAGTTTATTTTCCCAAAATGATGCCCATCCACCTATTTCATAACTATTAAAATAGGCAGGTTGCAAATTGGTGTAAAATGCTTTAGGAGTTGTGTTTGGTTTTGGTCTAAAAATTGAGGTCAAACTTGGGGGAGAAAATCCTTGTGAAAAATTAGCATACAGCCCTTTGTTATTGCCTAAATCGAAGGTAGCACCTATTTTAGGGGTAAATCTTTCATAGCTAATTTTCCCTGTACTTTTATCAACATTGTTTATATAATCTAAACTCATTAAATCATAACGCCCTCCAACTGAAAATCTCAAATTTTCAATAGGTTCAAAATCATATTGCACATAACTTGCATAATTTGTAATATCTCCATTATAGTTAGAAATCGGAATATCTGGGCGCTCTTGTGCGATTGTAAATTGTTGAACAAACTTTCCAGTTGGGTCTAATTGTGCATTCAAATCTATTTGATATGCCCAATAGTCATTTTTTGAAAGGTCAAGCACAGTACCTGCAATGAACTTAGAATTTAGAAAGTCAAACTTTTGACTATGTTGCGCAATAATTCCATAGCTTTCAAAATTATTAGAATTTATTTCACCAGTAGCTTTTGTTGGATTATTATTTGCTCGCCAACGAAAACGATAGGAAGGGTTTTGACCCAGTTTATTGTTTCGTTGAAAAAGTGTGATATACGATTTTGAGTTTTCATTCCAGTCGTGTTCTAAAGTCAATCGAGACCGATAAGCATTTGATTTTCTGTAGGTAAAATTATTGTTGCTTACAAAAACTCGACTGTAAAGCTGTGTGCTATCTATGCTCCCTGAGGTTTGAGAATAATAATTACCGTAAATAAAAGTTCCAATTAATCGAGTTTTGTTTGTAAAATCATATTCCGTTCGCACATTTACCGTTGTTTTGTCATAATCTGACCTTCCCAACCAAGAATCTGTTTGTACGCTACTTAATCCCCCAATATAATAACCAAATTTTTTAATTTTTGCTCCAGTTCCAAATTGTATTCTACGATGTCCCCAATTATCTGCTTGAATTCCTATTCTGGCAGTTGGAACAGCAGTAGGTCTTTGTGTTATGAAATTGATAGCACCTCCCACAGCTTCAGGGCCATAAATTGACGATACTGGTCCTTTTACAACCTCAATATTACTAATTGCGAATTGATTAACTTCTAATAACGCATTGTGATTAAAAATTCCAAGTGGACGTAAAGGCACACCATCTTCCATGTATAAATAATAAGCGCTTGTACCCATTGGCTGGCGAATAGACATACCATGCTGCTCGTTGTTATAGCTAGGCATGATTACTCCTGGTGTTTTATTTATAATCTCAAAAACTTGAGTAGCTTTGGTTTCATCTATCAGTTTTGCTGATAGTTTTGAAATAGCTATAGGACTTTGTGAACGAAGACCAGCTTCTCTATTAGCAGTTACAACTATAGATTGAAGTTGCTGTGAATCTGGAAATAGTTCTAGTACTATTTTTTCTGAAGCTGCAATTTTAATGGTTTTATAACCAATGAATTTAATGATAAGTGAGTCATCAGCATTTACTTTTGGTAAAACAAACTCACCGCTAAAATTTGAGGTCGTTCCTATTTTATCTGAACTTGAAAGCTGTATGCTTGCTCCAAATATAGGTTCTTTGGTTTCACTGTCAAATATTTTTCCTTTTACACTAATATGTTGAGCAGATAATTGTATTGATACTAGGCAAAAAAATCCTAGTATGAAGTTTTTAAAATTCATTTTTCATTTTTTTAAATTAAAATTTAAGTGTAGGATACAACAAAAAAGTACCCTAAAATACCTTCAAAAGTTCAGGTATTTTGGATATTGATAAGGCAAAGCCAATCAAATCGTTAACTCAAGAAATGTTTTGGTGGATGAAAAATAGAGGGAATGAAAGATGAAGTGTAAAAATCATTTTCATAAAAAGAATTTGATTTACTTTTATAAGAATTTATGATGTATTTGAAATTAAAAGAATTTTTGGAATAAAAATAAACCAATTCTAATCTTTCATTTGAGGTTTTAGGAACTTGTTTTTCCTCTTGATTTTCAACTTCTTTTAGTTGTTTCATCAAATAACATTTTCCATTACAAGCCATCTCAGGCTTCTCTTTGTTGATACAAAGCACTTTCGAAATAAAATCTTGATTGATTTTAAAATCAACCAAGATGCCAAATTTTAAAAAAGAAGGCAAAAGTGTCGCAAAAATCATCAATATGGAAAAAGCTTTTTTCAAAAAAAATTTTCGCAAAGTTATTGATTTTTGAATACAAATTTTTAATAAATTAACTTTATTTAAAAGAAAAATTAACGCATCATTTTCTTTTTGCAAAAACTTAAAATTCAGCATTTTGAGGTGTTCTTGGAAAAGGAATTACATCGCGAATGTTGCTCATTCCTGTAGAAAATTGAACCAATCTTTCAAAACCAAGACCAAATCCAGAATGCACAGCAGTACCATATTTTCGTAAATCCAAATACCACCACAAATCCTCTTCTTCAATGTGTAAAGCTTTCATTTTTGCTACTAAAACATCATAACGCTCTTCTCTTTGGCTTCCTCCAACAATTTCTCCAATACCAGGAAATAACACATCCATGGCTCTCACTGTTTTTCCATCATCATTCAAACGCATGTAAAATGCTTTGATATTTGCAGGATAATCAAACAAAATCACTGGACATTTGAAGTGAGTTTCTACTAAAAAACGCTCATGTTCAGATTGTAAATCTGCACCCCATTCATTGATTGGGAATTGAAATTTTTTCTTTTTATTAGGAGTTGAGTTTCTTAAAATATCAATCGCTTCAGTATAAGAAACACGTTTAAAATTATTTTCAACCACGAAACGCAATTTTTCTAATAAGCTCATTTCACTTCGCTCGTTCATTGGTTTTGTTTTGTCTTCATCTAACAAACGCTGATTTAAAAATTCTAAATCGTCTTTGCAGTTTTCTAAAATATACTTCAAAACAGATTTGATGAAATCTTCTGCTAAATCCATATTTCCATCCAAATCCATAAAAGCAACTTCGGGTTCAATCATCCAAAATTCTGCTAAATGCCTAGTTGTATTAGAATTTTCAGCTCTAAAAGTGGGTCCAAAAGTATAGGCTTTTCCTAAAGACATAGCATACGCTTCTGCTTCTAACTGACCAGAAACTGTTAAATTGGTTTCTTTTCCGAAAAAATCTTTAGAATAATCAATATTTCCATCTTCTGTTAATGGCGCTTTTGAAGGATGAAAAGTGGTAACGCGAAACATTTCTCCTGCACCTTCAGCATCTGATCCAGTGATGATTGGCGTGTTTACATAATTAAATCCGTTTTCTTGAAAATATTTATGAACCGCAAAAGAAAGTTTAGAACGAACACGCATCACAGCTCCAAAAGTATTGGTTCGTGTTCGCAAATGTGCATTTTCTCTTAAAAACTCGAAGCTGTGTTTTTTTGGCTGAATTGGATATTCTTCAGGATTGGAATCTCCTAAAATTTCAATTTCAGAAACTTGAATTTCAACAGATTGACCTTTTCCTTGACTTTCCACAATTACTCCTTTTACTGCAATTGCAGCACCTGTTGTGATTCTCTTTAAAGTAGCTTCTGGGGTGGTTTCAAAATCAATCACACATTGAATATTTTTGATGGTAGAACCATCATTCAAAGCAATAAAACGATTGCTTCTAAAAGTTCTAACCCAACCTTTTAGTATAATTTCTTGAGAAATACTCCCTGAATTTAAAATTTCAACAACGCTCTTTTCTGTCATTTTTTATCAATTTGATGGATGTAAAATATACTTTTTCTGAAATGAGTGTAAAGATACTTTTTTGTAGTAAGAATTCAATAGTTCAACTTTTAATAATCGAAATTATTTGTTAGTCTTCTGATTTTTCATCTTCCACGGGAATAATTTCCATAGCAGGTTCCTTAAAAATCTTTTTATTTGATA
>DAIUBY010000013.1:0-4767 GCA_036846425.1 Polaribacter sp.
TTCAAATTGATTTTGTGACTTTTATTCAATTTTATATTTCTTTTTAATGTCTCCACTCAATTCAACTTCCTTCAATTCTGGCATCCCTGCACCATGCAACTCACTATTTGGATAAGATTTCTCACAATATGTATTGGACTTTTTGTTAAAAAAGAGAGTTTCCCAACCACTTTCATCAGATGCGATTTTTTCCAAATTCGTTTTTGATAATCTAATTCTCAAATTCGTTTTTTATTTAATTGGCAGAGTATTTATTAATAAAAACCCAAAATTTTGTCAACAAGAAATTTCCAACGGAAATACTGAACTTGACAAAAAATCAACAATATTTAAAAAAAATCATTATTTCACCACCCAATTGCCACTGTCTATCAACGGAATGGCTTGTTTGAATTTTACTTCTTTTTCTTCACCAGTCATCACATTTTTGATCGTTACTTTTTCGTTTCTACCAATTTTTGGTTGCTCTCTCACAATGGTTTCAACAGGCGCTTGCTGCTGTTGTCTTGAGTTGGCAATGGCTTGTTCAGTACTGTTTTGAACATCGGCTTTGCTTGTGCTTAAACGTTCTCTTTTTGTTTGACGCGCTTCCGAAATTTGGTTTACACTTTGATTTGGTAATTCTCCCTTAAACAAAAATGATAAAACTTCTTTATTAATCTCATCAACTGTCAATTTAAACAATTCAAAAGCTTCAAATTTATAGATTAATAAAGGGTCTTTTTGTTCATAAGAAGCATTTTGAACAGACTGTTTCAAATCGTCCATTTTACGCAAATGTTCTTTCCAGTTTTCATCAATAATGGCTAACGTAATGTTTTTTTCAAAGTCGGTAATCAAACTTTTTCCTTGCGTTTCATAAGCTTCTTTCAAATTGGTGACTACTTGCAATGATTTAATTCCATCAGTGAAAGGCACCACAATACGTTCGTAACGATCGCCTTCATTTTCATAAACACCTTTGATTACTGGGTAAGCTAACACCGCATTTTTTTCAATTTTCGATTTGTAATGTGCCGTTACAATTTCATACAATTTGTCAGTAATTTCTTTTTCTGATAGTTTTTCAAAATCACCTTGTGAAATAGGAGATGTCATAGATGAAAAACGAATCAATTCAAACTCAAAATTTTGGAAATCTTTTACAGCTTTGTTTTTAGCAACAATCGATTCACAAGTATCATAAATCATGTTGGCAATATCTACTTGTAAACGTTTTCCATCTAAAGCATTGCGTCTTCTTTTGTAAACAAATTCACGTTGTGCATTCATGATATCATCATATTCCAACAAACGCTTACGAATTCCAAAGTTGTTTTCTTCTACTTTTTTCTGAGCACGTTCTATGGATTTTGTAATCATGGAATGTTGAATTACTTCTCCTTCTTTCAAGCCCATTCTGTCCATCATTTTGGCAATTCTGTCAGAACCAAATAAACGCATCAAGTTATCATCCAAAGCAACATAAAACTGTGATGAACCAACATCTCCTTGACGTCCTGCACGTCCTCTTAACTGTCTGTCAACACGTCTAGAATCATGACGTTCTGTGCCAATAATTGCCAAACCACCTGCTTTTTTTACTTCATCAGTAAGTTTGATGTCTGTTCCACGTCCTGCCATGTTGGTTGCAATCGTAACAACTCCTGGTTTTCCAGCTTCTGCAACAATATCAGCTTCACGTTTGTGCAATTTTGCATTCAAGATATTGTGTGGAATTTTGCGCATTTGCAACATTCTTCCTAACAATTCCGAAATTTCAACAGAAGTTGTTCCCACCAAAACAGGTCTTTTTTCTGAAACCAATTTTACGATATCTTCAATAACAGCATTGTATTTTTCACGAGAAGTTTTATATACCAAATCTTCTTTATCTTCTCTTGTTAAAGGTTTATTTGTCGGAATTTCAACAACATCCAATTTATAAATTTCCCATAATTCGCCAGCTTCAGTGATTGCAGTTCCTGTCATACCAGCCAATTTGCGATACATTCTAAAGTAGTTTTGCAAGGTTACAGTCGCAAAAGTTTGGGTAGCATCTTCAATTTTTACGTTTTCTTTTGCTTCAATAGCTTGATGCAATCCATCAGAATAACGACGACCATCCATGATACGTCCTGTTTGCTCATCAACAATCATCACTTTATTGTCCATAACCACATATTCTACGTCTTTTTCAAAAACGGTGTAGGCTTTTAACAATTGATTCATGGTATGAATTCGCTCACTTTTGATGCTAAAATCGCGGTATAATTCCTCTTTTAACGAAGCTTTTTCTTCAGGAGTGCTGTTAGATTGATCTATTTCACCAACTTTTACGCCAATATCTGGTAATATAAAAAAGGTATCATTTTTAGTAATTTCAGATAAATGAGCTATTCCTTTATCAGTCAAATCAATTTGATTGTTTTTTTCTTCAATCACAAACCACAAATCTTCATCCACTTCTGGCATTAATTTGTTGTTGTCTTGCATGTAGTGATTTTCGGTTTTTTGAAGCAATTGTTTGATTCCTTCTTGAGATAAGAACTTAATCAAGGCTTTGTTTTTTGGCAAACCTCTGTAAACTCTTAACAGTAAAAATCCACCTTCTTTTTCTTTACCTTCCGAAATCAATTTTTTAGCTTCTGCCAAAACTCCTACCAAATGTTTGCGTTGCAAATCTACCAAATCAGCTACCAGAGGTTTTAGTTCGTTGAATTCGTGTCTGTCTCCTTGTGGAACTGGACCAGAAATGATTAAAGGCGTTCTAGCATCATCAATCAACACAGAATCTACTTCATCAATAATGGCAAAATTTGGAGCTCTTTGCACCAAATCATCCTTGGAACTTGCCATGTTATCACGCAAATAATCGAAACCAAATTCGTTATTTGTTCCGTAAGTTATATCAGCATTGTAGGCTTTTCTTCGGGCATCAGAATTTGGTTGATGATAATCAATACAATCAGTAGAAAGTCCGTGAAATTCGAAAATTGGTCCCATCCAAGCACTATCACGTTTTGCTAAATAATCGTTTACAGTTACCACGTGAACACCTTTTCCTGAAAGTGCATTTAAATAAACAGGTAATGTAGAAACCAATGTTTTTCCTTCACCAGTCATCATTTCAGCAATTTTTCCTTGATGCAAAACAGAACCTCCAATCAATTGCACATCATAATGAATCATGTCCCAAGTTACTGGTTTTCCTGCAGCATCCCAAGAATTTGCCCAATAAGCTTTATCATTTTCTAGAGTAATGTGTTTTCTGATGGCGGACAATTCTCGGTCAAATGGAGTTGCAGTAACTTCAATTTCTTCATTTTTCACAAAACGAATGGCAGTTTCTTTTACAACTGCAAAAGCTTCTGGCATGATTTCCATTAAGACTTGTTCAGTAGCTTTGTAAGCATCGTCTTTTAGTGTATCAATTTCTGCATAAATTTCCTCTTGACGATCAATAGTTGCTAAGGTTGCTTCAGCTTCTAAATTGGTAATTTTGTCTTCAAATTCTTTGGTTGCAGCTGTTATTTTTTCTTTGAATTCTGCTGTTTTTGCGCGCAATGCATCATGTGAAAGTGTTGAAATTTCAGCTTCGAATTTCTTAACGCTATCAACAATTGGTTGTAAAATTTTTAAGTCTTTTTGTTGTTTGTCACCAACGAAAAGTTTAATTATTGAATTTAAAATACTCATTTTCTGTGTTTTAGTTCAGTAAATAAATTACTGATTTATGAAATTACTAATCAGGAAAAATTCTCCTAAAAAATTAGTGTTTGTTGATTGTTATGCAACAAAAAAAAAGCCTCTTGAGAGACTTTGTTTTTATGTTTTAATATTCATCCTCGTTCCAAAGATAATCTTCTTCTGAAGGATAATCAGGCCAAATTTCAATGATAGAATCGTAAGGTTCTTCTTCATCTTCAATATCTTGTAAGTTTTCTACAACTTCCAAAGGTGCTCCAGTTCTGATGGCATAATCAATTAATTCATCTTTGGTTGCTGGCCAAGGCGCATCTGCTAAATACGATGCTAATTCTAATGTCCAATACATTTCTTATCGTTTAATTTTGTGCAAAAATAATTTTTTTACTCAATTACGCAAGTCTTTTTTAAGAAATATAAAATAATAAAAAAAGAACGTGCTATAATTTTTCGGGAATCCATTTAATTTCCTCTATTGATAGGTCTTTAGACAACTTTCGTGCCAACACAAAAAGGTAATCAGAAAGACGGTTTAAATATATCAAAATGGCTTGTTGTATGCTTTCTTTTTCATGTAATGTTACTGATAAACGCTCTGCACGTCTGCAAACACATCTTGCAATGTGACAGAATGACACAGTTGTGTGTCCTCCAGGCAAGATAAAATGTGTCATTTGAGGCAATGAAGTTTCCATGATATCAATTTCTTGTTCTAAAAACAGGATGGATTGTTCGTCAATTTTTAGAATATTCAATCGTTCTTTGCCGTTTTTTAAAGTTTCTTTTTCTTGAGGAGTTGCCAACATGGCACCAACAGTAAATAAATCGTGCTGAATTTTTAGCAATGATTTTTTGATTTCACTACTGATTTCTTGGTCTTTGATTAGACCAATATACGAATTCAACTCATCAACAGTGCCATAACTTTCTATACGTATATTATTTTTTTGAACTCTTGTGCCACCAAAAAGTCCTGTTGTTCCTTCATCACCTGTTTTTGTATATATTTTCATTTGACTTTTTTGAAATTTGAAAGCGTCAAAGTTACAAATATTGTTGGCTAAAAAACTGTTAAACTCT
>DAIUBY010000013.1:4867-43821 GCA_036846425.1 Polaribacter sp.
AATATGCACCCTATTATAAAAATTATATTCAACAAATTGAAGAAAATGGAAAATCGATTGTAAAAAATTTACAGATTTCTCAAGATTTTTTTGATAATCTTTTAACTGATATTCCATTAGAAAAACAACTTTTTGCATACGAATATGGAAAATGGACTGTGAAGGAAGTTGTACAACATATCATTGATACTGAGAGAGTTTTTTGTTACAGAGCTTTGCGTTTTGCAAGAAATGACAAAACGTCTTTACCTGGTTTTGACCAAGATTTGTTCGTAGCAAATGTAAATGCAAATGCAAGAAATTGGATTGATATATTGGAAGAAATGCGTGTTGTAAGGCAAGGAACCATTTTGCTTTTCAAAAGTTTTACAGATGAAGCGTTGCAAAAAATAGGAGAGGGTTCAGGAAAAAATATGTCAGTAAGAGCGATTGGTTTTTTATGTTATGGGCATCAAATGCATCATTTGAAAGTGTTGAAAGAAAGATACTTTTAGGTTCAGGGTTTAAAATTCAAAATTTCATGTTTAAAGTTCAACTTTGAATTTTAAACATGAAATTTTAAACTTATTCAGTTAGCATTTGAAATCCCTGAATTTATTTTTTTTAGAAAACTCCAGTATTAATGATATTGTTTCCTTCAATAATGATAGAAAAATTACCGATTTCTTTGTTTGCACCATTATTATTGTCTTCGGAGAAAAATCCGGTAAGAACTAAATATTGACTTGAATCATTAACTACAGTACTACCAAGAGAGGCAATTGTAATTTCTAATTCAGATCCCAACGCAATTCCATTTGAATTTACCCTATTGTATTCAATTTTACCTCCAGTTTGCCCCGGAATGAATGCAGTGTTACCGTGTAAAATTATTGTTGTAATAAGTCTATATCTGTCTCCTTCAACGATTTTACGATCAAAATCTGAAATATAAGTGAGTATTGGTGAATTTGGATTAGTTGTATCTGCGGTTAATGTAAGTTTTAAATTGTAAGGATTGCTAGTAAGATTTTTTGAAACTTTTACTTCTAATTTGCTATGATCACCTAAAATCCATTCCGATTTTCCAGCTAAATTCGCAATAGAATCATTTACAAATCTAATAGTGCCCGTTATTTTAGCATTCACTGAGATGTCTATTGGGTTTTCATCAGAGGTGGTTTGAGAACAAGAAATTAAGAAAATTGAGAGTATGACCAGAAATAAAAGAATATTTTTCATTTGTGAATTTGTAAAATGTAAAATTAATAACTTTTTTTAAAATAAATAGTATTTTTATTTTTAAGAGTTTAAATTCATTATTTGAACTTATTTTAATATTCAATTTTATTTTCTTTTGCTATCCATTTTTGAAATGGTTCTAAGGCAATTTCTCTGCTAATTTGCTCAAAAGGAATGCTTCTCTTTTCATAAGGCAAAGGAATTTCTTTGTAAATAAAAGCATCATCAAAACCTATGTTTGCTGCATCTTCTTGATTGCTTCCAAAGAAAACTTTGTCTGGTCTTGCCCAATAAATCGCTCCCAAACACATAGGGCAAGGTTCGCAAGAAGTATACACAATACAACCATCCAACTGAAAAGAATTCAAATTTTTGCAAGCATCTCTAATTGCAGAGACTTCTGCATGTGCAGTTGGATCGTTTGTTGATGTTACTTTATTATTTCCTTTTCCAATAATTTCCCCATTTTTCACAACAATACAACCAAAAGGACCTCCTTCATTGTTTTGCATTCCTTGTAAAGCTGCTTTTACAGCTTCGGTCATGTAGTTTTCGTGAGTCATTTTTTTTGTATTTGGCTATTAACTTTTTGCTATTAGCTATTAGATTTTTTTTAAAATTAAATTAAAAAGTAAAAATTTAAATATATAATTTAATTAGTCTAAAAGCTAAAAGCTAAAAACTACAAGCTAAAAGCTATTTCAAACTCCCAATCATATCCTCAGGTTTTACCCAAGCATCATATTCTTCAGGAGTTACATAACCCAAACGCACTGCTTCTTCTTTTAAAGTGGTGCCGTTTTCATGAGCTGTATTTGCAATTTCTGCAGCTTTGTAATAACCAATTTTAGTATTTAAAGCAGTGACCAACATCAACGAATTGTTTAATAATTCTTTGATTCTTGTGTAGTTTGGTTCAATTCCAATAGCACAATTTTCATCAAAAGAAACACAAGCATCTCCAATTAATTGTGCAGATTGCAGCACATTTGCTGCCATCATTGGTTTGAAAACGTTCAATTCATAATGTCCTTGTGTGCCACCAATAGTTACAGCTACATCATTTCCCATGACTTGTGCGCAAACCATAGTCATAGCTTCACATTGGGTAGGATTTACTTTTCCTGGCATAATTGATGAGCCAGGTTCGTTTGCAGGAATAATGATTTCTCCAATTCCTGAACGAGGGCCTGAAGCCATCATACGAATGTCGTTGGCAATTTTGTTTAATGAAACTGCTAATTGTTTCAATGCGCCATGTGTTTCCACTAAGGCATCATGAGCCGCTAAAGCTTCAAATTTATTTTCAGCTGTGATAAAAGGCATTCCAGAAAATTCGGCAATGTATTTTGCAACCAACACATCATATCCTTTTGGTGTATTTAATCCAGTTCCAACTGCAGTCCCACCCAAAGCTAGTTCAGATAAATGAGCTAATGTATTTTTTAATGCTTTTAATCCGAAGTTTAGTTGTGCAACATATCCTGAAAATTCTTGACCTAAAGTTAGGGGAGTTGCATCCATCAAATGTGTGCGTCCAATTTTCACCACGTTTTTAAACGCTTCTGATTTTGCTAGCAAAGTATTTCGAAATTGTTCTACTCCAGGAATGGTGTTTTCTACAATTTTTTTGTAAGCAGCAATGTGCATTCCTGTTGGGAAAGTATCGTTTGAAGATTGTGATTTGTTCACGTCATCATTGGGTTGAATAGCTTTTTCGCCTTCACCAATTTTTCTTCCAGCCAATTCTTGTGCTCTGTTTGCAATCACTTCGTTCACATTCATGTTTGATTGCGTTCCAGAACCAGTTTGCCAAATTACTAATGGAAATTGATCATCTAATTTTCCTGCAAAAATTTCGTCGCAAACTTGTGCAATCAAATCTCTTTTTTCAGCTGATAAAACCCCTAAATCGCAATTTGCAAATGCTGCTGCTTTTTTAAGATATGCAAATCCATACACAATTTCTAAAGGCATAGAAGCTGCAGGACCTATTTTAAAATTGTTTCTAGAACGTTCAGTTTGTGCGCCCCAATATTTATCAGCAGGAACTTGAACTTGTCCCATAGTATCTTTTTCTATTCTGAATTGTGTCATTTTAAAAGTTTTTTTTGTGATGCAAATTTACAAAATCAAAAGCAGAATTGGGTCTGAAAATTGTAAAAGTGATGGGTAATATTCCCATTTAGAAAGTTAGATTTTTTTGAAAAATTAGAATTTTAAGATAAAATTATTTCATTTGATAGTAAAGTTTGAAAATATATTTTTTATTTTTGCGTTATCATAATTTCAAAAAGAATACAATGTTAGATTTTTCGCAAT
The DNA here is from genome assembly GCA_036846425.1 of Polaribacter sp. GTDB lineage: Bacteria > Bacteroidota > Bacteroidia > Flavobacteriales > Flavobacteriaceae > Polaribacter. The sequence goes on from DAIUBY010000013.1 coordinate 8,411, forward strand.
TTTCAGGATTAGTGTTGTTCATGTTTATTTTCACAGCAGGTTTTTGGTTGTTATTATTTTTACTAACATTTGTAGTTCCTTATTGGATTGGAGGAACAATTTGGGAAAACATGAAATTGAAAAAAGAAGCAAAAAAAGCTGCTGAAGCAGCAGAACAGAAATAATTTTCTATTATAAAAATTAAAAAAGCTCGCAAATTGCGAGCTTTTTTGTTTTACTTGAATTCTGAATTTTAAACTTTGAACTTTGAACTCTAAGAATTATCCTTCAAATTCATCTAAATTATTGTAATCTTGATTACCGTTTTTCTTTTTATCAATTTTAGTTTGATTGAAACGATAAATAAAACTTACGCTAATTTGGCGCTCTCTCCATTGAAACTCACTATATTGTTCTGTATCGTTTTCAATAAATAAAGTACTTTGTCTTTTACGACTGTTAAAAACATCACTAATATTAAAGTTGATGGTAGCTTTTTCTTTCAGAATTTCTTTACTAGCAGCAAAATCCATACTTAAAATACCCTTATTTTTAAATTGAGCATTTTGAGAAGGACCACTGTAATTAGAGTTGATTTGGATATCAGTTTTACCGGGCAATGATATTTTTTGATTTAATCTAATGAAATAAGAGGTGTTTTTAAAATCAAAATTTGTTACTAAATCAGTATCAGGATTTTTATAATCACCTTCAGTAGTTACATTAAATAAGTTAAAATCACTGTTAATGTTCCAAAATTTGAACGGTTTGTAAGATAATGTAAATTCAAAACCAATTCTTTCTGAAGTAGATAGATTTATAGGATATCTCTCAAAAATAGCGTCGTTACCATTTTCAGTTAACTGATCTGTTTTTTGTATAATAGTTTCCCAATTATCTTTACTAATGTTATAATAAGCGGATGTACTCAGTGTAAATTTTTCCCAACGTTTCAAAAACCCGATATCAAAAGCATCTGTAAATACAGGATTTAAATCAACATTTCCTCTAAAAATATTAGTTGCACTAGAACGACTTGGAAAAGGATTAAGATAACGCCCTCTTGGACGTCTAATTCTTCGGTTATAACCAATAGTTACATTTTCTCCTTCTTTGGTTTCAATACCAATATTGACTGTTGGAAACAAATTTCCGTAGTTTTTTGTATTTTCGGAAACTGAAGTAAATTGATCAATTTCAACAGAAGTATATTCATAACGCAAACCACCTAATAGAGAAATCTTATTGAATTTTTGTCCGTATTGAAAATAAGTGGCATTTACCAATTCTTTGTATCCAAAAGCATTATTTAAACCAGCATCCGGAACTAAAGGGCCATTAGGAAATTCTAGCCTTTCTTCAAAATAAAAATCGTTATATATATTTCTGTAATTTCCACGATAACCAACTTCATATTGGATATTTTCTCCAACAGGATATACATAATCAATTTGTAACAATACATTGTCTTCATTTTGATTTTGAATTACTTTCTCTAAATCATTCAAAATATTTTGGGTGGTTTCCGTTTCTGATATATTGCTTAAAGCATCTTCATTTTCAGAGGAATATTGAAAACTTGCAGATAATCTTTTGCCTTTTCCATCAAAATTATTTATATAATCTAAAGTATATTGCACTCTTTTTTCATCTTCACTTTCATTTTCAACACGCGATGTTACTTGGTTTAAATTTCCAGAAGAATTAAACCTATTAATAGTATTGGTATTCACATCATCATCATTTCCTATATTATATATGATGTTAGCAACGATACTTGAATTGTTATTTATTGAGTATTCAGTCCCAAAACTTGTAAAAAGTGACCTTCCCAATCTTTCAAATTTTCTTCTTTCTTCTACTTTCGCATTTGGCAAAGTTTGAGAAAGGTCTATGTTACTATTGAAAGCATTTCCAGGAACAGCATTGTATCTAAAACCTGTATTGGTAAAGAAATTCCATTTTTTTGAACGCAAATTGAAGTTCAAAGCACTTCCATATCTTTCAGGAATTCCCAAATCTAATTGAATAGAACCATTGAAACCTTTCAATTGATTTTTTCGTAAGATGATATTTAAAATACCAGCAGTTCCTTCAGCATCATATCTTGCAGATGGCGAAGTAATTACTTCAACTCGCTCAATAGCTTCTGCAGGAATTTGACGTAAAGCCTCAGCACCATTGATTCCAACAAGTGCACTTGGTCTTCCATCAATCAAAATAGTTACGTTGTCATTGCCTCGTAAACTAACATTTCCTTCAACATCAACTTGAACTGAAGGAACATTTCCTAAAACATCACTTGCATTTCCTCCACGAATGGATAAGTCTTTTCCAATGTTAAAAACTTTTTTATCTAAGCGAATATCAACTGTTGTTTTTTCGGCAATAATTACCACTTCATCCAAACTATTGGTGTCATCTTTTAGTTGAAAAGTACCTAGGTTTTTATCTGCAGTAAGATTTTGTGCAGCAATTTTAATTGGTTTGAATGAAATAAATTCGATGCTTATCGAATAATTTCCAGCAGGAGTTTGCACACTGAACAATCCTTTTTCATCTGTAATTCCACCAGAAATTTTTTGAGTTTTAGTGTTTTTCAGAATGATAGTTGCGTATTCTAAAGGTTGTTTGGTAACTTCATCAACAACCTTTCCTTTGAGGGTTATTTGTTTTTCGGTTGAGGGAGTTTGGGAAAATAAAAATGTTGTCAAAAAAAGACAAGAAATCAGAATTGATAAATTTTTAGTCAAAACAAGGTTATTTTTGGGTTATTTTATTTTGACTGCAAATTTCCAATATAGCTTAGCTTACACTAGTTAAAATAGTGTTAAGAATATTTTGAGGAAATTTTAAGTTTGAAAAATTGGGAAATTGAAAAACAATGGAATTTTTAAGCATCAATGTTTACAGAGATTTCCTATTTTTTTTGTTTAATTAGTTGAATGATTTTTTCTGATTTCTTTTTCATTTTTTGATATTCTAAAATGAAAATATTTGACATGAATATGGTAATAAAAAGTCCGTTTTTATATTCTCTACTTTTAAATAAATCTTCAAAAGTTTTAGAGGTTATTTTTTGATTTTCAATTGTTTTAGTTCCTAAATAAACTGGAAATAATTGATCAATTTCTATAAGATTAATGGCTGATTTTGAAATATATTCTCTGTAATCAAATGTTTCATGTTCGATACCTAATCTGTTTATTTTATACAATTCTTCTAATTCTAACAATAAAATTTTGATAGAATCATTGGCAATAAGATTTAAATTTCCGGAATTAGAAAGTTCTAAAAATGTGCTGTTATTTGGTGTAAAGTTTTCTTCCATCAAGGAATTTACCACAAATTTTGTCGTTTCAGTTAGGTTTTGAATAGGCAATCCATTCATAAATTGTATCAGTTTTTGGTCACCAATCAATCGTTCTTTTCTAAAACTTATTAAATAATCCAATCTTTTAATGTCTTTTTGTAAATCTAAGACAATGTTCGCTAAATACTTATTTTCTCTTTTTGCATCACTTTTTTGGATATTCCAGTTATTGACTTGTAAGGCGAGTAAAATTCCAATCATTACCAGAACAATTTCTCCAACTGCATATTTTAAATATCGTGAAGAAATGAAAGAAGGTTTTCCATTTTTTTCATCAGTAATGATGGATTTTCTAATTTTTTTAAAAAAATTAATCATTTGCAAATAAAGAAGATTTGAAAATGTATGTTGATTTTTTACGTTATTTTTTCAAATCAATAATAATTACACCTTCATAAGAATCTGAGGTATATTTTGCAATTTCTGAAGGATTTTTGATAACGTTTATCGATTTAATTTTATAAGTTTCTATTTTCGATACTTCATTTTTGGTAATTTTTTTTCCATCTAGAAGATAAAGTACGTTTTCTGTAACATTTTCTATTTCTCTAGAAGCTATATCATTAAGGGATTTTTGATATTGTTTTGTAACAATCACAATTACACCATTTTCACTTTGCGTTCCATAAAGTTTAGTAAGAGTTGATTGTTCTTTCGTTAAAATGCTCATGCTAACTATATCTTTTTTATAAAAACTGAAAGTGTTCAAATCCTCTGAATTCAGTATTTTTTCATCAACTACAATTACTGGATTTTTAGAAATTAGTTGTTCTTTTATTGATTTTTGAATAAAGTCAGCAACCAAATTTTTATCTACACTTTTATCTGCAAGAAAATAGTTTTGAGAGAAAGTGTTTAATGTTATAAATCCAAGTACTATTAAAAATGCATTTTTCATAAGTTGTTGTTTTTGTTAATGAAATTGTGTTTAAAAAATATTTAAAATTGACATTTTATCAAACCTCTAATGTAGTGAAAAAAATGAAAGTTTTTGATTTTAAATGAATTAACGTTATTAAATTGATGTTAATGTTTTAAAAAATGTTTAATTATTGGGAATAATTGAATATTTATTTATGCAAAATTTGAAAATAAAAAACCTCACCAAAAATGATGAGGTTCATTAAAAATAATTGATTATAAGTGTTTTTTAAAATCTATATTCAAATCCTGCAAATAATCCAAAAGGATGTCCAGGGCGCAAACCTGCAGGAACTCTAGAAACTGCATAGGTATTGTCTAATAAGTTGATAATGTTTGCTGTAGCATTCAAATTTTTGGTGATTGCATATTTTCCTGAAACATCAATAATAAAATTAGATGCAACTTTTTCATTGACAGGAATTGTTCCTGAACTAGCCTTTGTTCTAAATTCGCCATTATAACGTGCATTCAAGTTGATTTCGAAACCAGGATGTTCTACTGAAAAACAAATATTGAATTGATGTTTAGGAATGTAAGGCAATTCATCACCTGCAGTTACTGTTCCCCATAATTCATCAATACTTCCAAAACTACTTTCAAATTTTGTGTTTGTTAACGTATATCCAAATGAAAAAGGCAAAGAAATTTTAGCATCTTTTTTTGCAAAATCATAATTTAATAATAATTCAATTCCGTTAACAGTTACTGCACCAGCATTGAATTGGTCTAATGTGCCTGTTCCACCTGTAGCAGCCAAATCACTTCCTAATAAATTGCTGTAATCGTTATAAAATCCTACAAATTCTCCACGAAGTTTTCCTACAGAAAAACGTGTTCCTAATTCGTAATTAATACTTTCTTCTGGTTGCTCACCATCTTGATTTCCAGGAGGTGAAAATCCTTTATGAACGCCACCAAAAACAGAAACTTCATTTGTAAACTTGTAATTTGCGCCAATCCCAGGAATAAAAACATCCACAGAATTTTCTCTTTTTGATAAGTTTGCACCAGTTCTTGTTACATCATTTGTACCAAAATCTTCTCTTTGTAAAGTGATGATTTCATAACGAATTCCAGGAGTAAATGTCCAGTTTTTGTATTTTAATTTATAATTAATGTAAGACGCAAAAGCATTGGCGCTTGCAATTCTGTTAGCATCAGTTCCAGGAGTTCCTGCAGAAGTCAAGCTCATATTTCCAGCATTTGAAATGCTATATCTGTCAACCCTTTGAAAACGATCTTCTTCATCATAATGAAAACGTGCACCAATTTCTAAATCGTGAAAAACATCACCTTGATACCAATGATAATCCAACTTTGTTTGAATTCCTTGGGAATAATATTCTCTATTATTTGCCTTGATACCAATAGCATTTGCAGCTGAATTTACAGAACCATTAACGATTGCAAAATGGTTTGAAAAATTTGTTGTATTTTCTAAAATATTGGCAATGCTTTGTTTGCTACCATTGAAAGTAACATCATCTAATTTATACCAATTTCTTGCAAAATTATTTTGATAAGCAGTTGTTGTCAAACGAAAATTTTCGCTAAAATCAACTTGATGCGTTAACATATATTGCGTGTGATCTGTGGTCATTTTATCCTCATTAGAAGAAGCGTATCTTTGAAAAGGATTGGCATTGAAATCTGCTTCTGAAAGTCCTAAATAAGTTTCATTGCCAACTTCATCAGCAAATTGAAATTTGAATTCTAATGATTGCTGAACACGAGCATTTGGAAAAAGATTGGCGCGTAATTTTGCAACAATATCATTTTTATTGAAACCAGTATTTTTTCCACTTGGCAATGTTTTGAATCCGTCTGAACCATAATTTAAATATTCTAAAACATATCCAAAAGCACCAGAAGTACCACCTATTTTTGCATGTAATTGATTGGAATTGAAACTTCCATAACTTGCTCTTACTTTTCCACTAAATTCAGTTGGAATTTGTGCAGAAATCATATTAATTGCTCCTCCTGTTGTAAAAGGACCATATTGTACTTGACTACTTCCTTTTAAAACTTCAACAGCTTCCATTCTGGCAATTGTTGGAAAATAATAAGCTGCAGAAGCGCTGTATGGAGCAGGAGCAATCAAAACACCATCTTCCATGATGGTAATTTTTGAACTTCTTTCAGGTGATGTTCCTCTCAAACTGATGTTTGGACGCAATCCAAATCCGTCTTCTTCATAAATACTAACTCCAGGAATGGTTCTTAAAGCTCTGTTGATATCTGTAAAACTGAATTTTGCCAATTCTTTTTGAGATAAATAAAAAGCAGATCCTGTTCTATTTTGTGCTACATATTTGTTGCCAAAAAGGCTAGCAGTTGAAATTATTACTTCATCTAATTTCTGAATTGAATCCAATGAAGTTGTTGTTTTTTTCTTTTCTTGCGAGAGTAAACTTATTGTAAATAAGATAGTTAGTGCTAATAAAGCTTTTTTCATTTTATTTAGATTAAATATAAACTATTTAATTTTTGGGTGCAAATATACAACTCAACAATACATTTTCAAAACTTATTTAGAATAAATAAAAATAAATTTTATAACTAATTGATTATTAGAATATTTTTTTTTGATTTTTTTTTGTTCAGTTTTATTAAAGACTTCAAAATCAAATAAAATAGTTTAAAACCAATAATAAATTGTAAATTTGTACGCAATTATATCTTAATTGCATCATGACATACGAAAATAAATTACTTGGTGAAGGTTTAACCTACGACGACGTTTTATTAGTTCCAGCGTTTTCCAATATTCTGCCAAGAGAAGTTAGCATTCAAACAAAATTTTCTAGAAATATTACCATTAATGTTCCTATTGTTTCTGCAGCAATGGATACTGTTACTGAGGCTGCTTTGGCAATAGCTATGGCTAGAGAGGGAGGAATAGGAGTGTTGCATAAAAACATGCCGATTGAACAGCAAGCTTTAGAAGTTCGAAAAGTAAAACGTGCTGAAAGCGGAATGATTCTAGATCCTGTAAAATTGCCTTTAACGGCAACCGTTTTTGATGCGAAAGCCAACATGCGAGAGCACAGTATTGGAGGAATTCCAATTGTTGACAAAGATGGAATTTTAAAAGGTATTGTAACCAACAGAGATTTGCGTTTTGAACATGATGATAAACGTCCAATTGTAGAAGTCATGACGAAAGAAAATCTGATAACTGCAGATGTGGGAACTTCCTTAAAAGACGCTGAGAAAATATTACAAAAAAATAAAATTGAAAAACTGCTGATTGTAGATAAAGACTATCATTTAAAAGGATTGATTACTTTTAGAGATATCACTAAAGTCACTCAAAAACCAATCGCTAATAAAGATTCATTTGGTAGATTGATGGTTGCAGCTGCAGTTGGTGTTACTGCTGATACTTTAGAAAGAACTGAAGCGCTTGTAAATGCTGGTGTTGATGCAATTGTAATTGATACAGCTCATGGTCATTCTACAGGAGTTGCAGCTGTTTTGATGGCTGTAAAAAAGAAATTTCCAAATCTTGATGTTGTTGTTGGAAATATTGCAACAGCAGAAGCTGCACAATTTTTAGTAGCTGCAGGAGCAGATGCTGTAAAAGTTGGTATTGGACCAGGGTCTATTTGTACAACAAGAGTGGTTGCAGGTGTTGGATTTCCTCAGTTTTCAGCAATTTTAGAAGTGGCTGCAGCTATCAAAGGAAGTGGTGTTCCTGTAATTGCAGATGGTGGAATTCGTTATACTGGAGATATTCCAAAAGCAATTGCAGCAGGTGCAGATTCAGTGATGTTAGGCTCATTATTAGCAGGAACTAAAGAATCTCCAGGAGAAACCATCATTTATGAAGGACGTAAATTCAAATCTTATAGAGGAATGGGTTCTGTAGAAGCCATGAGACAAGGTTCAAAAGATCGTTATTTTCAAGATGTAGAGGATGATATAAAGAAATTAGTTCCTGAGGGAATTGTGGGACGTGTTCCATACAAAGGCGATTTGTTTGAGAGTATTCATCAGTTTATTGGTGGTTTACGCGCAGGAATGGGTTATTGTGGTGCTAAAGATATTGAGACTTTAAAAGAAACAGGTAAGTTTGTTAGAATCACTGCAAGTGGTATTGTAGAAAGTCATCCACATGATGTTGCCATAACTAAGGAAGCACCAAATTATAGTAGGAGATAAGCGATTTATTAAAAATAAAACTTTAAATATGTAGCCTAATTAATTCTAAATGAATTGATTAGGTTTTTTATTGAATTTCGTTAAGTACTTCTAAAATGATTTCACAACCTAAAATAATTTCTTCATCAGAAATAGTTAAAGGTGGAGTGATTCGTAAAGCGCGTCCTTCAAACAACAAAAAGAATAAAATCAAGCCTTTGTCTAAGCATTTATAAATGACGTTGGCAGCTAATTCTGGTGATTCTAATAAGGCAATCAACATCAATCCTTTTCCTCGGATTTCTTTAATAGCAGGATGTTGTAAATATGTCCGAAATAATTGTTCTTTTCGCAAACAATCAGCCATTAAATTGGAATGTAAAATTTCATTCATTGTTGCATTCGCTGCTGCTGCAATCACAGGATGTCCTGCAAAAGTTGAAATATGACCCAGTTTAGGATTGTTTTTTAGCAAACTCATATGTTCATAAGAAGCAATAAAAGCGCCAATTGGCATGCCTCCTCCTAAGCCTTTTCCTGTAATGATGATATCAGGAATTACATCGTAATTTTCAAATCCCCAAAAAGTACCTGTTCTGCCAATTCCAGTTTGAATTTCATCTAAAATTAATAAAGCACCAACATCTTCGCATCTTTTTTTTATTTTTGAAAAATACCCATTTTTAGATTCAATAAAACCTGCACCACCTTGAATGGTTTCTAAAATTACTGCAGCAGTATTTTTTGTAATAAGTTCAATTTCAGATTCTTCATTAAAAGTAATAAATCGAATTCCAGGAATCAAAGGTCTAAAAGCTTGATTTTGTTTTTCTACTCCAGAAACACTCATAGAGCCTTGTGTATTTCCATGATAGGATTGTTTCGCAGCAATAATTTCAGCTCTGTTGGTTACTCTTTTTGCTAATTTTATGGCACCTTCAGTAGCTTCTGTTCCAGAATTTGTTATGTAAACTGATGCATTTTCAATTGGAAATGTTGCTGCTAAATTTTTACACAAATCCACTTGTGGTTGCTGAATAAATTCGCCATAAACCATCACATGCGTATAAGCATCTAATTGATTTTTAATTGCTTCTGTAACCTTTGGATGATTATGTCCCAAACTATTGGCAGAAACTCCAGCAACAAAATCAAGGTATTTTTTGCCATCAGTTCCATAAATATAACTTCCTTTTGCATGTGAAATTTCAATTGCCAAAGGATGAGGAGAGGTTTGTGCTTGGTATGTAAAAAAATCTGATTTCAAGGTTTAATTACTTTTTAAATCGGTTTTTTTATCTTTTATCAAGGCATTTTTTTGATTACGAGCATCTTCTTTTTTTGGAGGAGCTCCTTTTCTAACAGGAGTTGTATCTATTTCACCTTTATTGATAAAAATGTCATCTTTTGTTTTGGGTTGCTCTTCTTCTCGCCAAATAAATCCTTTAAGTTGCCTTATATCATCAGGAAACTTGGATGGAGGATAAGTTACTCCATCTGATTTTACAAGGTATTTTATAGTTTCAATTTCGCCATTATCAAGCACAAATTCTATATTACTAGAAATTTCTTTTGTAATTGTTTCTAAAACTTGAGTTTGTTCATTTCTGTTGTAATATATGGATTCTGAATTTCCCAAAACATGCAACATCCGAAGTTTGTTTTTCTCAAATTTCCCTAACATATTCCTTCCTTTTATTTGATTAAAATCATTTTCAGAGAGCGAATCTTTGGAAATGATAAAGGAATTATCAAACACTTTCAAAGAGTCTAATTTTTTTGTTTCTTTGTTTGATAACAAGAAAATTGAATCGCCAGTAATTTGATTTTTTTCAGACCAAAGTATTGGATTTCTATACATTTTAGTGATTCCCTTTTCTTGATTTGTGTAAATAGAATCGCATTTTCCTTGCAAATCCGATTTAAATATTTTTACATTATGATAGGTTCTGATAATTCGTTTGTCAGGTTTTCCAGTTACCAAAAGTGTATCACCATGCACAAACATAGAATCTTTTTCAATAATTGAAATGGCTACTGCTTTTTTGATTATAAATAGGGAATCTTTTTTCTCGAAAAACTCAGCATAATTTCCCTTGGACACAAAGTTTTCAACAGTATCAATCACGCGAATATTGTTGGTTGCTGATGCAAAACCACGCTTTTTATCATAATACAAACTATCACCTTCAATGGTTCGCTCTTTTAAAAAGATTTTAGCATTTTTCAGAAAGTGAGAAATATCAGTTTTGGTATTATAAAAACCTCTTTCGCAATAAATTTTGTTTTTATTTTCTTGATTGGTAATTGTTGAAGGTCCGTATAAATAAGCCAAACCAGTATCTGTGTAATAATCTAAATGATTGGTTTCTAAATGATGCTCAGGATTTACCACTGTTACTCTAGTAGTTGCAATGAATTTTTTGGTTTCTAAGTAATAATTTCCAACTTTACTTTTCAGCGTATTTGTGGCATCTTTTATTGTTCCATAAGTTCTGTAATACAATTTTTGATTGATTCTGTCAAACTGCAAAGTGTCAGTTGTTAACGTCATTGTTGGGTCTTTCAACACAACTTTTCCCCAAGAAAGTGCTTGTTTCGAATTCGCATCATAATCTGCATAATCACTGGTTTGATTGATTGTGTCACCTTGTTTGATAAAAACATTGCCAAAAGCTTTGAAAAAATTTTGCTTTTGATAATACAATGCTTGCTGACAAGTTAATTCTACACCATCATGAATCATTTTTACATTGCCAATCAAAATGTTGGCTCCAGGAAATTTTTCTTCATTTACTTCCTGAATTTCAGCTTTATAAGTAAGTTTTTTCTTTTCTTGTGAAAAAGAATTTAATGAGAATAATATCAAAAATGCTATTAAGAGTCTTTTCAAAATAATTATTTTTTTGGCAAAAATAATGAAAAGAAATCCGCAAGTTGAAAATGAAAAGTTATTTTTTAAAAAGGATTAATCTTGCAAATAGTTTTTCTCTAATTCTAGGGCTTTTGGAAATAGAATATTATTTTCAATATGAATGTGATTGTGTAATTTTTCTTCAAATTGTTTCAATTTGTAAAGTAGTAATTTGAAATTATTATCAATATCAGCATACAATTGATAGTGATTTGTAAGTTCTTTGATTTCTTTCCACAACATGCAAAAAGTTTTGTGATTTTTTTCAACATTGTTTAAAAAATCCCTTAAAAATGGTTTTTTTTCAAAGTTGTTTTCAGGAAATTTTTCTGGAGAATTTAGAAATAAAATATAGGGGAATAATGTTTTTTCTTCAATGGCAATATGCTGCTGAATTTCAATAGCTACTTTTTTAATCATTGTTACCAATTTATCAACTTCAGAGAGTTGCTTTCCATGAATTGATTGAATTTTTACAGCTAATTTTTTTATAAATAAGATATTATCTCTTTTGAATGGATGATCAATTCCAACTAAAAAATGGATTAATAAATCCAAATCCCAAACATTGTAATTTTTTAAATAAGGGACTTTTCCTTTTATGGCATTCAATTCAGCAATGATTTCTTCATATTGTAAATGATGGCTGTGACAAAGGTTTTCTAGAGAAATATTACAATTGCTATTATTAGAATAATTGATACCATATTTTTTAAAAATTTCAGCGGCTGCTATGTTTTCAACCATAAAATCGATCACAGTTTTTTTGCTTACAGTATTCATAAGATTCATTTTTTAACGTTACAAAGTTGTTGATTATCTTCATTTTTAAATATGATAATTATCAGTTTCAGTCAGATTTAACAACATTTGTGATATGTGAATTATGTAAACTGAAATTTTATTTCATAAAAAAAAGCATCCTTAAAAAGGATGCTTTAAATTTTGGGAATGATATTTTTTTACATCAAAATAGTTTGTTTTCTGTCAGGTCCAACAGAAACAATTTTTACAGGAACTCCTGTTTCTTTTTCAATAAAAGCAATATAATCTAACAAGTTTTTTGGTAATTGTTCTGCTGAATTCATTCCTGTTAAATCAGCTTTCCAACCTTTAAATTCGGTATAATTTATAGATACATTTTCTGGTTCAATATTATAAGGTAAATGAGTGATTTCTTTTCCTTTATAGTTGTAAGATGTAGCAACTTTTAAGGTTTCAAAACCTGATAAAACATCGCCTTTCATCATCATTAATTGCGTAACTCCGTTAATATCAACTGCATATTTTAAAGCAACTAAATCCAGCCAGCCACAACGTCTTGGTCTTCCTGTTGTTGCTCCAAATTCATTTCCAACTCTTCCCATTGTTGCACCATCTTCGTCAAATAATTCTGTTGGAAAAGGTCCAGAACCAACTCTAGTTGTGTAAGCTTTGAAAATTCCATACACTTCACCAATTCTATTTGGAGCAACTCCTAAACCTGTACAAGCTCCAGCAGCTGTTGTGTTTGATGAAGTTACAAATGGATAGGTTCCAAAATCAATATCTAGCAAAGAACCTTGAGCACCTTCCGCCAAAATGGTTTTTCCTTGTTTCATGGCATTGCTAAAATACTCTTCACTATCAATAAACTCAAGCGTGCGCAATTTGTCAATTCCTTTGCAAAATTCAGCTTCTAATTCTTTCAAATCATATTCTACTTTTACATCAAAATAATTCAACATACTGATGTGTTTTGCGGTCAAAGCATCGTATTTTTCTTTCCAATTTTCCAATTCTAAATCTCCAACACGCATGCCATTTCTGCCAGTTTTGTCCATATAAGTTGGACCAATTCCTTTTAAAGTTGAACCAATTTTGGCTTTTCCTTTGGCAGTTTCTGAGGCTGCATCTAGCAATCTATGAGTTGGTAAAATTAAATGTGCTTTTCTAGAAATTAACAATTTTGATGTGTAATCAATGTTATGTTTGTCTAAATTTTCTAATTCTTTTTTAAAAATTACTGGATCAATTACAACGCCATTTCCAACAACATTCATGGCTGTTTTGTGAAAAATTCCTGAAGGAATGGTATGTAAAACATGTTTAAATCCGTCAAAAATCAGAGTGTGTCCTGCATTTGGTCCTCCTTGAAAACGTGCGATAATATCATAGTTTTGCGTTAAAACATCTACAATTTTACCTTTTCCCTCATCTCCCCATTGCAATCCTAGTAATAAATCTACTGCCATTTTTATTGGTATTTTTTATTGGTATTTTTAATTAATTATTTTGATTTTAAACTGAAAACTGAAAACTGAGACTGAAAACTGTCACTTTTTCTTCGTTCCGTAAAAGTAAAGTGAGTGGTTTTGAATATCGATATCAAAAATTTCTTCAATGGTTTTTTTGATAACTTGAATTCTTGGATCACAAAATTCTTTTACTTCCCCAGAATCTGTAAATATTACGTGGTCGTGATTTTTATCGAAATAACTTTTTTCATAACGAGCCATTGCTTGTCCGTCAAATTGGTGTTTTCTCACCAAATTGCAATCTAACAATAAATCAATGGTGTTGTAGAGTGTAGCCCTGCTTACTCTGTAATTTTTATTTTTCATTTTGATATACAAAGATTCGATATCAAAATGCTCATCAGCATTGTAAATTTCTTGAAGTATAGCGTAACGTTCAGGCGTTTTTCTGTGTTTTTTTTCTTCTAAATATGAGGTAAAAACTTTTTTAACGACTTCTTGATTTTCAAAAGAATTACTCATGAGTTTCAAAATTTAAACGACAAATTTACAGTAATTTCTTAATAAAAATCAACTTTTATAAGAATGATATTTACATTCTATTAACACGTTCTACATTTTTAACACCTTCTACTTTTTGAAGATTTTTGATTAATTTGTTCAATTGAGTACTATTTTTAACGCTTAAAGAGATTTTTCCATTAAAAACACCTTCTTTTCCAGCAATATTGATACTGTTAATAAAAACGCCCATATTGTTAGAAATTACACGAGTTACGTTATTTACAATACCAGCTTTGTCAATTCCATTGATTTGTAACACAACATTAAAATCTTGTTTTGTAGAGTCAATCCATTTTGCAGCAATGATTCTGTATGCATAATTGGATTGTAAAGAAATGGCATTTGGACAATCAATTTTATGAATTTTAATGCCTTCATTGATGGTTAAAAATCCAAAAACTTTTTCTCCAGGAATTGGATTGCAGCATTTGGATAATTTATAATCCAATTTTTCCTCTTCTTTTCCGAAAACAAGCGAATCAAATTTATCAGTAATTTCCTCTGAATCTTCAAAAAGATTTTTGTTAGATGAAGAATTACTTCTTCGTAATTTCGTTTTGAAAAAATTTAAAAAAGTACTATTTCTTTGTCCAATAAAAGCCTTTAATTGGGTGTTATCAATGGCTCCATTTCCAAATCTGTAAAACAAATCAAAACTTGTGCGAAGTTTAAAATAACTTACTAACTCATTGATTGTCTTTTCATTAAAAGGAATTTTTAGGTGACGTAATTTTCTTGAAAGCGATGCTTTTCCTTCCTCTGCTATTTTCTTTTCTTCTTCTTTTAAAGCAACACGAATTTTGGTTTTTGCCCTTGCTGTAATTACAAAATCCAACCAACGTGCATTTGGTTTATTAATGGTTGTAGTAATCACTTCAATTTGATCACCACTATTTAAAGTGTAGCTTAAAGGAACTAATTTACCATTTACTTTTGCGCCTCTACATTTTAACCCAATATCAGTGTGAATTGAAAATGCAAAATCGAGCGCAGTTGCATCTTTTGGAAGCGATTTTAATTCACCTTTTGGTGTAAATACATAAATTTCTTTTGAATACAAATTCAGTTTAAATTCCTCAACAAAATCAACAGCATTCAAACTCTGATTTTCCAGAGATTCTTTCAATTTGTTCAACCAATTTTCCAAACCACTTTCATGGTCATTTCCTTGTTTGTATTTAAAATGAGCTGCATATCCTTTTTCGGCAATTTCATTCATTCGTTCTGAACGAATTTGAACTTCAACCCATTGCGCATCAGGACCAATTACGGTAATGTGTAACGCTTCATAACCTGTAGTTTTTGGTTGAGAAATCCAATCTCGCAAACGTGAAGGATTTGGTTTAAAATAATCAGTTACAATTGAATAAATTTTCCAAGCTTCAAATTTTTCATCTTCAGTGGCTGGTTTGAAAATAATTCTGATGGCAAACTTGTCATACACTTCATCAAAAGTTACGTTTTGCTTCACCATTTTTCTTCTAATAGAAAAAATAGATTTGAAACGACCTTTAATTTCGTAAGAAAAATTTTCTTTGTCTAAACCATTTTTGAGCGTGTTTGTAAATCGTTCTAAATAATTCTGCTGTTCTTCTTTACTTTCTTTTATTTTTGAATTAATTTCATTGTAAACTTCTGGTTCTGTGTATTTTAATCCTAAATCTTCTAGCTCAGTTTTAATGTTATACAAACCCAATCTATGTGCCAAAGGTGCATAAATGTATAAAGTTTCGGAAGCAATTTTTAGTTGTTTGTCTTCTGGCATTGCATTCATGGTTTGCATATTATGCAATCTGTCAGCAATTTTTATCAAAATAACACGCACATCATCATTCAAAGTCAACAGCATTTTTCTAAAATTTTCTGCCTGAATTGATGCGTCTTGTTCTTTGTTTAATTTTGAAATTTTGGTCAAACCATTTACAATTTTTGCAATGGTTTCTCCAAATTGCTGTTCAATATCCTCAAGGGTGTAATGAGTGTCTTCAACAACATCATGCAACAAAGCAGCAGCAATAGAAACTGCTCCTAAACCAATTTCTTTGGCAACGATTTTGGCAACAGCAATAGGATGAAAAATATAAGGTTCGCCTGTTTTTCTTCGTTGTTTTGAATGTGCATCAACAGCAATATCAAAGGCTTTTCTAATGAGCTCTTTATCTTCTTTTGACAAGACCTCATAAGTACCTTTTAACAAATCTTTGTATCGATTTGCAATCTCTTTGTTTTCCTCTTCAAGAGTTGCTGCGTACTGCATTTCAAGCATAAGTTGATTTTGTTTGAATCAATAGTGAAGTTACACATTTGAATTGTAATACACAACAATTAGGATTCTAAATTTTCAATTCGTTGTAATAATGTGGGATGTGAATAATGCACAAAAACAAAAGCAGGATGAGGCGTTAAGTTGCTCAAACTATTTTTTGACAATTTTTTGAGTGATGAAATTAAAAACTGTCCATCAAAAGTATTTTTCGCAAAATCATCTGCTTGATATTCGAATTTTCTTGACAAATAATTCATGAATAATCCTGTTATTTCTGAAATAGGAGAATATAAAATTCCGAAAGCAATCAACCCAATATGAAAACTAGGAACTGCAACTCCTAAAGCGTTTGACAATAATGGTGAACTAATAAAAAGCGACAAAATAAATAACATAAACCCTGATAAAACTAAAGATATCAATAAGTTATAAATGATATGATTTTTTTTGTAATGTCCCACCTCATGTGCTAAAACAGCAACAATTTCTTCTGTTGTTAAATCATTGATTAAAGTATCATACAACGTAATTCTTTTTTGAGAACCAAATCCAGAAAAGTAAGCATTTGCTTTTGTAGAGCGTTTTGAGCCATCAATGACAAAAATATTTTGTAAAGTAAAACCCACTTTTTGAGCATAATTTTCAATGGCAGTTTTCAATTCGCCATTTTCTAAAGGAGTTTGTTTGTTAAAAATAGGAACAATCAATTTGGCATAAAAAAGATTCATAAAAACAGAAAAAACAGTCAATAAAATCCAAGCATATATCCAAAAATGTTCGCCTGAAAATTTATAAAACCAAATAATGATTGACAAAATTCCACCACCTAAAATGATACTCATAAACCAACCTTTCAATTTATCTAACCAGAAAGTTTTGATGGTGGTTTTGTTAAATCCGAATTTTTCTTCAATCACAAATGTTTTGTAATAAGAGAAAGGAGTTGTTAAAACATCTGAACCTATGATGATAATTCCGAAGAAAATTAAGGCTAGCAAAATGGGATTGCTTGTGAAACTTCTTGCAAAATCATCCACCAATTTAAAACCATCTAAAAAGAAAAATAGCAATGTTAAACTAATTGAAAATAAAGAAGTTATTGTTGAAAATTTGGCATTTTCTTTTTTGTAAGCCTGTGATTTTTTATAGGCCTCTTCATCATAAACATCTGCTAATTTTTCAGGAATTTCAGCATCAAAATGTTTGCTATTGATATAATCTAAATAGAAATCAATCACAAAATCTAAAACTAAAATGCTGATGAAAATGTAAAATAAAATAGTTGGAGTCATTCGTTATTTAAAATTTCGTTGTCTTTTTGCTTCAAATAAAATGATGGCAGCAGCCACAGAAACGTTCATAGAATCAATTTTTCCATTCATTGGAATGTTAATGTTTTGAGTAGCATTTGTTCGCCAAATTTCCGTTAAACCTGTGTCTTCAGCTCCAACCACGATGGCTGTAGGAGTTGTATAATTTTCTAAATGATATTCATTAGAATTTTGCAGAGTTGCAGCATAAATCGAAATATTTTTTTCTTTTAAAAAAGCTATAATTTCTTGTGAAGTTGCAACAGCAATTTGATTGGTAAAAACTCCGCCAACACTAGAACGAATGCAATTTGGATTATACAAATCCGTAGTTGGATTTGCTATTAAAACAGCATCAATATTTGCTGCATCAGCAGTTCGTAGCAATGCTCCAATATTTCCAGGTTTTTCAATACTTTCTGCGACTAAAATCAATGGATTTTTAGAAAGATTGAGTTCAGAAACAGATAATGATTTTGTTTTTGCAATTGCTAAAATTCCTTCTGTTGTATTTCTGTAAGCCAATTTATCATAGATCTCTTGTGAAATTAAAACTTGTTCAGCATCAATAAAGTTTGAAAAAAAAGAATCGTTTTTTTCATTCGCTAAAAATAGGAGTGAAGTGATTTCATAACCTCCTTTTTTTGCCAATTCAATCTCTCTTTTTCCTTCAATCAAAAAAAGACCTTGCTTTTTTCGTTCTCTTGCTTTTTCTTGAAGTTTTAGCAAGTTCTTAATAAAAGGATTTTGAATACTTGTAATTTCTTTCATTTTAATATAAAACACAAAAATACCTAATTGTAGGTATTGTTTTAAATAGAAAAGTAAACAATATTTGTAAAGTCTTTAAGATTAGATTCGAATTAGAAAAAATATAAAATTTTAGGGGAATTTTGTTAGAAAAAGAAAATCGAAAAATCTAAAGTCATAATTGTCTTCATTAAAAAGGCTCGCAAATGCGAGCCTTTTCTATATTTATTTTGATTTGAATTTTTCTGAATATCGTTTCCAAAGTGTTGTTTGATGGCTTTCTAAACTAATTTTTCGACCTTGAATATAAGCTTCCGAAATTTGATTTGTTCTCATATCTAAAGCATCACCATCAGAAATGAATAAAGTTGCATCTTTTCCAACTTCTAAAGTTCCTGCAAATGCGTCAATTCCAAGAATTTTTGCTGCATCACCTGTAATTAATTGCACTGCTTTTTCTTTTTCCAGTCCAAAAGCTGCAAAAGTTCCTGCGTAAAAAGGCAAATTTCTAGTATTCATTCTATCCATTTGACCTTCCATTCCCAAACCAACTAAAACACCCTTATCTTGTAATTTTTTTGCAATTGTGTAAGTGTCATCATAAGCGTCATCATCGCTATTTGGATTTCTGTGAGGTCTATTTATAATAACTGGAATGTTGTTTTTTACCAATAAATCTGTTACTTTTTCAGCTCCTTCACCAAGAACAATTACCAAATTATTGATACCCAATTCTTTGCTCATTGTTATTGCATCCGTAATTTCTTTTTCGCCATTTACATGAATAAACAATTTTTGAGAACCATCAAATAAGCCCTTTGTTGCAGCAAATGGTAGATTTTTAATAGTTGATTTTGAAGCTAAATATTGCTTTGCATCTGTAAAAAAGGAGTTGATTTTTTCCATATTTTTTGGATATTCAGGATTTGGTTTCAAAGCAGGATCTTCTCCTAACCACCATCTTCCACTTGTAAAACTTCCTGGCCAATTTAGGTGAATTGCATCATCAGTTTTAATTGTGGCATCTTCCCAATTCCAAGCATCCAATTGTACTATTGAAGAAGTTCCCGAAATTGTGCCTCCTCTTGGGACAATTTGTGCCATCAAAACGCCATTTGGTCTCATAGATTCAACCAATTTACTTTCAGCATTATAGGCAATTAAACTGCGCACATGAGGATTCATAATCCCAATTTCACTTTCATCATCACTTGCTTTTACAGCATCAATTTCTACTAAACCAAGTGTAGCATCTAAAGCTATAAATCCAGGATAAAGATGTTTTCCTGTTGCATTGATTACAGTTCCCATTCTGGCAATTTTCATCATAGCACTTCCTACAAAAGTAATTTTGCCATTTTCGAACATTATCAGAGAGTTTTCAATGACTTGACCATTTCCTAAATGTGCAGTTGCGCCTTCAATAGAAATAGCTGTTGCTTGTTTTGAAGCAGGCGTTTGTTGTGCAACTATGTTTGCTGCAAAAGCAAAAAACAGTGCGATTTTGAATATATTTTTCATCATTTTTTAGCTTTTAGTTTCTTCTAAAGTGTCACAGTGAAAGTTACGATCTTCTCTTTTTACGGGAACTTGTGTTTTTGCACCACCCATTTTTTCTTTCAACATCATATTGATTAATTTGCTTTTTTCTTCTTTGATTGATTCACGTTTTTGCAAATCTTCTTTCAAATCAAAAAATACTTTTCCATCAATAATTGTTTTCTCAACTTTAGCATAAATGGACATTGGATGATTGTTCCATAATACCACATCTGCCTCTTTACCTTCTTTGATACTGCCAACTTTATCATCAATATGCAATAATTTTGCAGGATTTATAGTCACCATTTTCCAAGCTTCCAATTCAGAAATGCCTCCATATTTTACTGTTTTAGCAGCTTCTTGGTTCAATCTTCTTGACATTTCACGGTCATCAGAATTGATAGCAACTGTTACTCCAGCATTGTGCATAATGGCTGCATTGTATGGAATTGCGTCTAAAACTTCGTATTTATAAGCCCACCAATCTGAAAAAGTTGAACCTCCAACTCCATGTTTTGCCATTTTGTCAGCCACTTTATAACCTTCTAAAATATGTGTAAAAGTGTTGATTTTAAAATTGAATTTTTCAGCAACTTTCAACAACATATTGATTTCTGATTGAACATAAGAATGACAAGAAATAAAACGCTCACCGTTTAAAATTTCCAATAAAGTCTCCATTTCAATATCTTTTCTGAAAGGTTGACCACTTTTTTTCGAGGTTTCGTATTCTTTGGCTCTTGTGAAATAATCTACAAAAACTTGTTCAACACCCATTCTTGACTGTGGAAAACGAGTTCCATTCGTACTTCTGGATTGTTTTACATTTTCTCCCAAAGCAAATTTGATGAACTTTGGAGAGTTTTTATAAATCATATTTTCCGCATTTTCTCCCCATTTTAGTTTGATGATTGCTGAACGTCCTCCAATTGGATTTGCAGAACCATGTAGAATTTGAGCAGTAGTAGTTCCTCCCGAAATATTTCTGTAAATATTGATGTCTGTTGGATCAACAACATCTTCAATAGTAACTTCTGCTGATGAATTATGAGCACCTTCATTCACTGCAGATGTTGCAATATGTGAGTGTTCATCAATGATTCCTGCAGTTAAATGTTTTCCTGTTCCATCAATTTCAACAGCCTCTTTAGATGAAAGGTTTTTTCCAATTTTAGCAATTTTTCCGTCTTTTAATAAAACGTCTGTATTTTCTAAAATTCCTACATCTTCACTCGTCCAAACTGTGGTATTTTTGATTAAAAGTGATGTTGATTTAGGTTGTTCATAATTTCCAAAACCTATGTTCGGAAAACTTACAGGCATGACAACAATTTCTTTTTCCGATGATTTTTCATCTTTTTTACCTTCAACTTCTTTAGCAACTTTTTTGCTAGCAGACCAAGTTGTTTTGTTGCCTTTTGAGTCAAAAGCACTTCCTTCCATCACATTGGCAGCATTGATAATTTTTCCCATTAATCGTGTAAATCCTTCATCATCAATGGTAATTTCTATCCAATCATTTTGAAACGAGAATTTTGAAGTGATTTTTTTATCAGCCAATTTAATTGTGCCTGTTTGTTTTGCGCCTTTTCCTGAAATGGTTAAATAGTAATTTTTTCCATTTACAGCTAGCATGTAATCACCTGTTATATCTTTGATATTCATATCATTAATGATATTTTGTTCGCCTTGAACCCAATTTTCATAAATGGTTGATGAAGCATCAAAAACATCTCCAGATGTAATAATGAAATTTGCAAAACTGCCTTTGTTTAAATTTCCAATAGTTGAATTTCCTATTATTTTCGCAGGAATTGTAGTCAATGAAGCCAAAGCCGATTTTTTATCAAAACCATATTCAATAGCTTTTTGTAAGTTTTTATGAAACGTTTCAACTGATTTTAATCTGAAAGTGGTTAATGCAAATGGCACTCCATTTTTTTCTAAAACTGATAAATTTGATGGATCTTGATTCCATTTACGCATGTCTCTCAACGAAATTTGTTCTGCTAACAACGGATTTGAAACATCGTAAGCAGTTGTAAAATCGATTGGAATAATGAAAGTCGCATTCGTTTTTTTGATATCATTGATTCTTTCAAATTCATCTCCAGAACCCAAAATGGTGTATTGAATTCCGAATTCATCACCCACTTTATCAGCTCTAAAAGCGTCTAAATGATTATCAGTTTCAAAAATTTGCACTAAATTTTTATTCTGATTTAAGGCTTCTAAAGCCAAATCTTTGTTTTTCATATTTCCTTTGGCATACCAATCTGCATCCAAATACACTTGACGCAACAAAGCCATAACTCCCATTTTTGAAGCTGGATAAGATTGTCTGGATTGCACACTTTTTGTGAATGATAAAAATTGTGCAGATTTAGTGTTCAAAATTCGGTAAGCGTTTGTAGAATTGGGATTCAATGCTACCAACATTCCATTTCCACGTACAATTCCATCATGTAAATGTGTGTTTACAGCTCCAAAACCAGCATTCAACAATTCAGTTGCTTTTTTATTATCAAACTTAAAATCGGCAATTGGATTGGTTTCTGGACGTATGTGATCATTCCAATAATAGCCTTCTCTTTCAGCTTCATATTGTGTTGATCTTGCATTTGAAGGATTTCGTTTTGGCTTTGCAATTCCAAAATCGGAATAAATATCAATAAATGATGGATAAATCATTTTGCCGTCCAAATCTATAATTTTTGTTCCTTCAGGAATTTTTACAGATTTCCCAACTTCGGCAACTTTTCCGTCTTTAACCAACAACGTTCCTTTTTGAATGATGTTTTCTGGCGTGACATAAATGGTCGTATTTGTAAAAGCAACTGAAATGCTTTTGGTTGTTTTTACTCCTGAATTTGTCGGAAAATAATCTTGAGCTTTCGCTAAAGAAATTGACAAGAAAAAGAGCACAAATAGTAGTTTTCTCATAAATGTTTAAATTATTGTGAATTAATTTGAATTGGTTATAAATTTATTGACTTGATTCAGGTTCGAACCACAAATAAATTACTTTAACATAATTTTAAGAAAACAAATTTAATAAGGCTATTTAAAATTAGTGCTTTCAAATCCTGTTTCTTCAAAATAAGAAATCAATAAATCAACCACATAATTATAAGAATCAACGCCTTTTTGCTGATTATTGACTTTTAAATAAGCATCATATCCTTTTTTAATGATAGGTTCAAACGGATTTTGATATTGTTCCCAAAAATCAAAACTTTCTTTAAAATCTTTTAAAATTCCAGAGTTCACAGTTTTCATTAATAAGACTTGTTTTTCAGGATCTCTTTTTCGCATTTCTGAAATGCAATAGCCAAAAGCCATTCTGTAACTTGCATATTTAAAGTAAACATTTTCACTGTAATTTGCAGCTAAAAATCCAATAAAATTTGCTTCATTTTCGGCTGCAAATCCCAATTGATGCGCTATTTCATGACACGTTGTTGTTGGAAAACTCGTTTTAGGAATTCTGTCATTTACTTGCGCTTCACCAGTTAGAGGATTGAAATATCCTGAAGTTCCAATATATGATTGCAACAAACTCATCAACGAACTTTTTACAGATGAAAATTGATACGAAAACTGTGGATATTTTTTTGATAATTGCTGGTAACTATCAGAAGCAATCATGTACATTTCTTTTTGATCATAAGGATTTTCAACTTTTATGGAATCATATTTTGTGATTTTTATTTGAGTTTCATTCAATTTTTGAATGATGTTTTTTGTGATTTCAAATAATGCATCATTTGAATATTTTTTTTGTTCAAAACCCAAATTTTCAGAAAGTGGTTTTCTGTAATAATTCAAACCCCAAAAAAGATAAAAACAACCATATAAAATCGAAATAATTGCCACAAAATGAATTATTTTATGTAATAAAAATCGAAATCTAGTTTTGACTATTTTGTACAAAAAACGCATGAAAAAGAATATCAAAACTGCTAAAAAAATATCTCCAATTGAGAATGGAATCCAACCAAAAAGTATTCTGAAAAAGGAAGAAATTATGGGATAAATTCTCATAGAATAATAGTCTTCTATAAAAACAGGAAACTTGGACGCCAATTGCACCAACAAAAACTGAATGGGCAATAATGCTACTAAAAAAAGGTGTTTTTTATTCCATTTCATTTTGGTAAAAATAGGAAATAGAAGTACAAGTTGATGAGTTGTTAACAACTTAATAACAATTTTTTTTGACGAATGTTCAGAAATTAAACAAAAAAAATCAGGACTGTAAAAACTAAAAAAATTACATTTGTTTCATGGAAAATACGAATGCACTTTTAGAAAAAAAAACAGATAGAAGCAAAATTATTAGCCTTGAAAAAGGTAAAATCCCACCACAAGCTATTGATTTAGAAGAGGCAGTTTTGGGAGCAATGATGATTGACAAAAAAGGTATTGACGATGTTATTGACATTTTGCATTCAGATGCTTTTTATGAAATCAGACATCAAGAAATTTATGCAGCTATATATGAATTGTTCCAAAATTCGCAACCAATTGATTTATTGACAGTTTCAAGTTTGTTAAAAAAGAAAGGAAAATTAGATTTGGCTGGAGGCGATTTTTACTTGATTCGCTTAACCCAAAAAGTAGCATCCTCTGCGCATATTGAATTCCATGCACGCATTATTCTTCAAAAATACATTCAACGAAAATTAATCTCTATTTCATCAGAAATTATTGAAAATTCTTATGATGAAACAACCGATGTTTTTGATCTGTTAGATAGTGCTGAAGCAAAATTATTTGAGGTTACGCAAGGAAATTTAAAGAAAAGTTCAGAAGATGCAGGTTCGTTAGTAAAACAAGCATTGAAAAAAATTCAAGAAATTGGCAATAAAGAAGGAATGTCTGGCTTGGCATCAGGTTTCACCAAATTGGATGCGCTCACATCAGGTTGGCAACCTTCAGATTTAATTGTAATTGCTGCAAGACCTGGTATGGGAAAAACAGCATTTGTAATTTCAATGGCAAAAAATATGGCCATTGATTTCAATCATGCAGTGGCAATTTTTTCGCTGGAAATGTCTTCAGTTCAGTTAATTACACGTATGATTTCTTCTGAAACAGGTTTGCCATCAGAAAAATTACGTAAAGGAAATTTGGCTTTGCATGATTGGGAATTATTAAATTATAAAGTAAAAAATTTGTCTGATGCACCCATTTATATTGATGATACTCCATCTTTATCCATTTTTGATTTGCGTGCAAAAGCTCGAAGATTGGTATCACAACATGGTGTGAAAATCATTATTATTGATTATTTACAATTGATGACAGCTGGAGGAAATAATAAAGGTCCAGGAAATAGAGAGCAAGAAATTTCAACTATTTCAAGAAATTTAAAAGCTTTGGCAAAAGAATTGGAAGTTCCTGTAATTGCACTTTCGCAATTATCACGTGCAGTAGAAACCAGAAGTGGAGGAAGCAAAAGACCCTTATTGTCTGATTTACGTGAATCTGGTGCTATTGAGCAAGATGCTGATATTGTGAGTTTTATATACAGACCTGAATATTATGGAATGACAGAATGGGATGATGATGAACGCTCTCCATGCCAAGATCAAGGTGAATTTATTGTTGCAAAACACAGAAATGGTGGTTTAGATAATATTCGTTTAAAATTTACAGGGCATTTAGCAAAATTCTCTGATTTGGAGGAAGGAATTGGCTCTAAATTTCAATCAAGTATGAATTCAAATCCTTTTGAAAATAACTCACCTGACAAACGTATTCAGTCAAGTGAAGCTTTTGGAAGTGATGAAGATGATAATTTTCCATTTTAGTTAAATTTTTAAAAAATAATTTGAAATACACAATTCGCTTGAAGTAATTATGTATTTTTATTTTCATGAAAAAAATACATTTATTTTTTCTTTTTTTACTGATTTCAAATACCCTTTTGGCATCATTTATTTACGTGCCTATGAATCATGATAATCAAAGAAATCATTTAAAAGCTTATGGAATTGTATATTTTTCACTTCAAAACGGATTGAAAGCCAAATGGTTACTAAATCATGATGGTGGTGCTTTTTTGATTGAAAATAACAAAGCTGTCGAAAATGAATGCAAAATCAGAGGTGTTTCTTACGAAATTATTTCGGATGCAAAATCACAATTGATTTTAGAAGAAATTGATTCACCTTCTTCAAATAAAGAAGCTGTAACTTTAGAAAAAGCTCCAAAAATAGCGGTATATTCTCCTAAAGATAAAATGCCTTGGGATGATGCTGTAACCATGGTTTTGGCATACGCAGAAATTCCATTTGAAGTGATTTATGATAAAGAGATTTTGGAAGATAAACTCCTTTTATATGAATGGCTACATTTACACCACGAGGATTTTACTGGACAATATGGAAAATTTTATGGTTCCTTTAGAACAGCTCCATGGTATGTACAACAAAAACAAGAGGCTGAAAAACTAGCAAAAGAATTGGGTTTTTCAAAAGTTTCTGAAGAAAAATTAGCCGTTTCAAAAAAAATTAGAGATTATGTTATTGGAGGTGGATTTATGTTTGCAATGTGTTCTGCAACAGACAGTTTTGATATTGCTCTAGCTGCTGAAGGTGTTGATATTGCTGAAGCCATGTTTGATGGAGATGCATCTGACATCAATTATCAATCAAAAATTGACTTTAATAAAACCTTTGCTTTCAAAGATTTTTTATTGGAAAAAAATCCAAATGTCTATGAGTTTTCTTCCATTGATATGACTAGTAAACGTAACATTCCAAAAACTTCAGATTATTTTTCTTTACTAGAATTTTCGGCAAAATGGGATCCAATTCCTACCATGTTAACACAAAATCATACTGTTTTAGTAAAAGGTTTTATGGGACAAACTACTTCATTTGATAGAAATACTGTAAAATCAAATGTGCTAATTTTAGGAGAAAATACAGTTAACAGAGAAGCACGTTATATTCATGGAACTAAAGGAAAAGGATTGTTTACTTTTTATGGAGGTCATGATCCTGAAGATTATCAACATAGAGTCGGTGATCCAAAAACGGAATTGGATTTGCATCCTAATTCTCCTGGCTATCGATTAATTTTAAATAATGTATTATTTCCTGCTGCTAAAAAGCAAAAACAGAAAACCTAATTTTTTATTGAAAAATTACTAATAATTTCAAAGAATTTGTCCTGTTTAATTAGGTCACTTTTGTATTTTTGCAATCATTTATAAATTTCCAATGCCAACAACTCAACAATTACAAGATTTTACGCAACAAGTTCGAAGAGATATTTTACGCATGGTGCATGCTGTCAACTCTGGTCATCCTGGAGGTTCATTAGGTTGTGCCGAATTTTTCACTTGTTTATATCAAGAAGTAATGGATTATTCAACTGATTTTGATATGGATGGCATTAATGAAGATGTTTTTTTCCTTTCAAACGGACATATTTCTCCAGTTTATTACAGTGTTTTAGCACATAGTGGATTTTTTCCAGTATCAGAATTGGCAACTTTCAGACATATAGATTCTCGTTTGCAAGGTCATCCAACAACTCACGAAGGTTTACCAGGAATCAGAATTGCTTCTGGTTCATTAGGTCAAGGATTGTCAGTAGCTTTGGGAGCTGCACAAGCAAAAAAACTGAATAACGATTCAAAATTAGTGTATTCTTTGCATGGTGATGGTGAGTTGCAAGAAGGACAAAATTGGGAAGCAATCATGTATGCAGCTGCAAAAAAAGTAGATAATATCATTGCAACTATTGATGTGAATGGAAAACAAATTGATGGTTCAACTGACGAAGTTTTGCCAATGGGAAGTTTAAAAGCAAAATTCGAAGCTTTTGGTTGGGAAGTATTGGAAATCAAAGAAGGCAATAAAATTGAAGCGATTTTATCAGGATTACAAACAGCAAAATCATTGACAGGAAAACAAAAACCTGTGTGCATTTTGTTATATACAGAAATGGGAAATGGAGTTGATTTTATGATGCACACACATGCTTGGCATGGAAAAGCGCCCAATGATGCTCAATTAGAAAGTGCATTAGCTCAAAATCCTGCAACTTTAGGAGATTATTAATTTCCCATCCTAACCTTCCCAAAGGGAAGGAATTGATTCTGGAAACAATTTACATATTCTAAAAGAGTTTTTCAATCTAGTTGAAAAACTCTTTTTTATTTTATTAAGAATGATAATCATTGAATAATCTTACCTTTACAATCAAAACTCAAATAGTGTAAAATGAAAATAGGAATTGTTTGTTATCCAACTTTTGGTGGAAGTGGAGTAGTGGCTACAGAATTGGGAATGGCTTTAGCAGACAATGGTCATGAAGTTCATTTTATTACATACAATCAACCTGTTCGCCTGGATTTTTTATCACACAAATTGCATTTTCATCAAGTGTTAATTGAAGAATATCCACTTTTTCAATATCAACCTTATGAATTGGCTTTGTCCAGTAAAATGGTGGAAGTTGTCAAAAAATATCAATTGGAAGTGTTGCACGTTCATTACGCAATTCCTCATGCATATGCTGCATTTATGGCGAAACAAATGTTGTTAGAAAAAGGGATTAATGTCAAAGTAGTAACTACTTTGCATGGAACAGATATTACGTTAGTTGGAAGTCATCCAACCTATAAAACTGCGGTTGAATTTAGTATCAATAATTCAGATGTTGTAACTGCAGTATCCAATAATTTGAAAGAAACTACGAACGATTTATTTCATATTCGTAAAGAAATTCAGGTAATTTACAATTTTATTGATATCAAAAAATATGAAAAAGCAGCAGGTGAAGATTGCAATAGAAGTGCTTTAGCAAAACCTGAAGAACGAATTTTAACTCATATTAGTAACTTTAGAAAAGTAAAAAGAATAGAAGATGTTATCAAAATTTTCTTTGAAGTTCAAAAAGTAATCCCTTCCAAACTATTATTAGTAGGAGAAGGTCCTGAACGCATGAAAGCTGAAAATTTAACAAAAAAGCTGAAAATTAAAGAGAAGGTGTATTTTTTAGGAAATAGCACAGAAGTAACTAAAATATTGTGTTATTCAGATTTGTTTTTATTGCCTTCACAAACCGAAAGTTTTGGATTGGCAGCTTTAGAAGCTATGGCAGCAAAAACTCCTGTTATTTCTACAAACACTGGAGGTTTGCCAGAAGTAAATATTCATGGAATTACGGGTTATTTGAGTGATTTAGAGAACGTAAATGACATGGCAATGAATGCGATTGCAATTTTAAAAGACGATGCTATTTTGAATCAATTTAAGTTGAATGCGCTTGAACATTCAAAAAAATTCTCCATTCAAAATATTTTGCCTGTCTATGAAGAAATTTATAAATCTTGCTATAAAACGATAGTTTAAATTTGATTTTTAAGCACTCCTTTTTCAAAAATTATTCTCCAATCAATAAAATCAGCAAAGTTTCTTTAAGTTCTAACTATTTTTTTTACCTTTCAGAATCTAAATTTTTGAAGTTTAATTCATGAAAAAACTAGCATTACATTGGAAAATTTTAATTGGAATGACTCTTGGAATCCTTTTTGGATTAGGGATGACAACGCTTGATGGAGGAGCTACATTTGTTGCTAATTGGATAAATCCTTTTGGAACTATTTTTGTAAAATTATTGAAACTCATAGCAATTCCTTTGATTTTAGCTTCGCTAGTAAAAGGAATTTCTGACTTAAAAGACATTTCAAAATTTAAAAATATTGGTTTAAAAACCATGTCAATTTATATTGGAACTACAGTAATTGCCATTACAATTGGTTTGTTGTTGGTTAATGTTGCAAAACCTGGAAACGGAATTTCTGAGGAAACCATTAGTAAATTAACAGAAACCTACGCAAATAGTGGTGATGTTCAATCTAAATTAGCTGAAGCTTCCAAGCAAAAAGGAACTGCACCTTTACAATTTTTGGTTGATATTGTTCCTGATAATGCTCTCAAAGCGATGGTTGATAATTCAGCGATGTTGCAAGTTATCTTTTTTACCATTTTTCTTGGAATTTCTATGTTATTAATTGGAGAAAAAAAGGCAAAACCTTTAAAGGACTTTTTTGATTCATTAAACGAAGTAATTCTTAAAATGGTGGATATCATTATGTTATCAGCACCTTATGCTGTTTTTGCATTGTTGGCAAATGTGGTTGTTTCTTCTGATAATCCAGATTTGCTAGTGGCTTTGTTAAAATATGCAGGAACTGTTGTTGTTGGATTATTATTGATGATTTCATTTTACATTCTAATGATTCGAATTTTCACTAAAATGAATCCATTTTGGTTTTTAAAACAGTTGAGTCCTGCTCAATTATTAGGTTTTTCTACAAGTTCAAGTGCAGCAACATTGCCAGTAACCATGGAAAGAGTGGAAGAACATATTGGTGTTGATAAAGAAGTTTCCAGTTTTGTGTTGCCTGTTGGTGCAACAATTAATATGGATGGAACAAGTTTATATCAAGCAGTTGCTGCCGTATTTATTGCACAAGCATTAAGTTTCGATTTGACTTTTGCAGATCAATTAACCATCATTTTAACGGCGTTATTGGCTTCCATTGGTTCAGCTGCAGTTCCAGGAGCAGGAATGGTAATGTTGGTAATTGTGTTAGAATCAATTGGTTTTCCATCTGATAAATTAGCAATTGGATTGGCGTTAATTTTTGCTGTTGACAGACCTTTAGACATGTGCAGAACTGTTATAAATGTTACTGGTGATGCTACAGTTGCAGTTTTGATTGCAAAATCTGTTGGTAAATTACACGACCCAAAACCTAAAAATTGGGATGACAATCTAGATGAAATAAAATAAGATAGCTATGTCCTTAAAAATTCCTTCTTCGTTAGTTACTGTTGATTGGTTATTTGAGCATTTAGAAAATGAATTTTTATTGATTTTAGATGCAACTATTCCAAAAGTTGGCTCAAAAACTAGTAATATTATTGAAGAAAAATTGCAAATAAAAAAGGCTCATTTTTTTGATTTGAATGATTTTTCAGATAAAAATGCGGCTTTACCAAACACAATGTTGACTGCTGAAGAATTTCAGAAAAAAGCGCAACAATTTGGCATCAACAAAAATCATTGTATTGTAGTTTATGACGATTTAGGAATCTATTCAAGTCCCAGAGTTTGGTGGATGTTCCAATTGATGGGATTTGAAAATATTGCGGTGTTGGATGGTGGTTTTCCTGAATGGAAATCAAAAAAATATCCTGTTGAAAAACCTACAAATTATCAACTTTCTAAAGGAAATTTCATTTCAAATTTTCAATTAGAAAAAATTACATTTATAAATGATGTGATTGAAAATCTTACCTCAAAAAAACAGTTAGTTTTAGATGCACGTTCTGAAGGAAGATTTTTGGGAACAGAACCAGAACCTAGAAAAGAGGTGAGAAGTGGTCATATTCCTGATTCTAAAAGTTTACCACATTCTGCTATTTTATCAGGCACAAAAATGAAAGATGCTCAAGAATTAAAAACCATTTTTGAATCAAAAAATATAGAAAAAAAACCACTAATTTTTTCTTGTGGATCAGGAATTACAGCCTCAGTTTTAGCTTTAGGAGCAACCATTGCAGGCATCAAAAATCATTCAGTGTATGATGGTTCTTGGACAGAATGGGGACTTTCTGATGCACCAATAAACTTGTAAGTATGGAGAATTTAGATTGGACAAAAAACGATTTTTTAGCATACGTACTTTTGTATGCAGCGCATTGCAATTATATTGAAGATTCATCTGAATTAAATATTATTCTATCCAAAATTGACGATGCTACTTTTCATAAAATTCATACAGAAATTGTAGTTGACACAGAAAATAGTAAGCTCAAAAAAATTCAACAATACATTGCTGAAAACAAACCTTCTCAAACAGAAAGAGAAGCAATTTTAAAAGATATCAAGCAAGTTTTCTTTGCTGATGGCACTGTAGATGTTTTCGAAAAAGAATTGTTTGCAACTTTAAAAAAGATGATTTTGTAAGACTTTTTGCTGCTAATTTTATCAATAACTTTAGCTTCGAAACATCCTATAAAAATGGATGAATCTCTTTAAAGTCCTCAATAATTAAATTAGCTTTTACTAAAGTTTGATCAGCAGCAAAAGGATTTTTATATCCAAATACAAAAATTCCAGCAGCATTTGCAGCCTGAATTCCATTGTCAGAATCTTCTATCACCACACAATTTTCTTTGGAAATTTCTGATAAAATCACTGCTTTTTCAAAAATTTCAGGATTTGGTTTGGACGCTTGCAAATCTGCACCACTAATTTTTGCTTTGAAATAAGCATTCAATTGAAAACGATTGAAAACTCGGTCAATATTTTCCATTGCAGATGATGAAGCTAAAACCAATGTCAATCCTTTTTGATGCGCTTTTTTAATCAATTCTTCAACACCTTTTACCAAATGCAAATTTGGGTCGTTTTCAAAATAATTAACATACCGTTTTCTTTTTTCTAAAACCAATTCTTGCGGATTGATTTCCAATTGAAAATGAGATACTAATTTCTGAAAAGCATTTAAGGTTGATGAACCTGTAAAGGTTTTGTACAATTCATCAGAAACCTGAACACCAATTGATTCAAAAGTTTCAAAATAAGCTTTTTTATGAATTTCTTCAGAATCAATAATTACACCATCCATATCAAAAATGATGCATTTTATAGGATTTGGAAGGGTCATTTATTCCAAAAATTTAGCTTTGATTTCAGAAGTTGGCATCATGCAACTTTCTTTTTTGCCAAACCATTTATAGCGATTTTTGGCAATGATATCATAAATTACATCTCGAAAACTTACAGGAAAAATCAATAATATTTTTGTTAAAGTCCAAATTCCACCAAAATCTTGCATGATTTTTAAGGCTGCAGTACTTTTAATTTCATACGCAACTCCAGGTTCATATAAAATAATGGCATCAATTTTTTTGGTATCCACACCTAAATAATCAGTTAGTTTTTTTCCAAATTCCGATTGTAAATTTGCAAATAAAAATGTGTCTTTTTTATCATATTTTATGATTTTTAAAACAACACTATTGCACAAATTACAAACACCATCAGTAAGTATAACCTTTTTATCTTTTGGAATATCAATCATTTACAAATATTGTTTTAAACAAGCGCACAAAAATACAGTAAGTTTTTTAAAAATGCTGTAACAATTTTTTTAGTATTACGTCTTACATAAGTTATCAGTAAAAAATGCTTTTAACAAAAACTTAGTATTTGCTGTATCAAAAGTTGAATACTTTCGCTAAAATAATTAACCAAAGAATGATTAGAATAGAAAAGCTGCACAAATCTTATCCTATGGGAAAAGATTCCATTCACGTTTTAAAAGGCATTGATTTACACATCAAAGAAGGTGAATTTGTTTCCATTATGGGTTCATCAGGTTCAGGAAAATCAACTTTATTAAATATTGTTGGATTGTTAGACATTCATGATGAAGGAAACTACTACTTAAATGGTGAGTTGATTAAAGACATGAACGAAAAAAAAGCGGCTATTTTGAGAAACAAATTCTTAGGTTTTGTGTTTCAATCATTCAATTTAATTTCTTATAAAACTGCTTTAGAAAACGTAGCTTTACCACTTTATTATAAGGGAGTTAGCAGAAAAGAACGTTTGGAAACAGCCATGGAATATTTAGATAAAGTTGGTTTAAAAGATTGGGCAAATCATTTACCAAACGAACTTTCTGGAGGACAAAAACAACGTGTTGCCATTGCACGAGCTTTGGTAACCAAACCAAAAGTTGTGTTGGCAGACGAACCAACAGGAGCTTTAGATTCTACTACAACTGATTCTGTTATGGATTTATTAAAAGACATTAATGATGAAGGAATGACTGTTTTTGTAATTACACACGAAGAAGAAGTTGCAGCACAAACCAAACGTATTGTGCGTTTAAAAGACGGACTCATTGTGAGTGACGAATTGACTAAAAATTCAAAATCGGTTTCACATGTTTGATATTGATCGTTGGCGAGAAATTTTTCAAAGCATCAATAAAAACAGGTTGCGTTCAGTGCTTTCTGGATTTACAGTTACCTTTGCTATTTTGTTGTTTACGTTATTGTTTGGGATTGTGAGTGGTCTTAGCAACACATTTAAAAGTGCTTTTGCTGATGATGCCCAAAATGCCATGTTTGTGCGTGTTTGGAGAACTTCTATGCCTTACAAAGGGTTACAAACAGGAAGAACAGTTCAGTTACGAAATGGTGATTTTGACTATGTTAAAGACGAATACACCTCTAAAATTCAGTACCAATCTGCAAGAATATACAAAAACTTTACTTTAAAATATAAAAACGAAGCCAATAGTTATAGTGTTCGTGCTGTGCATCCTGATCATCAATTTTTAGAAAAAACTATCATTGACGAAGGTCGTTATTTGAATGAAAAAGATTTGCAAGAAAAATCAAAAGTGATTGTTATTGGACGATTGATCAAAGCAGATTTATTTGGTGAAAAACCAGCATTGGGAAAAAGAATTACCATGAATGGAAGTTCGTATTTGGTTATTGGAATTTTTTCTGATGAAGGAGGAGATAATGAAGAGAGAATTGCATACATTCCTGTAACTACAGCCCAAATGATTTATGGCAATAACGATTATATCAGCCAAATAAATTTAGGATACAATTCAAATTTGAATTTAGACCAAGCCATTTCTTTTGGAAATCAGTTGGAAAGGGATTTGCGTTCAAAGTTAAATATCCATCCTGATGACCAAAGTGCACTTTCTGTGAGAAATATGGCAGAAGCGAATAAAAATGTAGGAAGTGTTATGGGTGCTTTGTATGCAATTGTTATTTTGGTTGGTTCAGGAACACTAATTGCTGGAATTATTGGAATTAGTAATATCATGATTTTTGTGATAAAAGAACGAACTAAAGAATTTGGAATCAGAAAAGCATTGGGTGCACAACCTTTGTCAATTGTTTGGATGGTTGTTCAAGAATCCGTTTTTATCACCACAATTGCTGGTTATTTAGGATTGTCTTTAGGAACATATTTATTGAGTTTAATTGGAGATAGCTTGGAGGAGGATTATTTTATTAAAGATCCAAGTGTTAGCACTGGAATTGTAGTTGGAGCAACAGTAGTATTAATTATATCAGGTTTAATTGCTGGTTATATTCCTGCAAAAAGAGCTGCGAACATCAAACCTATTGAGGCTTTAAGAGCAGATTAAAAATATGAAATTTATATTCGATTCAGATTCTTGGCAAGAAATTTACGGAAGTATTCGTAAAAATAAAGTACGTACTGGAATTACCATTATTGGTGTTTTGTGGGGAATTTTCTTATTGGTCGTTTTATTAGGTGCTGCACGTGGTATAGATAATGGGTTTAAAAAATTGTTTGGAGATTTTGC
>DAIUBY010000014.1:0-41292 GCA_036846425.1 Polaribacter sp.
ACAATTGGTGAAATCAAATATTTCATTTCAATTTCATCATGGTGAGCTCCTATGGCGTTGCAAACTTCCTCTTTTTCACCATATTTTTCAGCCCATTGCATTCCTAATAATGCGTGAGGTAAATCACTCTCAGCATCAGGAACTTTTCCAATATCATGTAATAAACCCGCTCTTTTTGCCAACTTTACATTCAAGCCCATTTCAGCTGCCATAATTCCACAAAGATTAGCAACTTCACGTGAGTGTTGTAATAAATTTTGACCATAAGAAGAACGATATTTCATTCGTCCTACAATTTTAATCAACTCTGGATTCAAACCATGAATTCCTAAATCAATTACGGTTCTTTTTCCAATTTCGATAATTTCTTGAGTGATTTGTTTTTCTGTTTTTTCAACAACTTCTTCAATTCTTGCTGGGTGAATTCTTCCGTCTGTAACTAATTTGTGCATTGCCAAACGAGCAATTTCTCTACGAACAGGATCAAAACAAGATAAAATAATAGCATCTGGAGTATCATCAACAATAATCTCAACACCAGTTGCAGCTTCTAAAGCTCTTATATTTCTTCCTTCTCTACCAATAATTCGTCCTTTTACATCATCAGATTCAAGGTTAAAAACGGATACACAATTTTCTACAGCTTGCTCAACACCAACTCTTTGAATGGTTCCTAAAACAATTTTACGAGCTTCTTGTTCAGCCGTTAATTTTGCTTCTTCAATGGATGTTTGCACAAAAGCCATTGCTTCAGATTTTGCTTGATCTTTTAAAGATGCAATCAATTCTTTTTTAGCTTCTTCAACAGATAATCCTGAAATTTGCTCAAGCATATCAATTTGACGGCTTTGCATTTTTTCAAGATCACTTTCTTTTTTTTCTAAAAAATCAAGTTTTGTATCATAATCTTTTTCTTTGTCTTCAAGAGTTTTACTTAATCGTTTGCTTTTATCAATTTCTGATGCTACAATCGATTCTTTTTCACGTACTCTTTTTTCAACTTCCGAAATTTTCTTTTCTCTTGATAAAATTACGATTTCGTGTTCAGATTTTAATTCAATAAATTTTTCTTTTGCTTGTAGAATTTTTTCTTTTTTGATTGATTCAGCATCAATATTTGCTTCCTTAATGATAGAAGCTGCTTCTTTTCTTGTATTATCTAATATTCTTTTTCCTTTCGATTTTTCTAGTGCTTTTAAGATTGCAAAACCTATAGCTACTCCAGCTAATACTCCCAACAAAATGGGAAGAATCATTCCATCCATAATTTAAATTTAGTGTATAAAAAAAGCCTACATTAGTGGGGTTTATATAAACTCTATTATTACATGATTAGGACTAACTAGCTGATCAAGGATCCATCCAAGAAACTAGTTCTGATGGCTTGCTTTAGCAACTAAAACTCATCCTCTATAATAGATTTTTGTTGAGTTTATCAAACAAATTACTAACGTAGGCAGTGTGTGTTAATGTATTTTAAAGAACTTATTTCAAATGATTATTAACCAACTTAGTCAATTCATTTAGTTTTTCAATAGCTTCTTTATTGGTAGAATCTTTATCTAACGCACTGATTTCTAGCTTAGAAGCAAATTGCAACGCACACATAGCTAAAACATCTTGTTTGTCGCTAACTGCATAATTTTGCTCATAAAGAGTAATCAGTTTGTTAATTGCATTTGCTGCTTTGCGCATTCCTTCTTCTTCATTAGTGTTATTCACACTCAAAGGATAAGTTCTGCCAGCAATTACAACATTAATTTTTAGTTTTTCCGCCATTTAAAGAACTTTATTCTTGTAACTGAACAATACATTTATCAATTTCTCTAATTAAAGCATTGATTTTCAGTTTTGTATCTTTTGTGTCTTTACTACTGCCCTCAATAGTTTTAGCAATTTTTAACACCTCATATTCTTGCTTTTGATTTGCTAATTGTTGCTCTTTTTCCGAAAGCTGCATTTGTAATTTGGTGTTTGATTGCAATAATATTTGATTTTCTTTCACCAAAAATTCATAATTGGGAAGTAATTTTTTTACGGTAACTTCTAATAAATGAACTGCTTCAAGCGTATTACTCATAATCTGCTTTCTAGAATGAACTATATTCACAAAGTTAGTAATCTGTTTCTTATTCTACAACATATTATTTCAATTTTATTTAATGATTTTTAAAAAAGAAATTTTAAAAACAGCATTTTTTTTTATTTTTACAGAAAATAATTGTCTTTTGAAAAAAATTATAGCCATTTTTATAGTGTTTTCGCATTTTTTTGGTTTTGGTCAAGAAAAATATCCGAAAGATTATTTTCAATCACCTATAAAAATTCCTATCATTTTATCGGGATCATTTGGCGAACTTAGAAACAATCATTTTCATTCTGGTTTGGATATTAGAACTGATGGAAAAGAAGGTTTGGAAATATTTTCTGCAGCTGAAGGTTACATTTCTAGAATTAAAGTGAGTCAATTTGGTTTTGGAAAAGCAATTTATATTACTCATCCCAATGGATTTACAACGGTTTATGCACATCTAAGCAAGTTTGCTCCGAAAATTGAAGCTTATGTGAAATCAGTTCAATACAAAAAAGAAACTTACGAAATTGAAGAAACACGATTTAAAGAAAATGATTTTCCAATTGAAAAAGGCGAATTAATTGCTTTTTCTGGTGACACTGGAAGTTCAGGTGGACCTCACCTACACTTTGAAATTCGGAATACAAATAACGAAAATGTAATCAATCCATTATTTTTTGGATATGCAATCAATGACAGTATTCCTCCCGTTTTTCAATCAGTGAAAGTGTATCCTTTAAGCGAGAATTCTCATATCAATCATCAAAATAATAGTTTTCAACTTTCTTTAAAAAAATCTATTGATGGTGCTTTTATTGCCGATAAAATAACGGCTAATAATACCATTGGTTTTGGTGTGGATGTTTTTGATAAAGGAAATGATTCGTTCTATAAATTGGGCATTCAAAGTCTTGAAATGTTTGTAAATGGTAAACGTTTTTATCTTCATGACTTAGAAACATTTTCATTTTCAGAGAGTAAATTAATCAATCTTCATATTGATTATGAACACTTTAAAAAATACAAAACACGTTTTCAAAAAACATTTATTGATTCTATAAACACACTTTCAACTTATAAAAATTTGCTAAACTTTGGAAAAATAATTATACAAAAGGATTTGAATTATACTATTGAAATTATTGCAAAAGACTTTTTTGGAAATTCTAGTGTTTTAAAAATTCCAGTTATTGGAAAAAAAACAAGTGCTGTTTTAACTAAAAAAACTGATACAACTGCATATAAAATCAATGCAAAAAAATTCAATAAATTCTCACTTGAAAACGTAACAATAGCATTTCCTAAAAACACTTTTTACAAAGACACTTATTTAGATTTTAAAATTGAAAATGGAATCGCGAAAATTCACAATCCAACAATTCCTTTAGATGATAATTTTACACTTACTTTTGATGTTTCAAAATACACAGATGAAGAAAAAAAACAACTTTATATTGCCAATATTGACAAGCCAAAATATCCAAGGTATCAAATTACTAGAAAAAAAGATAGTACCTTTTTTACCACCACTAAATATTTAGGTAACTATACATTAGCGATTGACAATCAAGCACCTAAAGTTTCATTATTGCATATTAAAGAGGGTCAATGGATTTCTAATTCCGAAACTTTAAAAGTAAAAATTAGTGATGTTGGCGCTGGAATTGATACCTTTAAAGCATCCTTAAATGACGAATGGATTTTGATGGAATACAATCATAAAACTGGAATTCTTACATACGATTTTAATGATAAAATCTTGGTTGGTAGCAAACATTTGTTTAAAATTGTAGTTTATGACAACGTTGGAAATACGAACGAGCTTTCTGCTACGTTCTTTAGAAAACAAGTAAATTAGCCTTTGTGAAAAAACTACTCTTTTTATTCCTTTTTATACCTGCTTTGTTGGTAGCTCAAAAAACAACAATATTAAAAGGAACTGTAAAAAATGCTCAAAAAGAACCTATTGAAAAGGTTTCTGTTACTTTTGGAAATACTGGAACAGAAACAGATGAAAATGGAAATTACACACTCAGAATTCCAATAGAAACTGAAATTATACTTGTTTTTAGTCATGTTTCTTACAGAACTTTAACTGAAAAAATCACCGCAAATAACAGAAATGGGATTCGTTTTTCTCCAATTCTAATCTTAAAAACTGAGGAACTTAGTGAGGTTGTTATCAAAGACAATAAAAAAGAAGCACAAGGAATTACAAAAATTGACATCAGCAAAGTAAAAAATGTATTGGGTGCAAATGCAGGTGTTGAAAATATTTTGATGACTTTACCAGGCGTAAATAACAACAATGAATTAAGCACACAGTACAATGTTCGTGGTGGAAATTTCGATGAAAATTTAGTGTATGTAAATGGAATTGAGGTATATAGACCTTTTCTAATTCGTTCAGGACAACAAGAAGGATTGAGTTTTATAAACACCAATATGATTCAAAACATCAATTTTTCAGCTGGAGGATTTCAAGCAAAATATGGTGATAAACTCTCTTCAGTTTTGGATATTACTTATAAAAAACCAACAGAAACTGCAACCACTATTGATGCAAGTTTTTTGGGTGGAAGTGCCACTTTTGAAGGTCAATTTTTGAATAAAAAATTAAGTACAATAACTGGAGTTCGTTACAGAGACAATAGTTTATTCGTTAATAGTCAACAAATTGAAATCAATTTTAGACCAAAATTTACAGATGTTCAAACCTATCTTTCATATGAATTTTCAGAGAAATTTAATTTGAATTTTTTAGGGAATTTCTCATTAAACAATTACAATTACAAACCTCTTTCCAGAAGAACACGTTTTGGAACTATTGCAAATCCTTTAGAATTGATTGTTTTTTACAATGGTCAAGAGCAAGACAATTATCTAACACTTTTTGGAGCTTTTTCTGCAGATTATAAAATCAATGAAAATTTTACATTAACTACAATTGCCTCAAGATACAATACACAAGAGGAAGAATATTTTGACATTGCTGCTCAATATAATTTGGGTGAAGTGGATGCAAATATTGGTTCCCAAAATTTTGGTGAAGTACAATTTTCACAAGGAATTGGTTCGCAACTCAATCATGCACGAAATGATTTAGATGCTTTAATAACAAATTTTGAAGTTAGAGGAACCATAAACAAAGATCAAAAACAATGGACTTTTGGAGCAAAATATCAAAAAGAGGATATTAAAGATCGTATCAGAGAATGGGAAGTAATTGATTCACTTGGATTTTCAATTCGTCCTCCACATCATGCAGGAAATAATCAACCCTATGTGCCTTTTGAAGGCGAAATTGTTCCGTTTCAAAACATCAGAAAAGACAATGAAGTTTCAATAAATCGTGTTTCTGGTTTTGTTCAGTTTGATGAAAGAACTTTTTGGAACGACCATGAAATTTTTTACAATATTGGTGTAAGAGCTCATCATTGGTCAGTAACAGGAAATGGAATTGACTCTAAAAGTCAGACTGTTATGAGTCCTAGAGCGCAATTTGCTATCAAACCAAATTGGGAAAAAGACATGCTTTTCAGAATTTC
Organism: Polaribacter sp.; assembly: GCA_036846425.1. Taxonomy (GTDB): domain Bacteria; phylum Bacteroidota; class Bacteroidia; order Flavobacteriales; family Flavobacteriaceae; genus Polaribacter. Next base: position 5,623 of record DAIUBY010000014.1, read on the forward strand.
TGGTGGTTTTTATGCACAACCTCCATCCTATCGTGAATTGCGAGATTTTAATGGAAATGTAAATGTGAATGTAAAAGCGCAACAATCCATACATTTGGTTACAGGAATGGATTATAGTTATCAAATGTGGGAACGTCCTTTTAAATTGACTGTTGAAGCATATTATAAAGATTTGGATGATGTTAATTCTTACACAATTGATAATGTGCGTATTAGATACAGAGCAGACAATGCTGCAGTAGCTTATGCTTACGGAATTGACATTCGTTTGAATGGCGAATTTGTGCCTGGAAGTGAAAGCTGGGTAAGTTTGGGTTATTTAAAAACCGAAGAAAACATCAACAATCAAGGATATATTGCAAGACCTTCTGACCAACGAATTAAATTCGGAATTTTATTTCAAGATTATGTGCCAAATTTGCCAAACTTAAAAGCGTATTTGAATTTGGTTTACAATTCAGGTTTGCCTGGAGGTTCACCTGCTTATGCAGATGTATATCAATTTCAGCAACGTTTGCGCGATTACAGACGTGCAGATTTAGGAATTTCATACGTTTTTACAGATGCTAACAAAAGATATGAAACTGGATGGTTAGCAAATTTTAAAGAGTTAACTGCAGGTTTAGAATTGTTTAACATGTTTGATATTCAAAATGCTATCACCAATACTTGGGTTCGTGATGTGTATTCGAAAACGCAATTTGGTATTCCAAACTTTATGACAGGAAGAGTTTTGAATTTTAAAATTGGGATGAAATTTTAATAAAAAAAGCATTTTCAAATAATTGAAAACGCTTTTTTATTGAATGTCAAAATGATGTTATTTCAAAATTTGAGCTGAGTGTTCTTTGGTTTTTACTTTTCCGAAAATTTCTTCAATAAAACCATTTTCATCAATGATAAAAGTAGTTCTGTTGATTCCATCAAAAGACTTTCCCATAAATTTTTTAGGTCCCCAAACACCAAACGCTTGAATAACTTCTTTATTTTCATCAGCCAATAAAGGAAAAGGCAATTCATATTTGGTTGAAAAACTTTGTTGTTGTTTTGCAGCATCCGCACTTACGCCAACAATATCATAACCTTTTGCTAAAAAAATAGTGTAATTATCTCTCAAATCACAAGCTTCTGCTGTACAACCTGGTGTATTTGCTTTTGGATAAAAAAATAAAACTAACTTTTTTCCTAAGTAATCTTGCAAACGAATGGTATTTCCATTTTGATCTTTCGCTTCAAAACTGGGCGCTTTGTCTCCTTTTTTTAATGGTGTCATTATATATTGAGTTTTAATTTAATTTTTTTTGCAAAAATAAGACATTTGACGTATTGATTTTTTTAAATATTTTGATTTATTTTGTAAGAACAAAAACCATTTTTATGAAAAAAACTACGCTCATTTTCGTTTTATCTTTGATTACAACACTAACTTTTGGTCAAGTTAAAAAATTCAAAGACATTGCAGAAGTGCAAACTTTCACTAAAAAAACTGCGAATGATTTTTTGAATTTGAATTTTGAAGTTGCCTTTAATGATATGAAACCTTATTGGGCATTAAGTGAAATTGAAATTGATTCAATAAAAATCAAGACCGAAAGTTTTAAAGAATATTTTATTTCTAATTTTGGGAAAAGCGTTGACGCTGTCAAAGTAAAAGAAACGAATTTGAAAAATGTACTTTATAAAGAAGTGTACGCAATTCGATTCGAAAATTTTATTTTAAGAATGAGAATTAGTTTTTACCAAAATAGCGTTGGTTGGGCAGTGAAAGGATTTGAATGGGATGATGATATTTATGCAGAATTAGATTAATCTGACTAAATTTGTTTTTTTATTGAATTCAAATTAATGACCAAGCAAGAACGCGTTAGTTTTATCATTCAAAAATTGCAGGAAATCTATCCTGAAATTCCTATTCCTTTAGAGCATAAAGATGCCTATACTTTGCTGATAGCTGTCTTATTATCAGCACAATGCACAGATGTTCGTGTAAATCAAATCACACCAATATTATTTGCAAAAGCAGATAATCCTTTTGATATGGTGAAACTTTCAGTGGAAGAAATCAAAGAAATCATCAGACCTTGTGGACTTTCTCCAATGAAAAGTAAAGGAATTTATGGATTGTCTAAAATATTGATTGAAAAATACAATGGCGAAGTTCCACAAAGTTTTGAAGCTCTAGAAGAATTGCCTGCTGTTGGACATAAAACAGCAAGTGTGGTTATGAGTCAAGCTTTTGGAGTACCAGCTTTTCCTGTTGATACGCATATTCACAGATTGCTTTTTCGTTGGAATTTAACAAACGGAAAAAATGTGGTACAAACAGAAAAAGATGCTAAAAGATTGTTTCCAAAAGAATTATGGAATGATTTGCATTTGCAAATTATTTGGTATGGTCGTGAATATTCGCCTGCAAGAGGTTGGGATTTAGAAAAAGATATCATCACAAAAACTGTTGGAAGAAAAGCTGTTTTGGAATCATATTATAAAAACCAAAAATCATAAAAAAAGCCTCAACGTTTGTTGAAGCTTTTTCCACTCTTAATTCAAATTCAATTCAATGAAATTTTTTGATTTGGTTTTTACAATAGTTAGCGATTTGGAAAAATTAATCAAAAATTGAACTGTTTCTTTTTTGGGTTGCATCTGAATGTCAGATGACTTTTTTGAGTAAAGTTGCATCATATAGTTGATTTAATGTCTTGATTATAAAATCTTAACGATGCAATTTTAGGTTTATTGTTTAATTGATTAAAATTATTTTATGTTTTTCTATTAATTTTCTCATATTAATGAGTGCATAACGCATTCTACCTAAAGCTGTATTAATACTCACACCTGTTTGATCGCTAATTTCTTTAAAACTCATGTCTCTATACATGCGCATTAACAATACTTCTTTTTGCTCTTCAGGTAATTCATTTATCAATTCTCTTACATCATCAAAAATCTGTTCCTGAATGATTTGTTTTTCAGCGTTCAGAGAATCATCACTGATAATTGAAAAAATATCAAATTCATCAGAATTTTTAAAAGATGGCATTCTGTTATTTTTTCTAAAATAATCAATAATTAAATTGTGTGCAATTCGCATTACCCAAGGTAAAAACTTACCTTCTTCATTATAATTCCCTTTTTTTAAGGTTTTAATTACTTTGATGAAAGTATCTTGAAAAATATCATCAGTAACATCTCTATCTTTCACTTTGCTATAAATGAAACTAAAGAGTCTTTGTTGGTGTTTTTTAATTAAAATCTCAAGACATGCTTCGTCTCCAAGAATATAATTTTTAACTAATAAACTATCAGAAGTGATTTTTGTACGCATCATAACTACTTTTTTTTGAAAGAAAAGAATCTTTCAATTTTTAATTAAATTCTAATTTAAAAAGTAGTTTTAAGCTATATGCGTCTTATTTTGTGCGTTTTACAGTGTCAAATATAAAATTTATTTTTATACATACAACTTTTTTTAACAATTTGAAATAGAATCTTTTTTTAGTGCATAAATTTATTGGTAATTTTATAGCTAATTTTTTGAAGAGCATGAAGACTGATTTAGCATCTGTAAATCCAAAAGAAAACATCATCATAAAAGGTGCAAGACTCCATAATTTAAAGGATATTGACGTTATTATTCCAAGAAATAAATTGGTGGTTATTACAGGTTTATCTGGTTCAGGAAAATCGTCTTTGGCATTTGATACCTTGTATGCAGAAGGTCAAAGACGTTATGTAGAAAGTTTATCTTCTTATGCACGTCAATTTTTGGGGAAATTAGACAAACCAAAAGTTGATTATATCAAAGGAATTGCGCCTGCAATTGCCATTGAACAAAAGGTAAATGCTACAAATCCACGCTCAACAGTTGGTACTTCAACTGAAATTTATGATTATATGAAATTATTATTTGCTAGAATTGGAAAGACCTTCTCTCCCATTTCTGGCAAAGAAGTAAAAAAAGATTCTGTATCAGATGTAGTCAATTTTATTAAGCAGTTTCCTGAAGGCAGCAAACTGTTATTACTTTCTCCTATATATATAGGTGAGAATCGAAATTTGGAAACTGTTTTAAAAGTGTTGGAACAACAAGGTTATGCACGAATTAAATTTCAAGAAACTGTTTTCAGAATTCCCGATTTTCCTCGAGAAAAATACAACAATGAACCATTATTTTTAGTGATTGATAGAATCATCACCAAAAATGAAGAAGATTTTTACAACAGATTGGGAGATGCCATTCAATCTGCTTTTTTTGAAGGAAAAGGAACTTGTTTTATCGAAAATTTAGAAACAAACAACATCACAGAATTCAGTAATAAATTTGAATTAGACAAGTTGTCTTTTTTAGAACCCAATACACATTTATTCAGTTTCAATAATCCTTATGGAGCTTGTCCAACTTGCGAAGGTTATGGAAATGTTATTGGAATTGATGAAGATTTGGTGATTCCAAATACAGGATTATCCATTTATGAAGATGCAATTTTTCCTTTCAAAACCGATTCTTTCAAACATTATAAAGACAATTTAGTCGCTGTTGCTTACCAATTTGATATTCCAATTCACAAACCTTGGTTCGAATTATCTGAAAAACAAAAAGAATTGGTTTGGAAAGGCACTAAAAGTTTTCATGGAATTCATCATTTTTTTGAAGCTTTGGAAGAAAAAAGCTATAAAATTCAAAACAGAGTGTTGCTTTCTCGTTATCGAGGAAAAACTAAATGTCCTACATGCCTTGGAAAACGTTTAAGAGAAGAAGTATCCTATGTAAAAATCAATAATAAAACAATTACAGATTTAGTGACTATTCCTTTGGATGAATTATCGGAATTTTTTAAAAATGTACACCTTACTATATATGAAGAAAAAGTTGCAAAAAGATTATTGGTAGAAATCAAAAATCGATTGCAATTTTTGAATAATGTTGGATTAAGTTATTTGACACTTAATAGAACCTCAAATACACTTTCTGGAGGTGAAAGTCAGCGAATTAATTTGGCAACTTCTTTAGGAAGTTCGTTAGTTGGTTCCATGTATATTTTAGACGAACCAAGTATTGGATTGCATCCAAAAGATACAGAGCGTTTGATTGGAGTTTTAAAAAATTTACGAGATTTGGGAAACACCGTAATTGTTGTAGAACATGATGAGGACATCATGAAAGAAGCAGATTACATTATTGATATTGGACCAGAAGCAGGAACTTATGGTGGAAATGTGGTTGCTGAGGGAAATTTTGATGAAATTTTGTTATCCAATTCTCTGACCGCAAAATACTTAAATCAACAATTAAAAATTGAAATTCCCAAAAAGCGCAGGGTTTCCAAAAATTATATTGAAATTTTAGGCGCAAGAGAACACAATTTAAAAAATATTGATGTTCGTTTTCCATTAGAATGTTTAACCGTAATTACAGGAGTTTCAGGCTCAGGAAAAAGTACACTTGTAAAAAAGATTTTATATCCAGTGATGCAGAAAAAGACTATTGGATATGGAGATAAAATTGGACAACATACAGCAATTAGAGGAAGTTTTGATGCCATAAAACACGTTGAATTTATTGATCAAAATCCCATTGGACGTTCATCACGTTCAAATCCTGTAACTTATATTAAGGCTTATGATGATATTAGAGCGCTTTTTTCCAATCAAAAATTGGCAAAAATCAGAAATTATCAACCAAAACATTTTTCTTTCAATGTAGAAGGTGGGCGTTGTGAAGTTTGTAAAGGAGAAGGTGAAGTTACTATTGAAATGCAATTTATGGCAGATGTTCATTTGCAATGTGATGCTTGTCATGGAAAACGTTTTAAAAAGGAAATTTTAGAAGTTACTTTTGCAGACAAATCAATCAATGATATTTTAAACTTAACAATTGATGATGCAGTTGCTTTTTTTACAGAAAATTTAGCTGGAAAAATTGCTCAAAAATTAAAGCCTTTGCAAGATGTTGGTTTGGGATATGTTACTTTAGGGCAATCTTCGTCTACACTTTCAGGTGGAGAAGCTCAAAGAATAAAACTCGCTTCTTTTTTGGTAAAAGGAACAACAAAAGACAAAGCCTTGTTTATTTTTGATGAACCAACTACTGGATTGCACTTTCATGATATCAAAAAATTGTTAGCATCTTTCAATGCTTTGATTGAAAAGGGACACTCAATTATTGTCATTGAACATAATATCGAATTGATTAAATGTGCTGATTACATTATCGATTTAGGTTTGGAAGGTGGTAATAAAGGTGGAAACATACTTTTTGAAGGAACTCCAGAAGAACTTATAAAAAACAAAATTTCATTTACAGCTCCTTATTTAAGAGAAAAATTAGTTTAATATTTCATCCTTATTAGAAAAATATATTTCTGAAATATTCTTTTTTATTTTTTTTATATTATAGGTCAAATTCAATATCCATTTTAAAATTTAAAATGGATATTGAAGTTACAAAAGATGCTAATTTTGATAAAAATTCACTCCAATTTGTTTCATTTTTTGAAATGTAATTTTTAGTTTTTTCACCAAAAAAAGTAAAAACTGACAAAATTTGACTTTTTGAATTCATTTTTATGGTAAAATTCACCACAATTTTCACATCATTTGTGGTATTTTTTACCACAATTTAAAAAAAAATGAATTTTTTTTAAATTTTTTCACATTACCCGTCAGAATCCATGAAAAATCACCCTAAAATTACTGATTTTTGGATAATTTTTATTGATATTTTTTAAACCATTACTTTATTTAATATTATATAAAATAATTAAAATTAATATTTTAAAAAAATTTATATAAATCATTTGTTTAAGAAATTGTTGAAATAATTTTTTTATAAAAAATATCAAAAAAGACCCAAAAAAAGGTCAAAATATTGCTATAAAATACATTTTTTCAAGATGTTTTACAAGGAAAATGAAATTTTTTTTTTCATCCCACATTGTTTGTAGATTTTTTTTACTACATTTGAGGACCCCTATAAAATGAAACATGCAGATAAAGAAAGAGCAGAAAGAGTAATTATGGTTTTTAATGATACTGGTTTAAATCAAAGACAGTTTTCCGAACTCATTGGGGTTTCTCAACAACTTGTCAGCGCTGTAATCAACTACACCAAAAAACCAAATGAAACGATATTGCTTGGAATAATAGACAATATCAAAGAGATTGATCCAATGTGGTTATTTACCGGCGTTGGAAAGTGTAAAAATAACTATGTACCCCTAACTGAAGTTCAATCCCCTATAGAGTTTCATATCCAAAGCGTAGTTAGAAGACAATTTGAGGAATTATCGCAAGGTATTCTTCAAAGACTATCAAATATTGAAGAAACTGTTAAAAAATCAAATTAACTAAAGTACCCCTAAAGTTAATGAGAGTAACAGAATAGTAGTGTAAAAAGTTCCCTAGCTTTTTATAGTTTAACTAAAATCTTCAATATTTGATATTTTTTTAATAAAAGTTGTCACCATAAAAAAACCTTCTTGTAAATCAAGAAGGTTTTTTTGTTGGGTGGAAGACCGGGTTCGAACCGGCGACTTCTAGAACCACAATCTAGCGCTCTAACCAGCTGAGCTACAACCACCGTTTATAACTTGCGGGTGCAAATATAATTTATTTTCGAATACTCAAAAAGAATTTTCTAAATTAATTTGCTAAAATTTTCAACGGCTACAAATCGTTCTGTAGTAAATCCTTCAGCATAATCAACATCAATCAATCTTCCTAAATCTTTTGCACGGTAAGTTATGCTTTCTATAAAGTTTTTACTTGTTATAGGCGTTTCTGGTTCGTTGCTTTTTGGATCATAAAATTGCGAGGAATAAGCCATTACAGCTGATACTTTTTTATCTAAAAATCCTGTAACATCAACTACAAAATCTGGTTTAATATTTTTCCACTGGATATAATGAAATACATGTTTTGGACGCCATTTTTCTTGAATTTCCTCATCAAGATTAGTTTCTATTTTTAATAATCCACTCAGAAAACAAGCGTCAGAAACTAATTTACTTCCTTTTGCATGATCAATATGTCTATCATCAATAGTATTACACAATACAATCTCTGGCTGGTATTTTCGGATCATTTTAATGATTTCGAGTTGATGAAGTTTGTCATTGATAAAAAATCCATCTTCAAAATCTAAATTTTCTCTGACAGTAACTCCTAGAATTTTAGCAGCATTTGTTGCTTCAATAGTTCTTAAATCAGCTGAGCCTCTTGTGCCTAATTCGCCCCTTGTCAAATCGATAATACCGACTTTTTTTCCTAAAGAAATTTCTTTAGCAATGGTTGCTCCACAACCCAATTCTACATCATCAGGATGTGCGCCAAAAGCAAGAATGTCTAATTTCATACAATATAAAATAACTTATTATCACAATAATTATGAAAGTTGTAAAATTTTCGTAATCATTATTATTTTTCAATTGTCAAAAATAATCATTTAAAACAAAGTATTTGTAGAAAATTGATAGCTATTTCGTTTTCGATTTTTTAAAAAACGAATATTATTAAACCATTAAATTATATATAAAAATATTGATATTCAGTATTTTATGATATTTATCATAAAAAATAAAAGTATTAAAAAGTAATTTTAACCAACAAATCAAAGTCAATAAAAACCCACTTTTACCCCTAAGTTGACTTTTTAAATATCTAACATTAAAAATTTATATCATATGGAAACATTAGAACGAATAAAAAGACCAGATTTAAAAAAATATGGCATTACAAATGCACTTGTTAATTGGGATTTAAGCTCCAAAGAATTGCAAAGAATTACCTTAGCAAAAGGTATGGGAACTGAAACCAAAAACGGAACATTAGCTTTAAATACAGGTAAATTTACTGGAAGATCGCCTCATGACCGTTTTATAGTTAAGGATTCTTATACAGCTGAAAAAGTTTGGTGGGGAAAAATAAATAAACCATTATCAACAGAAAATTTTAATCAACTGAAAAACAATGTAGTTAACTATTTATCAAATAAAGAGTTATATGCAAGTGATGCTTATGTTTGTGCTGCTCCTGAGTACACAACCAATATTAGAACAATTGCTGAATATCCTTGGTCAAGCATGTTTGTTTATAACATGTTTTTAAGATTGCCTGAGGAAGCAAAAGACAACTTCCAAGAAGATTGGTTGATACTTTGCGCTCCTGGATATGTTTGTAACAATCCAGAAGCTTATGGAATTCGTCAAGGAAACTTCTCAATTTTAGATTTTACTCAAAAAATTGCACTTATTGGTGGTTCAGCATATACAGGATAGATGAAGAAAGGAATTTTTTCAGCCTTGAATTTAATTTTACCTATTGAAAAAAATGTACTTCCAATGCATTGTTCTGCGAATGTTGGTGATGCTGGTGATACCGCTATTTTCTTTGGATTATCTGGAACAGGAAAAACAACGTTATCTGCAGATCCCAAAAGAAAATTAATTGGTGATGATGAGCATGGTTGGACAGCAGATAATATTATTTTCAATTTTGAAGGTGGTTGTTATGCAAAAGTTATTGATTTGACAGAGGAAAAAGAACCCGATATTTTCAGAGCTATTAAACCAGGAGCAATATCAGAAAATGTTGTATTTGATTCAAATGGCGAAGTTGATTTTTCCGATTTTTCCATCACTCAAAACACACGTGTTAGTTATCCAATTTATCATATTGATAATATTCAAGAACCTTCATTTGCAGGCAATCCTAAAAATATTTTCTTTTTAACATGTGATGCTTTTGGTGTCTTGCCTCCTATTTCTAAATTAACACCAGGTCAAGCTACCTATCATTTCATATCGGGATATACTGCAAAAGTTGCTGGAACTGAAGCTGGAATTACAGAACTTTTACCTTCATTTTCAGCTTGTTTTGGCGAACCTTTTATGCCTCTTCATCCTACAAAATATGCAGAAATGTTAAGTAAAAAAATGACTGAAGCTGGTGTAAATGTTTGGTTAATAAACACAGGTTGGTCTGGTGGTCCATATGGTGTGGGTTCTAGAATTATATTGAGATATACAAGAGCTATGATTACAGCTGCTTTAGAGGGAAAATTAGACAATGTTGATTTTGAACAACATCCTATTTTTGGTTTATATATGCCTAAATATTGTCTTAATGTTCCAACAGAAATGTTAGACCCAATGAATACTTGGTTGCAAAAAGGGGCTTATATTGTTAAGGCGATTCATTTAGCACACTTTTTCCATCTAAACTTTGAGAAATTTTCAAATGAAGCTTCTAAACAAATTATGGAAGGTGGTCCTTTAATTGACGAACACCATCATTTAGAAGAGCATATTTAATTTTTTATTATAGTTTATTTTAACAAAAAGAGAGGTTTTTTTTTAAAAAAAATCCTCTCTTTTTATTTTTTGGAATCTTAAATACAACTTAAATTTTTATCGTTTTTTCAATTGCTTGTTCAATATCCGCAATTAAATCTTCGGGTTCTTCAATACCCACAGAAAAACGAATCAATCCATTTTTAATGCCTCTTTCCAAACGTTCTTGTTCACTTAATAATGCGTGAGTTGTTTTTACAGGACTTACTGTAGTACTTTCTAATCCTGCCAAACTCATAGATGGTTTTATCAGTTGTAAATTACGTTGAAATTCCATTGCATCTATTGAACTTTTCAATTCAAAAGACAACATAGCACCAAAACCTTTCATTTGTTTTTTGGCAAGTTCGTATTGTGGATGACTTTTTAATCCTGGATAATACACAGCATCAATGTGGGTATTTTTTTCAAGATATTCTGCCATGATTTGTGCATTTTTGGTTTGTTCTTTTACACGTAAATTCAAGGTTTTCATACTTCGCTCTAACAACCAAACAGTTTGATCACTTAGATTTCCACCATAATTGATAGCTGTTTTCCAAATTTTCGCAATGTGTTCTTTGCTTGCTGCAATGGCTCCAGCTGAAATATCAGAATGACCTCCCATATATTTTGTAGCTGAGTGCAATACTATATCAATCCCAAAAACAGCAGGATTTTGATTGATGGGTGAAGCAAACGTATTGTCAATCATTGTAATAATTTTATGTTTTTTTGACAAATCAGCAATTGCTTTCATATCTGTAATTCCCAATAAAGGATTTGAAGGCGTTTCAATATACATTACTTTGGTATTTGAACGAAGTAAGGGTAAAAAATCTTCAATTTTATCAGATTCTGTGAACGAATATTCAATGCCAAATTTTTCAAATTCATTCACCATAAAATTAAAAGTACCTCCATAAATAACCTGCTGTACAATAATATGATCGCCTTTTTGAAGAAATGCAAATAACGCAGCTGAAATAGCAGCCATGCCTGAACTAAAAATCATTGCATCTTCAGTGTGTTCCAAAACCGCAATTTTTTTATGCAACATTTCTTGATTTGGAGTATTGAAATATCGTGGATAACGTTTGATATCAACACCATCAAAAGCATAAGAAGTAGCTGGATAAATTGGTGAAACTGCGCCTTTGAATTGCTCATCTTTAACTTCACCAATGTGAACACAAGTTGTGTTGATACCCAGTTTTTTTAAATTTTTCATAGAAACTAATTTAGGATGGCTAAATTAGTAAATTACATTGAAATCTTATTAAAAGCTTTTTTTTGAATTCTGTTTGATTAGAATGGAAATTCAGAAATTACAATATTCAAAATTGTTTAAGATTGAAAGAATTTGAAAACTAATTTCACATTAACAAAAAATAAAAATGGTTTTAAATAAAAAAATAACTTTCTAAAGTTTTAAATGAAACCATCAAACAATTTAAGATTTCACTTGCCATAGTTGCTATATTTGCAAGAAAAAAAGAATGGCTTCAGGAATATTTTCATTGTTAGATGATGTAGCAGCATTGATGGATGATGTGGCTGCAATGAGTAAAATAGCTACCAAAAAAACAGCGGGTATTTTAGGAGACGATTTGGCTGTAAATGCTGAAAAAGCGATGGGTTTTGTTTCTGATAGAGAAATTCCTGTAATTTGGAAAATTACAAAAGGCTCGTTTGTAAATAAATTGATAATTCTTCCAGTAGTTTTTATTTTAAATGCGTTGTATTCACCTGCCATAATTGTTATTTTATTGATTGGAGGTTTGTATTTGGCATATGAAGGTGCTGAAAAAATCTATGAATATTTTGTGCCTCATTCAAAAAAAATTATAAATGAACCTACTGATTCAATTAGTTCAGAGCAAGTTTTGACACTAGAAAAATCTAAAATTTCATCTGCGATTCGAACTGACTTTATTTTATCACTAGAAATTGTTATTATCGCTTTAGGAACAGTTTCAACAGCTCCATTTATAAACCAATTGTTGGTAGTAACTGTAGTTGCAATGATTGCAACAGTTGGTGTTTATGGAATTGTGGCGCTTTTGGTAAGGATGGATGATGCAGGTTTTAAGTTGATTAAAAAAGGTGCAAATTCCAGCAAAATGTTGGTTTTTATAGGAAATATTTTGGTAAAATCATTGCCAATCATCATTCGTTTATTGGGTGTATTTGGAACATTGGCATTGCTTTTAGTTGCAGGTGGAATTTTTGCTCATCACATTGATTTTTTTCATCACATATTAACTGCTTTACCTGCTACTTTTAAAGAATTTCTAATTGGTTTGGTAGTAGGTTTTGTTTTATTGCTTTTTGTCTACGCTTTTCAGAAAATGAAAAAAATGTTATATTCGTAACATGATTTCGATACTTATTGTTGGGAAAGGCAATGTTGGCACTCATTTGTTTGAGGCATTAAAACCTTTTAATGAACTTAAAGTTTCAATAATTTCCTCAAGAAATTTGACAATTATTCCTATAGCTGACCTTACCATTTTGGCTGTTTCTGATGATGCAATTCAAGAAGTTTCTCATAAAATCAACAATACATTTGTGGTTCATACTTCTGGAAGTGTTGCTATGAGTCAATTGAAAAATACTTCTAGAAAAGGAGTTTTTTATATGCTGCAAAGTTTTAGCAAAGAAAAAAAAGTTGATTTTTCAAAGATTCCTTTTTGCTTGGAAGTTCAGCATTCTTTGGACTTTGAAATGTTAAGTTCAATAGCAAAATTACTAAGTGAAAAAATTTATCAAATTGATTCTGAACAACGAAAAATAGTTCATGTAGCTGCTGTTTTTGCAAACAATTTCACAAATCATCTATATAAAATAGCTAATGACATTTGCGATAAAAATCAAATTCCGTTTGAAATTTTATATCCTCTAATTGCTGAAACTGCTGAAAAAATTACAACCTTACCTCCTATTTTGGCACAAACTGGACCTGCCGTAAGAAAGGATTCAGAAACAATAAAAAATCATTTATTTTTGTTGAATGAAAAGCAACAAGAAATTTATAAAATCTTAACAAATTCGATTCAAAATGACGCTTAGTTACAAACAATTACTGGCAAACATTACAACATTTATTTTTGATGTTGATGGTGTCTTAACCAATGGAATGCTTACAATAATGCCTGATGGTGAATTGTTGCGCCACATGAATGTAAAAGATGGATTTGCAATGAAAACTGCTTTGAATTGTGGATTTCGAATTTGTATAATTTCTGGTGGTACCAATGAAGGTGTGAGAAAACGATTGGAAGTTTTAGGCATTGAAGACATTTATTTGGGTGCACATAACAAAATAGTTCAATACCAAGAATTGGTAAAAAAATACGATTTAAAACCTGAAAACGTTTTGTATATGGGTGATGATTTGCCTGATATTCCTGTGATGAAAACCGTAGGTTTGGCATGTGCTCCAAATGATGCAGTTCCTGAAATTCAACAAATTGCTCATTATGTTTCCAATAAAAATGGTGGTGAAGGCTGTGTGCGAGATGTAATTGAACAAACCATGCGTGTACAACAAAAATGGAATCTTTTTTTTGATGCTAAAATGTAATAAATTATGAAAAATATCCTTTTAACAACATTCTTTTTAATTGCTGCTTTCAATTTACAATCACAAAGCATTTTTGGTAAATGGCATTCCACCAATGAAGATACAGGTGAAGTAGATTCTGTGATCGAAATCTATGAAAAAAATGGAAAAGCCTTCGCAAAAGTGATTGAAATAAAAAATCCAAAACGTAAAAATGCTATTTGTGATTTGTGTACTGACGAAAATAAAAACAAACCGATTTTAGGATTAAACATCCTTACAGGTTTAGAAAAAGATGGTGAAGAATGGTCAGGAGGAAAAATTCTAGATCCCAGAAATGGCAAAGTTTACAAATGCTACATTAAACTCGAAACTGAAAACAAACTGAAAATCAGAGGTTATATCGGATTTTCTTTGATAGGTAAAACTGCTTATTGGACAAGAGCTCTCTAAAAAAAATAAAATGAAACTTGAAGACATCTCAAAACTTACTGACGAACAATTACAAAATGAAATAAAAAAAATTAAACCCTCTCCTATTTTCGATGCATTTTTTATTGGGTTTATGGCAGGAATCGTCGTTTTTAGTGTCGCCAAAAATTCATGGGGATTAGTAACACTGATTCCCGTTTTTTTGATTTATTTGTTTCTAAGAAAATCAAAAAAATTTAAAGTTCTTTCAGAAGAATTGAAAAAAAGAAATATACCAGCCAACAACTGAAATATGAATTCAATCATCAAAAAATATAGGATTGAAATCTAAAAAAAGAGCAATTTAGATAATTTCAATAAAAATTCTTCACTGAAAATCAAACAAGGAAATATCATTTATCAACCAAGATTTTACTACTTTTGATTCATGGAAAAATTGAATATTTTAGAAATCGAAGAGCGATTAACGCATTTAATTGATTGGGAATATTATGATGATGCTCTGCACACAGAATTTGAATTCGACAATTTTAAAGATTGCATGTCTGCAATGAACAGAATTGCTTTTGAATGTGAAGCATTGAATCATCACCCTGAATGGACAAATATATACAACATGCTAGAAATCAGCTTAACAACTCATGATGCAGGAGGAGTTACAGAACTTGATTTTCAATTAGCAACCATCATCAATAAAATTATAGAAGTTGAAGAAATTGATGAAGAGGAATAATATGAAAAAATGGTTTTTGGTTATTGTCTTATTTTCTTTAATAGCTGCTTGCGAAAAAGATGATTTTTGCACCCAAAATCCAATAACACCCAGATTGGTATTGCGTTTTTATGATGTCAATAACAGAACACAACCAAAAGCTGTAGAATCCATGTACATTTGGGCTTCAGGCAAAGACAGTATTTTAGTAAATCAATCTTTAGATTCTATTGCAATTCCATTGAATAGCATTGCCACTGAAACTGTTTATAATATTTCTAAAGGAAATATTGTGAATCAAATAACCATCAATTATACAACTTCACAAATTTATGTGTCTCGCTCTTGCGGATTTAAAGTAAATTTTAATGATGTTGTTTTCAATTCCAACAACACTTGGGTTGCAGAAATCAACGCCACAACAACAACAATAGATAACCAAAATGCAGCTCATGTTCAAATATTTCATTAGTCTTTTTGCGCTATTTGTGGTTGTTGAAAGTGTTTCACAAACGCAAAAAATAGATACATTAAACACAAATAATGATTCAATTGTTTACAAATCTCCTTCCGGAATTCGTATAGGAATTGACATCAGCAAACCTATAAAAGCAACTTTTGATAGTAGTTATAGTGGTTTAGAATTTGTTGGTGATTACAGAGTTTCAAAACGAATCTTTATTGCAGCCGAAATTGGTTTTGAACAAGAAAACACGCAGGAAGATTATACAAATTCTACTGCAAAAGGAACTTATATAAGAGCAGGTTTCAATTTTAATGCTTATGAAAATTGGTTAGACATGAACAACGAAATTTTTGTAGGATACAGATATGGATTGAGTTTTTTTGAACAAACGCTCAATAGTTTTACGCCAAATGTAAATACAACATATTTCCCTGCAAATCCTATTGTTCCTGTAAATGAAACAGCCAATGTAAACGCACATTGGTCCGAATTTATGGTCGGATTTAAAGTAGAAACGTTCAAAAACTTTTTCATTAGCGCCAGTGTTTCTTACAAAGTAATGATGAGTGTTAAAGAACCAGACAATTTCAAAACGTTGTTTGCTCCTGGATTCAATACCATTTTTGAAAGTGGAACAGGTTTTGGTTTCAACTACACCTTGAGTTATTTAATTCCATTTACTAAAAAATAAAATATCGTTATTTTTTTACTAAATTTATAGCCCAAATAAAAATACCTCATGAATACTATACCTAGCGTACATCTTGCAGATTTTTTGTCTGATGATCCTATCAGAAAACAAAAATTTATCAACGAAATTGGAAATGCTTACGAAAATATTGGGTTTGTAGCCCTAAAAGGTCATTTTTTAGATGATAAACTAGTAGCTGATTTATATCAAGAAGTAAAAAACTTTTTTGATTTACCTCTAGAAATAAAAGAAAAATACGAGATTCCTGGCATTGGAGGTCAAAGAGGTTATGTCTCTTTTGGAAAAGAAGCTGCCAAAGGAAAAAAAGAAGGCGACTTGAAAGAGTTTTGGCATTTTGGTCAATATGTAGAAGACAATCCTGCTTTGGAAGCAGAATATCCACCCAACGTAATTGTAGAAGAATTACCAAAATTCAATGAAATTGGAAAAGAAACTTATAGAATGCTAGAAAAAACTGCCAAATATTTGTTGCGTGCTTTGGCTTTGCACTTAGGTTTGGAAGAAACATATTTTGACAATTATATTAAAAATGGAAATAGTATTTTACGCCCAATTCACTATCCTCCAATTCAAAATGAACCAAAAGGTGCAGAAAGAGCTGCAGCTCATGGAGATATCAATTTAATTACGTTGTTGATGGGTGCTCAAGGTAAAGGGTTGCAAGTGCAAAATCATGAAGGAGAATGGATTGATGCTATGGCTGAACCAGATGAATTGATGATTAATGTGGGTGATATGTTATCACGTCATAGCAACAACAAATTAAAATCAACCATTCATAGAGTAATAAATCCGCCAAGAGAATTGTGGGGAACTTCAAGATACTCAATTCCGTTTTTTATGCATCCCATTTCTGATATGAAGTTGAATGTTTTAGAAAATTGTATTGACGAAAACAATCCAAAACAATTTGAAGACATCACTGCAGGCGAATTTTTAGATGAGCGTTTGCGCGATTTAGGATTGAAAAAATAATGGATTTAAAATATCAATTGAAAAACTTATTTCCTGAACACATTGTTGAGGAAGAAACAGCTTCTAAAAAAAATGATTTTTGGTGGCAAACTGAACCCCTAATTTGTAAATATGAAAAACGAAAAGGAAAACCAATCACGATTATTGAAGGTTTTAATGGTTCATCAGATGATTTTAAAAACCTAGCCAAAGAAATCAAAACCTGGCTTTCTGTTGGTGGAAGTTTTAAAGACGATTCCATTATTATTCAAGGTGATTATCGTGATAAAATAATGAAATTGCTACAAGAAAAAGGGTTTAAAGTTAAACGTGTTGGAGGATAAATATCTTTCCAAAGACAATTAAAGTTTCAAAAAAACGTTCAAATAGATTATGAAAGCATCAATTTTACACATTACCAATGGCGATAGCACTACTAACTATCTGAAAAAATTACAATTTTCTGGAGAATTTATTACTTGGCGAGAAATGCTTTGCGAAGGAAAAACTACTACTGATGTAGGCAGTGAAACTTTCTGGAAAAATCGTTTTGATTTTTTAAAAACGGCATACAAAGTAAATAAACAAACATTTATCGAATTTACTCTAAAGGAATATCGAAATTTGTGTAAAAAGAAAGAACAAAATGAAATCGTTTTGTGGTTTGAACCAGATTTGTTTTGTCAAATAAACATGTTAGCAGTGTTAAGTTGGATCAAAAGATACAGACAAGGTTACCAAATTTCATTAGTTGGTGGTGGTATTGACCCAAAAAATCAAAAACTTACAGCATTTACGCTTTTAACAGAAGAAAAAATTAACGGATTTTATAAAAATCGTGTTTCTCTTTCTCAGGATGATATTGAATATGCAGATTATATTTGGCAGTTGTATTGTTCAGACAGTCCTTTGCGTTTAGAAACGGTGTATAAATTCAATCCAATGTCGCCATTTCAGCATTTGGCAACTGCCATTGAAGCGCATTTAAAACGTTTTCCATCCATAGAAAATGGATTGAATTTTGTGGAAAACAATATTTTGAAAACAGCCAATTCACATCAATTCAAATCTAAAAAAGAACTGATTACAAATCTTTTAAAAGAAGACGAAACCTATGGTTTTGGTGATTTGCAATACGAAAATCATCTCAGAAATTTAAACAAACTCTTTTCATCTTTCAATCCTGTAAAAATTTCAAAAAAAGGAAAAGAAGTTTTAGAAAAACAACTGAACTTTTACGGACAAATCAGAAACGAAGAAACTTATTTAGGAGGGTCAAAAAAGTACAGTTTTTTATACCAAACTAGTTCAAATAAGCTTTTACAAATTACTTCATAAATGAGTTTAAAAGCTTCAGAATTAATCTTAAATCCAAATGGAAGTGTGTATCATTTGAATTTGAGACCCGAAAATATTGCTACAAATATCATTTTAGTTGGTGATCAAGATCGTGTTGAAAAAGTAACCAAACACTTTGACAGCATTGATTTTACTACTCAAAAACGCGAATTCAAAACTACCACTGGAACCTATAAAAACAAACGATTTTCTGTAATTTCAACAGGAATTGGGCCTGACAATATTGACATTGTTCTCAATGAGTTGGATGCCTTAGTCAATATTGATTTAAACACTAGAAAAATAAAAGAAAAATTAACACAACTTTCCATAGTTCGTATTGGAACTTCTGGTTCTTTACAAGCTGATATTCCTGTAGATTCTTTTGTGTTAAGCTCTCATGGTTTAGACATGACAGGTTTGTTGCATTCTTATCAAATTGAATCGATTTCTCATCCTGAAATTGAAAATGCGTTTGTAAAACATACAAATTGGTGCAACAAAAAAGCACATCCAATAATCGTTTCCAATTCACAAGAATTGGCAAATTCTTTGATTTCTGAAAATGTTTTTCAAGGAATAACAGCCACAGCAGGAGGATTTTACGGTCCTCAAGGTCGTGTTTTGCGCTTGGCTTTGGAAGATGCAACTTTGAATCATAAAATTGATAGTTTTAAATTCATTGAAAATAGAATTACCAATTTAGAAATGGAAACTTCTGCAATTTATGGTTTGTCAAAATTGATGGGACACAAAGCAGTTTCCATGAATGCCATTATTGCCAACAGAGCCAATGGCACTTTTAGTAAAAATCCTTCAAAAGTTGTAGCAGATTTAATTTTGTACACTCTTGAAAAATTAACCGCGTAAATGATTGATTTAAAAGTAGGTGGCGTTCCAGAACATTTTAATTATCCTTGGTACATCACCCTAAAAAATAAAGAATACACCAAACACAATATCAATCTACGCTGGAAAGATTTTCCTGGTGGCACAGGAGATATGTGTGCTGCATTGAGAGAAGGAACTTTGGATATTGCAATCGTTTTAACAGAAGGAATTATCAAAGATATTGCTGCTGGAAATCCGTCAAAAATTGTACAAACTTTTGTAAAATCACCTTTAATTTGGGGAATTCATGTTGAAAAATCATCCAAATTCAATAAAATGGAAGATTTAGAACATGCCAAAATTGCGATTAGCAGATTTGGTTCAGGTTCGCATTTAATGGCAATTGTAAATGCCTACAATCAAAATTGGGATGTTTCCAAATTGAAATTTGTTGAAATTGGAAATTTAGAAGGAGGCATTAATGCGCTAAAAAATGGCACTGCAGACTATTTTATGTGGGAACATTTTACCACAAAACCTTTGGTTGATGACGGAACTTTTAGAAGAATTGATGACTGCCCTACTCCTTGGCCTTGTTTTGTAATTGCAGTGCGAAATGAAATTTTGGAAAACAATTTAGAAGCCATAAAAAAAGTATTAAACGTTATTAATTCAGAAACTATTTTTTTCAAAAAAAGAGATGAAATTGCTGCAATTTTAGCTACTAGATATCAGCAAAAAACAGAAGACATCCAAGAATGGTTAAAAATAACAGCGTGGAATTCAGGTAAACCAATCACCAAAAATTTAATTGCACGAATTCAAAATAAAATGATTTCACTAAACGTTTTAGAAGAGAAGAAAAACGCCAACGAATTCATAAAAAATATATATCTTTAAATCGTTAAAAAAAGTATCCATGAAAAAAGTTGTTTTTATTGCCATTTGTATTTTTGGAATCGTATGTTTTTCATCTTGTAGAAGCTCGTCTTCTGCATGTGGTTTGGCTGATGCAATAGAAAAAACCGAAACAACTCAACAAATAAACATTTCTTAAGTTTATTTGTTTCTTAACTTCAAATTCAATGAATCTGCTTTTTAGCGGATTTTTTTTCGCAATAACTTTACAATTGAATTACTTTTTCATAAAGTTTTCGGTTTAATTTATTGATATAAACTTTACAATTTTAAAACATATCAAATATAAATTTGATAAAAATTCAAAAGTACTATGTTGATTTTATATAAAATTCAATGCAATTGTGCTTTCCTGCGAAATCAAAAAAACTTTTCTCGCAATTTTCTGAAGACTTTTTCAATCTCAAAAAAAATATGAAAAAAATAAAAAAGCGTTCTGTTGAATACGTAGTAATTTCTGATGTTCATTTAGGAACATATGGATGTAAAGCTAAAGAATTATTGAACTATTTAAAAACCATTCAACCAAAAGTATTGATTTTAAATGGTGATATTATTGATATTTGGCAATTCAGCAAACATTATTTTCCAAAATCGCACATGAATGTTATCAAACATATCACAGCCTTACTTTCTAAAAAAACGAGAGTGTATTATATCACAGGAAATCATGATGAAATGTTGCGAAAGTTTAAAGGATTTAGTTTAGGAAGTTTTACTATTTTAAACAAATTGATATTGAATTTGGATGATAAAAAAGCATGGATTTTTCATGGAGATGTTTTTGATGTTACCATGAAACACTCAAAATGGTTGGCAAAATTGGGTGGAATTGGTTATGATACTTTGATTATAATCAATACAATGATTAATTGGGTCAGTGAATTTTCTGGATATGGAAAAATATCACTATCCAAAAAAATAAAAAATAGTGTAAAAAGTGCTATCAAATTTGTAAATAATTTTGAAGAAACAGCTTCTGAAATTGCTATTGAAAATAACTATGATTTTGTGGTTTGTGGTCACATTCATCAACCCGAAATTAAAGTTATTAGCAATCAAAATGGAAAAACAACGTATTTGAATTCAGGTGATTGGGTTGAAAATTTAACAGCTTTAGAATATAATAATCGTTCTTGGACTTTATATGAATACGCAAAAGATCCATTAGTTAAAGAACTTTTAAATCAAAAACCTTCAGAAAAGAAATTGAGAAAAAGAAGAGAAAAAGAAAATGACATGATGATAGATGAACTATTAAAAGAGTTTGCCATTCAAACTAGTAAAAAATAAATGTATGAAAATTTTATACGCAATTCAAGGTACAGGAAATGGACATTTAACTCGTGCCAAAGAAATTATCCCAATTCTAAAAGAGAAAGGTGAAGTTGATATTTTAATTAGTGGGAAAGAATGTGAAATTCAATTGGATTATCCAATTAAGTATAATTTGTATGGATTAAATTTTACATTTGGTAAAAATGGTGGAATTGACTTTTGGCAAACTATTAAAAAATTAAAATTAATTCGTTTTTTTAGAGAAATAAGACAATTACCTGTTAGAAATTATGATTTGGTTATCAACGATTTTGAGCCAATTTCTGCATGGGCAGCCAAATTAAAAAATGTAAATTGTATTTCTCTCAGTCATCAAAATGCTGTTTTGGATGAAAACTCTCCAAAAAAAGGAACTTTTAGATTGGAAAAACTAATATTAAAATATTACGCTCCTGCAAAATTTAAATTCGGATTTCATTTTCAATCTTACAGTTCTTCAATTTTTACACCTATCATCAGAAAAAAAATTAGGTATGGAAATGTGACCAACAAAGGGCATTACACTGTGTATCTTCCTTCTTATGATCACAACAAAATTTTAGAAGTTTTATCAGATATTCCGTTGATAAAATGGCACGTTTTTTCAAGAAATACCCAACAATTAATTTTTAAAAAAAACGTAGTAATCTATCCAATCAATGAATTTGATTTTATAAAAAGTATTCTTTCTTGCGAAGGTGTTTTATGTGGTGCAGGTTTTGAAACCCCTTCAGAAGCTTTGTTTTTAAAGAAGAAATTGATGGTAATCCCTATGAAAAATCAATTTGAACAACAATGCAATGCAGCAGCTTTGGAAAAAATGGGTATTCCTGTAATAAAAAGTTTTGAGAAAAAAAGATTGAAAAAAATTGCCAAATGGATTCATCAGGAGCCTTCCTATACTGTAAATTATCCAGATATTACAGAAGATATTTTAGAATCAATTTTGTTACCTTATTTCAATGAAACACTTTTTTCTACCATACAATAAGTTGTTTATTCATTTTTTCTAACATTTTATTTGTCTTAGAAAAATGCTTATTTCCAAACCAATAACCTCTATTGGCGCTCAAAGGTGAAGGATGACCAGTTGTTAAAATACAATGTTTTTTCGAATCAATCAATTTCGTTTTTTGTTTGGCAAATCCACCCCAAAGCAAAAAAACAATATGTGTTTTTTCCTTTGAAATTTGTTGAATTACATTATCTGTAAAGGTTTCCCAGCCTTTTTTTTGATGACTTCCTGCTTCATTAGCTCTTACTGTTAATGTAGCATTTAGTAACAAAACGCCCTGTTTTGCCCACCTTTCAAGGTTTCCACTTTGTGGATATGGAACATTTAGATCTGATGAAAATTCCTTAAAAATATTGATTAATGAAGGTGGATGTGAAATGCCATCATGCACAGAAAAACACAAACCATTTGCTTGATTTGGTCCATGATAAGGATCTTGACCAATGATCACAACTTTCAAATTATCAAAACTACAATAGTCAAAAGCTGCAAAAATTTCACTTCCTTTTGGATAACAAGTATGTTGTTTGTATTCTGTTTTTACAAAATCTGTAAGCGTTTTGAAATACGGTTTTTCAAACTCAGATGCTAGAATATTTTTCCAACTATCCGCTATTTTTACTTGCATTGTTTCTTATTTTTGCAGGGATTTCAAAGATAGCATTTTGGGTAAAAATATTTCAGAAAAAACATTGCAAGATTTAGAATTTTTAACGGTTTTACAACACGTTGCAACGCATTGTATTTCAGGTTTAGGAAAACAAAAAGTTATTGAAATTCGTCCAATTGAAAGTAGAAAAATACTTTTCAAGGAACTTCATTTGGTGAATGAATATCTATCTTCTTTTCAAAATGACAACAGAGTTCCCAATCATGGTTTTGATGATATTACTGACAGTGTCAAAAGATTGGCAATTGAAAACAGTTTTATTGAAACTGATGCTTTTTTAAAAGTTGCTAGAACTTCACTTACCGTAAATGAACAACTGATATTTTTTAAAAAGTTTCAGATGTTATTTCCTACTTTTTTTGAGGTGACTCAAAAAATTGAATTTACAACCTATATCAATGATGAAATCAATCAAATTATTGAAATTTCAGGAGAAGTAAAAAACAATGCTTCCCCAGAATTGAAGCAAATTCGGAAAGATATCAATAGCATTCGTGGTAAAATTGGCGCAAGTTTTTCAAGTGCTTTATCCAAAGCAATTGCTGCAGGGTATTTGGACGATATCAAAGAAACTGTAATTGACAATCAGCGAGTTTTAGCAGTTTTGGCAATGCACAGAAGAAAAGTGGAAGGAAGTTTATTGGGCGCTTCAAAATCTGGTGGAATTGTTTACATTGCGCCACAAGCAACTTTGGCTTATTCACGTGAATATCAAAATTTATTGTACGAAGAAAAGCAAGAAATCATTAAAATTTTACGTGATTTATCTACCACAATTCGTCCTTTTGTGCCGCTATTACAAGATTATATTGAATTTTTAACGCACTTGGATGTAATTGGTGCAAAAGCAAAATATGCGCGTCAACATCAAGGAGTATTGCCTAAAATCACTAAAACTAAAAAGATTTTTTTCAAGAATGCCTATCATCCTATTTTGTGGAAAAAAAATAAGGAAAACAAAGTTGAAACGATTTCGCAAACCATTCTTTTAGAAGAAACCCAACAAATTATTGTTATTTCTGGACCCAATGCAGGTGGAAAAAGTATTACTTTAAAAACCATTGGATTGTTACAAGTAATGTTGCAAAGTGGGTTGTTAATTCCTGTTGATGAGCGCAGTGAATCTTATATTTTTGATACCATTTTAACAGATATTGGAGACAATCAATCAATTGAAAATCAATTGAGTACTTATAGTTATCGATTAAAAAACATGCGTCACTTTTTAAAAAAATGCGATGAAAATACTTTGTTTTTAATTGATGAATTTGGAACTGGAACAGACCCAGAATTGGGTGGAGCTTTGGCTGAAATCTTTTTGGAAGAATTTTACCAAAAAAAAGCGTTTGGAATTATTACCACACATTATTCAAATTT
Source organism: Polaribacter sp. (assembly GCA_036846425.1). Taxonomy (GTDB): domain Bacteria; phylum Bacteroidota; class Bacteroidia; order Flavobacteriales; family Flavobacteriaceae; genus Polaribacter. The sequence goes on from DAIUBY010000014.1 coordinate 30,261, forward strand.
AAAAGTGTTGGCAAACGAATTGGAAAACGTAACCAATGCAAATATGCAATTTGACGAACGCACTTTAGAGCCTTTGTATAAATTGTTTGTAGGTCAAGCAGGAAGTTCGTTTACGTTTGAAGTGGCTCAAAAAAATGGTATTCCATTTAGTTTGATAAACAAAGCCAAAAAAAGAGTTGAAAATGAAAAAATACGCTTGGATAAAACCATTTCTAAACTTCAACAAGAACGAAATAGACTTCAAAAAAACTCAGAAAATCTTGAAAAGCAAAAGATTCAAGAATCTGAGTACTTAGAAAATTTAAAGCAAAAAGAACAAAAAATTCAAGAAAAATTAGAAGGTTTTCAGGAATTATATGACAATAATCAAAAAATGTTGTCTTTTGGAAGAAAAGTGAATGAGTATTTGAACAAGTATTTTCAGACCAATAATAAGAAAGAATTGTTGGCAAATTTCAATAAATGGGTTGCTGATGAAAAAGTAAAACATCTGAAAAAAGTTCCTGAAAAACCAAAAACAGTTTCTCAAAAACAACAAGCCATTATTCATAAAAAGCGTCAAGAAGAAATCATTCAACAAGTGGAAAATGAAGTTTTGAAAAAAGTGGTGAAAGTGAGAGAAGAAAAGAAAATCGAGGCTGAAAAAGTTGCCAAAGAAAAGCAAAACTACCATTTCAAAATCAATGATCGTGTGCGAATTATCGACTCAAATACTATTGGTACGATTGATAAAATTGAAAAAAAATCAGTGACTATCAACTACGGAATTTTTACAACAAAAACGAGTTTAGACAAATTAGAATTGGTAGAAAAGTCAAAATAGTTACTTTTTGATAATCCTTTTTAAACTCTTTTTATCGGAAAATTCTTAAAATTAGTTAAAGTGTGTTAAGAATCTATTAAAGTCCTCATTTTGTTGAAACGTTTTTAAAAAATGAGTGTCTATTAAGGAAATAAGTAAAACTTAAAACACTTATTATGAGAAATTTAAAATCAATTATTGCCATCTTACTTTTTAGTTTGACCATCTCTTTTTCTGCAAATGCAACTGAAAAAGATCCATCAAAAATTACTTCAGAATTGCGTTCTGAAATCATGAAATTCTTAGGAAATAAAATTCCATTGGAATTAAAAAATACTTCAACTGCAGAAGTTTCATTTATGATTAACAATGAAAATGAATTGGTAGTAATTTCAGTTGATTCTGATTTGACAGATTTCAATTCGTTTGTAAAAAGCAAATTGAATTACATGAAGGTTGTTACAAAAGGAATTCAAAAAGGCGAGATTTACAGAATACCTGTGAAAATAAACAAAGGAATTTAATTTTCATTTTGGGCAAAAAAAAAGAGAAATCAACTTTTGATTTCTCTTTTTTTTTGAATTAAACGTATGTTAATGAGCGTTTTGCTTTTTGATTAAATTCAAAGCAGAACCCTCTAAAAACCACTCAATTTGAGCTTGATTATATGTGTGATTTAATTTGATAATATCTTTGCTTCCTTCTGCATGAACCAACTCTAAAGACAATTGTTTGTCTGGAGCAAATACATCCAAATCAAGGAAATTCAAAACATCATCTTCTTGAATTAAATCGTAATCAGCTTCATTTGCAAACGTCAATCCTAACATTCCTTGTTTTTTTAGGTTTGTTTCGTGAATTCTTGCAAAAGATTTTACAATTACAGCAGCAACTCCTAAAAATCTTGGTTGCATAGCCGCGTGTTCTCTTGAAGAACCTTCCCCATAATTATTATCTCCTACAACAACTGTTTTGATCCCAGCAGCTTTGTATGCTCTTTGAACAGCAGGAACTGCATCATATTCACCAGTCAATTGATTTTTTACAAAATTTGTTTTTTGATTGAATGCATTTACTGCACCAATCAATGTGTTGTTGGCAATATTGTCTAAATGACCTCTGTAACGCAACCAAGGACCAGCCATAGAAATGTGGTCAGTTGTACATTTTCCAAAAGCTTTTATTAATAATTTAGCATTTTTGATTGAATTTCCAATAGGCTCAAAAGGTGCCAATAATTGCAATCTTTCTGAAGTTTCATCTACATTTACAACTACATGGCTTCCATCTTCTTCAGGAGCTAAATAGCCATTGTCTTTTACTTCAAAACCTTTTGGAGGCAATTCCCATCCTGTTGGTTCATCCAACATAACTTCTTCTCCTTTTTCATTGATTAAAGTATCAGTCATTGGATTAAAATCTAAACGACCTGCAATTGCAATGGCTGCTGTGATTTCTGGAGAAGCTACAAATGCGTGTGTATTTGGATTTCCATCAGCTCTTTTTGCAAAATTTCTGTTGAAAGAATGTACAATACTATTTTTAGGAGCATTTTTTGGATCAGAATATCTTGCCCATTGACCAATACAAGGACCACAAGCGTTTGTGAAAATAGTTGCACCTAATTTTTCAAAAACTGATAAAATTCCATCTCTCTCTGCAGTATATCTAACTTGCTCAGAACCAGGATTTATTCCGAATTCAGCTTTTGTTTTTAATCCTTTGTCTAAAGCTTGTTGCGCAATTGAGGCTGCTCTTGACAAATCTTCGTAAGATGAATTAGTACAAGAACCTATTAATCCCCATTCAACTTGAATTGGCCAATCATTTGAAACAGCTTTCTCAGCCATTGCTTTTCCAACTGTTGTTGATAAATCTGGTGTGAAAGGACCATTTAATAAAGGGCCTAATTCTGATAAATTAATTTCAATCACTTGGTCAAAATACAATCCAGGATTCGCATATACTTCAGCATCAGCTGTTAAATATTCTTTGATTTTGTTTGCAGCATCAGCAACATCTTCTCTATCTGTTGAGCGTAAATAACGTTCCATGGACTCATCATAACCAAATGTTGAAGTTGTAGCGCCAATTTCAGCACCCATATTACAAATAGTACCTTTTCCAGTACAAGACATAGCAATTGCGCCTGGTCCAAAATATTCTACTATTGCTCCTGTTCCTCCTTTTACTGTAAGAATTTCTGCTACTTTTAAGATGACATCTTTAGGAGCTGTCCAACCAGATAATTTTCCAGTTAATTTTACACCAATTAATTTTGGAAACTTCAATTCCCAAGCCATTCCAGCCATAACATCCACAGCATCAGCACCACCAACACCAATAGCAACCATTCCTAAACCACCTGCATTTACGGTGTGAGAATCAGTTCCAATCATCATTCCTCCAGGAAATGCATAATTTTCTAGTACTACTTGATGAATAATTCCTGCTCCTGGTTTCCAAAAACCAATTCCGTATTTATTAGAAACGGATTCTAAAAAATTAAAAACCTCACTACTTGTGCTATTTGCATGTTTTAAATCTTCAAAAGCACCACTTTTTGCTTGAATTAAATGGTCACAATGAACGGTTGTTGGCACTGCAACCTTTGCTTTTCCAGCTTGCATAAATTGTAATAAAGCCATTTGAGCAGTTGCATCTTGACAAGCAATTCTATCTGGAGCAAAATCTACATAATCTTTTCCTCTTAAAAATGCTTTGGTTGGGGTTCCATCCCAAAGGTGTGAGTATAAAATTTTCTCAGCAAGTGTCAAGGGTTTTCCTGTAATTTTTCGAGCAGCATCAACACGTTCAGCCATTGTAGCATAAACTTGCTTAATCATTTCAATATCAAAAGCCATATATAAAAGTTTTTAAGGTTTTATTGTTGTGAACAAATTTACATCAATAAAACCAATTTTAAAAAATAAATAATAGATAGCTGTAATTTATTAATAATCAAAAGCTATTTTTTGAAAACAACTAACTTAATTGAAATTTTTAAATCGATAATTGATTTTTATTGAAGATTTCATAAAATAAAAAAGCAGACTTGTAAGCCGAATTCTGTATCTTGAAAAATCAAGATTCTTATCATTTATCTAGTTCTAAAATTACTTTTAGAATCTATCTGCCTACCCTTTAGAATCGAGCGAGTAGCCCTCAAGCTCTAATATACATGGCATTGCACCTCATAGAGTTTACCTGGTTTCACTACAGCCGAACTGTACTTGCTTTCTGTTGCACTTGTCCTCAGTTTACACTGGACGGATGTTATCCGCTATGATTACTCTTTGGTGTTCGGACTTTCCTCCTTGAACTGAATTCACGGCGATAAGATAAGTCTGCTTTCGAATACAAAATTAGTGATTTTAATTATAAAAAAACCCACTCAAATCAGAAATTTGAGTGGGAAAAATTGCTATGAAAAAGAAAAAGTGTTATCGATTACTCAATAACATTACAAACGTATTTATATAATTTTTATTAATAAAATTTTTTTAATAAAAAAATTATGAATTTCTACTTTTTATCAATTTTTAAGAAAACATATCTTTTACTTTCTCAAAAAATGATTTGTCTGATTTGTTTGGATGAGGAATAAAGTTCTCGTGATCTAACATATTTTCGAAAAATTTACGTTGTTCTTTATTCAACTCTTGAGGTGTCCAAACATTGATGTGAATTAGAAAATCTCCTATTCCATAACGTTCTATGCTTGGTAATCCTTTTCCTTTCAATCGTAAAATTTTTCCAGATTGGGTTCCTGCATCAATTTTAATTTTTACTTTTCCTGAAACAGTTTCAACTTCTTTATTTGTTCCTAAAACTGCTTCTGAATAGCTTATATATAAATCATAATGAATGTTTGTTCCTTCTCGTTTTAGATTTTCATGCTCAACTTCTTCAATCACAACTAATAAATCTCCAGGAATAGAATTTTTACCAGGAGCTTCATTTCCTTTTCCTCCTACTTTTAGTTGAACACCTTCTGTAACTCCTGCTGGAATATTGATAGAAACTGTTTCTTCTTTAAAAATCAATCCTTGTGCATCTGCTCCTTCTGGTCTGTTGCTTAAAGTTTCTCCTGCTCCACCACAACTTCCACAAGTTGTTGCTGTTTGCATTCTTCCAAGAATGGTATTTGTAACACGCATTTGTTGACCTGAACCATTACAGGTTGTACACGTTGAATATTTTACACCATCAGCTTGAACTTTTCTGCGAACTTTTACTTTCTTTTCTACACCTTTTGCGATTTCATCCAACGTAAGTTTTACACGAATGCGCATGTTGCTTCCTTTCACTCTTGCTTGTCTTTGACCTCCTCCAAAACCGCCAAAACCACCACCGAAAATATCGCCAAATTGACTGAAAATATCATCCATATTCATACCACCTCCAAAGCCTCCTCCACCTTGAGCGCCTTCAAAAGCTGCATGACCATATTGATCATAGCGTGCTTTTTTGTTTTCGTCACTCAAAACTTCGTAAGCCTCTGCCGCTTTTTTGAAATTTTCTTCTGCATTTTTATCATCTGGATTTTTGTCAGGATGATATTTTATCGCCATTTTTCTGTAGGCTTTTTTGATGTCAGCTTGGGTTGCAGATTTTGAAATTCCTAAAATTTCGTAGTAATCTTGTTTTGCCATATTTTTTAATTTTAAATATTCAGTTTTACTGAATATTTTATGTTTTATTGCCCTATAACGACTTTTGGATAACGTATGATTTTGTCTCCTAATTTGTATCCTTTTTCTAAACAATCAATTACTTTTCCTTTTAAATCTTCAGTTGGTGCTGGAATCTGCGTAATTGCTTCATGCAATTCTGCATCAAAAATGTCTCCACCCTTTACATCAATTTTGGATAAGCCTTTTTGTTCAAGTGTATTATAAAATTTTTGCTGAATTAAAGAAACTCCTTTTCTTAATTCCTCTGTTTCTGGGGTTTCTTGGATATGACTTAAAGCACGCTCAAAATCATCAACAATTGGCAGTAATGATGTCATTAATTCCTGACCTGCAGTTTTGTAAAGTTCAATTCGTTCCTTAGAAGTTCTTTTTTTATAGTTTTCAAATTCGGCAAAAAGTCGTAAAAATTTGTCTTTTTCAGCTTGAAGTGATTCTTCTGAAGTTGGTTCTTCTATTTTCACTTCCTCATTAACTTCTTGATTTTGTGTGTCTTGAATATTTTCTTGTTCGCTAATTAGCGCTTCTTCTTGTGTAATCTCTTTTTTACTCATCTTTAAAAAATCTTTTAAACTTTTCATTTTATTTCAAAAATATTGCCAATAAAAAAATAGTGCCAAAATGACACTATTTTATTGGATTATTACTGTAAAAATTAGTCTTCAATTCGTTCAATTTTTGCACCAATTGATTTTAATCGTTCTTCAATATTTTCATAACCTCTATCAATTTGCTCGATATTGTTGATAATACTTGTGCCTTTTGCAGAAAGTGCTGCTATCAATAATGAAATTCCAGCTCTAATATCAGGAGAAGTCATTTTGGTTGCTTTTAATTGCGATTGGTGATTGAGACCAATAACTGTGGCTCTGTGTGGATCGCATAAAATTACTTTTGCGCCCATATCAATCAATTTATCCACGAAAAACAAACGACTTTCAAACATTTTTTGATGAATTAAAACAGTGCCATTTGCCTGAGTTGCAATTACCAAAATAATGCTTAATAAATCTGGCGTAAAACCTGGCCAAGGTGCATCAGCAACTGTTAAAACTGAACCGTCAATATAGTTTTGAATTTCATAAGTTTCTTGTGCAGGAATGTAAATATCATCTCCTTTTTTTTCGAACTGAATTCCTAATTTTCTGAACACATTTGGAATTTGCCCTAGATTTTCCCAACTCACATTTTTGATGGTCAATTCAGATTTTGTCATTACAGCAACTCCAATCCATGACCCAATTTCTATCATATCTGGCAATACTCTGTGCTCACATCCTGATAAATAATTGACACCTTCTATAGTCAATAAATTAGAACCAACTCCAGTAATTTTTGCACCCATTGAATTCAACATTTTACACAATTGTTGAATGTATGGTTCGCAAGCTGCGTTATAAATGGTTGTTTTTCCTTTTGCTAAAACAGCTGCCATTAAAATATTAGCTGTTCCTGTTACAGAAGCTTCATCTAAAAGCATGTCTGTTCCAATCAATTCTGTGGCTTCAACACCATAAAAATAATCTTCTTTATTGTATCTAAATTTTGCACCAAGATTTATAAATCCTTCAAAATGAGTATCTAAACGTCTTCTTCCGATTTTATCTCCTCCTGGTTTTGGAATAAAACCTTTTCCAAAACGCGCTAATAAAGGACCAACAATCATGATAGAACCTCTTAATGAACTTCCATCTCTTTTAAAATCAGCAGATTCAAAATAGGATAGATTTATTTCGTCAGCTTTGAATGAATACGATTTCTTCCCTAATTTTTCTATTTTCACACCCATTTCTCCCAAAATAAAAATGAGTTTATTAACATCAATAATATCTGGAACGTTATGAATAATTACTTTTTCGGGAGTTAATAAAACTGCGCAAAGAATTTGGAGAACTTCATTTTTTGCTCCTTGTGGAGTAATAGCTCCACCTAATTTATGTCCGCCTTCAATTTTAAAAGATGCCATAATTTATTTTTTTCGGTTTTTGTTGAATAGTTGTTTTTTATTATTTTTTGAAGGATTTTGCCCTTGTGTATTTCTTTTTTTCATCAACTCTTTGGTTTCTGATAATTCTTCTTTTGACTCACGTAAATCAATTTTTCCACCAGATAAATCGAACAAATGATTGAAAATTATGCCATCATCAACTGTGTCTTTATTCCAGTTCAAATAACATTTTTTCATGTGATTTGCGATGGTAAAAATCAATGCTTCTTTCAAATCTCCCTCTTCCCAACTCAAAGCTACATCAATCATGGTTTGCATATTTGTGCCATAATAGCGGTATTTTGATGCTGATTTTGGATATGCTAATGGTTCAGGTTTTTCTTGCAATTCCTCTTTTGAAGGTGTTGGATAAGGTGACTCTGCATCCAAATTAAAATCAGACATTATAAATAATTGATCCCATAATTTGTGTTTAAAATCAGGAACATCACGCAAATGAGGTTGTAAATTTCCCATCACATCAACAATGGCTCTTGCCATGATATTTCTTTCTTCTTTGGAAGGTAAAGTCATGCAATGATCAATTAATTTTTGAACGTGTCTTCCATATTCAGGAATTATCATGATGGGTCTTTCTGAGTTATATTCTAAGTCAAATGTCATTTGTCAATATTTTTGTGAAGTTTTCTTGAAAATTTTCAAGTTTGTATTCGTGTTTTTTTGAAGTTTTAAAACGTTGCAAATTAGGTAATAATTATGATTTAATTTGTGGCATTTTTGAAAATTTTTAAACACAATTAACCAATCACTTTCAGTTTGGCAAATTGCAATAATAATTTCTTTTTTCCAACAGTGCCAAACTGAATTTCAGCTTTTTTATTAGCGCCATTTCCTTCTAATGAAATTACTTCTCCTGTTCCAAAACGATTGTGTTCAACAATATTTCCGACAATAACTTCGTTGTCGAATAAATTGGTATTTGACTCATTTTCAGTAACTTTTTTAAAGTTTTTAGTGAAATTGATTTCTTTATTTTCAACAATATTTCTTTCAATTTTTTTTCGAACCAATGGTTTCTGAAAACGAATTCCTTTGGGCGCATCATCAAACAAATTGGCATCAATAAACTTATTTATAGATTGCTCAGGCTTTTTTGGAGTCATATAATACAGATACTTTTCATCAATTTCCTCTAAAAATCTACTTGGTTCTGAATCTACCAATTTTCCCCATCTGTAACGTGTTTGTGCGTAACTCAAATACGCCACTTTTTCAGCTCTGGTTAGCGCAACATAAAATAATCTCCGTTCTTCTTCCAATTCAATACGAGTGTTCATACTCATGGCAGATGGAAATAAATTTTCTTCCAAACCAACAATATATACGTATTCAAATTCCAATCCTTTGGATTGATGAATGCTCATTAGAGCTACTTTTGGATTGTCATTTTCTTTATCGGAATCAAAATCTGTAGCCAAAGCAACGTCTTCTAAAAATGTTGTCAATGAAGCATTTTCACCTTGTTCTATTTTATCAGTTATAAAATCTTTGATTCCGTTTAACAATTCCTGAATATTTTCAACTCTGCTCACAGCCTCAGGAGTGCCTTCTTTTTCGAGTTCAGGAATCATTCTAGTTTGTTTTACCACCAATTCAGCCACTTCAAAAGCATTTTTCGATTGTGCTTCTATCTGAAAACGCTGAATCATATTGGAAAAATCTTGCAATTTGCTTTTGGTTGGCGCATTCAATTGAATGTCAATTTTATAAATATTTTGAATGATGTCAAAAATGGATTTTTTATAAAAATTTGCAGCAATTGTCAGTTTATCAATTGTGGTATTTCCTATTCCACGAATTGGATAATTGATGACTCTCACTAACGCTTCTTCATCATTTGGATTGATCAATAATCGCAAATAAGACAATACATCTTTGATCTCTTTTCGTTGATAAAAAGACGTTCCTCCATAAATTTTATAGTCTATATTTTTCTTTCGCAACGCATCTTCAATAGCTCTTGATTGCGAATTTGTACGATACAAAACACAAAAAACATCGGGTTTTAATTGATGATTCATCATGTTTTCCCAAATAGATTGAGCCACAAAACGACCTTCTTCTCCATCAGAAATAGAACGCATTACATAAATGGAATCTCCAGAATCATTACTTGTCCAAACGTCTTTGTCGAGTTTTGTTTTGTTTTGAGCGATGACTGAATTTGCTGCGTTTACGATATTTTTTGTTGAACGATAATTTTGCTCTAACTTAAAGGTTTTTACATCAGGATAATCTTTTTGAAAGTTTAAAATATTTTGAATATTGGCACCTCTAAAACTGTAAATACTTTGCGAATCATCACCAACAACACAAATATTTTGAAAACGATCTGCTAAAGCTCTAATAATAATGTATTGTGAATGGTTGGTATCTTGATACTCATCAACCATAATATAGCGAAAACGATCTTGATATTTTGCCAAAACATCAGGAAAACGAGCTAATAATTCATTGGTTCTGAGCAATAAATCATCAAAATCCATTGCTCCAGATTTGAAACATCTGTTGACATATTCACGATAAATTTCTCCGATTTTTGGTCTGCTTGCCATCAAATCTGCCTCTTGCAATTCAGGATTGTTGAAATATGCTCTAACAGTTATTAAATTGTTTTTGAAAGATGAGATTCTACTGTAAACTTGTTTTGGCTTGTACTGTTCTTTGTCTAAATCCATTTCTTTGATAATGGCAGTAATTAATCGAACAGAATCTTGTGTATCGTAAATGGTGAAATTGGTTGGAAATCCTAATTTATCTGCTTCAGAACGTAAAATTCTTGCAAAAACTGCGTGAAAAGTTCCCATCCACAAATTTTTTGCTTCACTTACACCTACAACTTTCGCAATTCTTTCTTTCATTTCTTTGGCAGCTTTATTGGTAAAAGTTAGCGAAAGAATATTGAAAGCATCAACACCTTGCTGCATTAAATGCGCAATTCTATAGGTTAATACTCTTGTTTTTCCTGAGCCAGCACCTGCAATGATAATCATTGGACCATCTTTTTGAAGTACTGCTCTTTTTTGAGCTTCGTTTAAGGAATCTAAATAGGAATTTGACATCAGTTTTTTGAGAAATTAAAAGATTACAAGTTATGAAATCTATTGATTTTACATAAAGGAAGATTGATTTTTTATTCACATTTTTTTCACTAAAAAAAGTACCTTTGTCATTATTAAATTTTACTTATGGAAGACCAATTATTAGCAAGTATTGCCTACGTTTTGCCAGCTGCTGTTACAGGATATATTGCTTATTATATGTTTAAAAGTTATTTATTTCAGCAAAATTCTGATAAAAAATTACAACTTTTAAGCGAAAAAAAGAAAGATTCTTTACCCATAAAATTGCAAGCTTATGAACGCATGTTGTTATTTTGTGAACGAATTCATCCAGTAAAAATTATCACAAGAATTCAACCAATATCAGCCAATCCAACAGAATATGTTTCGTTATTAATTTTAACAATTGAGCAAGAGTTTGATCATAATTTAGTACAACAATTGTATGTTTCTGAAGAAGCTTGGA
>DAIUBY010000015.1:0-2992 GCA_036846425.1 Polaribacter sp.
TGGTATGAATTTAAAGACATTATCAATTTAACATATATTAACTAGACTAAAGCCTTAAAAATTTTAATTAAAACTATGACGTAAAACCTTTTGAAAAAGAATGATTGAAAATTATAGGTTGTTTTGAAAAAATTATATTTATTAGTAAAAAGTCAAACTTGAAACCTATCCTTTTTGATAATGCTATATTCTTTACTGTCAACTCTACTATCAACCCAAAAAATAAACCCTTGAAAATCAACAGATTAACAAGGGTTTGGCGGAGAAAGAGGGATTCGAACCCCCGGACCTGTTACAGTCAACAGTTTTCAAGACTGCCGCAATCGACCACTCTGCCATTTCTCCAGAAAATCATGTTTAACTGATTGCGGGTGCAAATATAGAAAGCTTTTTTAATTCTTGAAACAAAAAAATCATTATTTTTTTCAAATTTGAATATCATCTAAAAAACATTTTAACTTACAGCTTATCAACAGTATTGCTTTTGAAATCGTATAAAGAAATTCATACAAATATCTTAAAAAATTGACTGTTTGAAATGTTGTTTCTTATCTTTGTTTTTTAAAATATATCTTCGATGTCATTTAATTCTTTTGGAAATTTATTGAAAGTAACAACTTATGGAGAATCTCATGGAACTGCAATTGGCGGTATTATTGATGGTTTTCCTGCAGGTTTAGAAGTTGATTTTGAGGCTATTCAAGAAGAATTAGACAGACGTAAACCTGGTCAATCTAAAATTGTTACACAACGTAAAGAGCCTGACACTGTTGAATTTTTATCAGGAATTTTTGAGGGAAAAACTACTGGAACTTCTATTGGATTTATTATAAAAAATACCAATCAAAAAAGTCATGACTACAATCATAACACGAATGTTTACAGACCTTCGCATGCTGATTTTACCTATGACAAAAAATTTGGCATTCGCGATCATAAGGGTGGAGGAAGAAGTTCTGCTCGTGAAACCGCCAATTGGGTGGTTGCAGGTGCATTAGCAAAACAATTGATTTCTTCTATCAAAATAAATGCTTTCACATCCTCTGTTGGAGATATTTTTATGGAAAAACCGTATCAAGAAGTTGATTTTTCGAAAACAGAATCGAATATTGTACGTTGTCCTGATGAAGCTTCTGCTGAAAAAATGATTGAAAAAATCAAAGAAATTAGAAAAGCGGGCGATACTATTGGTGGAACCATAACTTGTGTTGCTCAAAATATGCCTATTGGTTTGGGTGAACCTATCTTTCATAAATTGCATGCTGAATTGGGAAAAGCGATGCTTTCTATAAACGCTGTAAAAGGTTTTGAATTTGGAAGTGGGTTTTGTGGCGCAAGAATGAAAGGTTCTGAACACAATGATATTTTTAATGCTGATGGCACAACAAAAACCAATTTATCTGGTGGAATTCAAGGTGGAATTAGCAATGGAATGGACATCTATTTCAGAGTAGCTTTTAAACCTGTTGCAACTATCATGACCAATCAACAAACCATCAATTCTGAAGGTGAAGAAACTGAAATTACTGGAAAAGGACGTCATGATCCTTGTGTTGTTCCAAGAGCTGTTCCTATTATTGAAGCAATGACAGCTTTGGTTTTAGCTGATTTTTGGTTGATCAATAAAAGCAGAAAAATATAAAAAAATCCGTTTCAAAAATTTGAAACGGATTTTTTTAAGCTTGTCCTGTTGGTCCAAAATTCATTGGAATTGGAGGCTGTTCATAATCCTTAATTTCTCCATTTGAAAGTTCAAATTTGCGAACATTATCAGCCAACGCTTTTGCCAATCTTTTGGCATGTTGTGGTGTTAAAATAATTCTTGATTTCACTCTCGCTTTTGGAACTCCAGGCATAATATTGATAAAATCTACAATAAATTCTGAAATAGAATGATTGATAATTGCCAAATTAGAATACGTTCCTTCTGCAATTTTTTCGTCTAATTCAATATTGAGTTGTCCGTCTTTATGTTGATTTTCTTCCATGATTTCGTGTATTAATTTCTTATTTTGTAAAAATAAAAAAAGTTGAACTGATTAGTGTAAAAATTACAATAAACAATTCAACTTTTTAAAAATTAGAAAATTTCTGTTTTTTAGAAACTTCTCTCTATCTCATCTTTTGGACCTACAATAATGTTGTCATAAGCTCTCATTCCAGTTCCTGCTGGAATTTTCTTACCTACAATTACATTTTCTTTCAATCCTTCTAAGGTATCTACTTTTCCACTTACAGCAGCCTCGTTTAATACTTTTGTTGTTTCTTGGAAAGAAGCAGCAGATATAAACGATTTTGTTTGTAAAGAAGCTCTAGTGATTCCTTGCAATACTTGCTCAGCTGTTGCTGGTCTTGCGTCTCTTGCCTCCACTAATATCTGATCATTTCTAATCAATAATGAGTTTTCATCTCTTAATTGACGAGCAGAAATAATTTGACCAGGTTTTAAGTTTTCAGAATCTCCAGCATCTTCAACCACTTTCATTCCGTAAATTGCATCATTTTCTTCGATAAAGTCATTTTTATGAACTAATTGATTTTCAAGGAATAACGTATCACCTGAATCAATAATTCTAACTTTACGCATCATTTGACGCACTACAACTTCAAAATGTTTGTCGTTGATTTTTACCCCTTGCAAACGATATACTTCTTGAATTTCATTTACAATAAATTCTTGAACTGCAGACGGACCTTTGATAGTTAAAATATCAGAAGGTGTAATTGCACCATCACACAAAGGCATACCAGCCTTTATAAAATCGTTTTCTTGAACTAGAATTTGGTTCGAAAGTTTTACTAGATATTTCATTACTTCGCCAGTTTTAGACTCGATAATGATTTCTCTATTTCCTCTTTTAATTTTTCCAAATGATACAACTCCGTCAATTTCAGCAACTACTGATGGATTTGAAGGATTTCTTGCTTCAAATAACTCAGTTACACGTGGTAAACCTCCAGTAATATCACCAGCTTTTCCTGATTTTCTTGG
>DAIUBY010000015.1:3092-39355 GCA_036846425.1 Polaribacter sp.
ACAATTACTCCGTTAAATGGATCCCATTGTACAATTACTTCGCCTTTTTTGATGGTTTTTCTGTCTTTATCAAAAATTATAGAACCATAAGGAATAATGTTTGTACTTAACGTAATTCCTGTTTTGTTATCAATAATTTTGATTTCAGCAGTTCTTGAAATAACGATATCCACTTTGTTTCCATCATTATCTTTTCCTTCTACTGTTCTTAAATCTTCGATAGCAACATTTCCACTAAATCTTGCAGTTAATTTGTTTTCTTCTGAAATATTTCCAGCAACACCACCAACGTGGAAAGTACGCAATGTTAACTGTGTTCCAGGTTCTCCAATAGATTGAGCAGCAATTACACCAACAGCTTCACCAATTTGAACTTTGTTCAATGTTGATAAACTCTGTCCATAACATTTTGCACAAATTCCTTGAGCAGATTCACATGTTAATGCAGAACGCACTTCAACAACATCAATTCCAGAAGCTTCAATTTCTTCTGCTAATTTAGATGATATTGGTTGATTTGCTTTGATAATTAACTCTTCAGTTAATGGATGATAAACGTCTTGCAAAATAACTCTACCTTCAATTCTGTCGGCTAATGATTCTACAATTTCATCATTTTTCTTTAAAGCTGTTACTTCTAATCCTCTTAGAGTTCCACAATCTTCTTCATTGATGATTACATCTTGAGAAACGTCCACTAATCTTCTAGTTAAATATCCAGCATCCGCAGTTTTTAAAGCTGTATCTGCCAAACCTTTACGAGCTCCGTGAGTTGAGATAAAGTATTCTAAGATTGATAATCCTTCTTTAAAGTTAGAAAGAATTGGATTTTCAATAATTTCGCCTCCACTTGCTGTAGATTTTTTAGGTTTTGCCATCAAACCACGCATACCTGTTAACTGACGAATTTGTTCTTTAGAACCCCTTGCACCAGAATCAAGCATCATGTAAACGGAGTTAAACCCTTGTTTATCTTCACGTAAGTTTTTCATAGATAATTCAGTCAATCTGTTGTTGGTTGATCCCCAAACGTCAATAACCTGATTGTAACGCTCTTTTTGCGTTAACATACCCATGTTATAGTTTGTTACGATGATATCTACTTCTTCATTCGCTTCAGCAATCATTGTATATTTTTCTTCAGGGATAATGATATCACCTAAAGAGAAGGACAATCCACCTTGGAAGGCAAACTTGAATCCCATATTTTTAATTTCATCTAAGAATTTTCCTGTAGTTGGAATATCAGTAACTTTTAGAATATTACCAATAATTCCACGTAAGTTTTTCTTAGTAAGAACCTCATTCACATAACCAGCTTCAGCAGGAACAACTTCATTAAACAACACTCTACCAACAGTAGTTTTGATAATTTTAGTTACCTGATTTCCTTTTTCGTCAATATCTTTTGTTCTTACTTTGATACCAGCATTCAAATCTACTTTTTCTTCATTGAAAGCAATAGTTACTTCCTCTGGAGAGTAAAATGTTAAGCCCTCTCCTTTTACTTTCACTTCTGGAGTAGAAAATCTTTCTTTGGTCATGTAATACAAACCAAGAACCATGTCTTGAGAAGGAACTGTTACAGGAGCGCCATTTGCAGGATTTAAGATATTGTGAGAAGCCAACATTAAAATTTGAGCTTCTAAAATAGCTTCTGGTCCTAAAGGTAAATGAACTGCCATTTGGTCACCATCAAAATCGGCGTTGAAAGCGGTACACACTAATGGGTGTAATTGAATTGCTTTTCCTTCGATTAATTTTGGTTGAAATGCCTGAATACCCAATCTGTGTAACGTTGGAGCCCTGTTTAATAAAACTGGGTGACCTTTAATTACATTTTCTAAAATATCCCAAACAACTGGTTCTTTTCTATCAATAATTTTCTTTGCAGATTTTACAGTTTTTACAATACCTCTTTCAATCAACTTTCTGATTACAAATGGTTTGTACAATTCTGCTGCCATATCTTTTGGCAATCCACATTCGTGCATTTTCAATTCTGGTCCAACAACAATTACAGAACGAGCTGAATAATCAACACGTTTTCCTAGTAAGTTTTGACGGAAACGTCCTTGTTTTCCTTTTAATGAATCTGATAAAGATTTTAAAGGTCTGTTAGATTCTGTTTTTACAGCAGACGATTTACGTGTGTTGTCAAATAATGAATCTACAGATTCTTGCAACATACGTTTTTCATTACGTAAAATTACCTCAGGAGCTTTAATTTCAACTAATCTTTTCAAACGATTGTTACGGATGATTACTCTTCTGTACAAATCATTCAAATCGGAAGTTGCAAAACGACCACCATCTAAAGGCACTAATGGACGTAATTCTGGTGGGATTACTGGAATTGCTTTCATAATCATCCACTCAGGTTTATTCTCTCTGTTTAATACAGATTCTCTAAACGCTTCAACAACATTCAATCTTTTTAAAGCTTCTGTTTTACGTTGTTTAGAAGACTCTGTGTTTGCTTTGTGTCTTAATTCGAATGACAATGCATCCAAATCAATTCTTGCTAATAAATCGATCAAACATTCAGCACCCATTTTAGCGATAAACTTGTTTGGATCTGAATCGTCTAAATATTGATTTTCTTTTGGAAGACTGTCTAAAATATCTAAATATTCTTCTTCTGTTAAGAAATCCAATTTACGCATTGGTTCTCCATCAGCATTTTTTGCAATACCTGGTTGAATTACTACGTAACGTTCGTAGTAAATAATCATGTCTAATTTTTTTGATGGTAACCCTAAAAGGTATCCCATTTTGTTAGGCAATGATCTAAAATACCAAATATGCGCAACTGGAACTACTAGATTGATGTGACCAACTCTGTCTCTACGAACTTTCTTTTCCGTAACTTCAACCCCACATCTGTCACATACAATTCCTTTGTATCTGATTCTTTTATATTTTCCGCAAGCACATTCATAGTCTTTTACAGGACCAAAAATTCGCTCACAAAACAACCCATCTCTTTCTGGTTTGTGTGTACGGTAATTAATCGTTTCAGGTTTTAAAACCTCTCCTTTAGAAACTTCTAAAATTGATTCAGGTGATGCTAAACCAATAGAGATTTTGTTAAACTTTTTTACGGTGTACTTTTCTTGTTTTCTTGTCATGTCTTGTTATAGTCTTGAGTCTTTAGTCTTTAGTCTTTAGAGTTGATTGAATCTACCCATTACAGACTAAAACTATTGACTATAAAAATTATTCTTCTAATCTTACGTCTAAGCCCAAACCTTTCAATTCGTGCATTAATACGTTAAATGACTCTGGTAAACCTGGTTCTGGCATTGGTTCGCCTTTTACGATTGCTTCGTAAGTTTTAGCTCTACCCATTACATCATCAGATTTTACAGTTAAGATTTCTCTTAGGATACTTGATGCTCCATAAGCTTCCAATGCCCAAACTTCCATCTCTCCAAAACGCTGACCTCCAAATTGAGCTTTACCTCCTAATGGTTGTTGTGTGATTAATGAATAAGGACCAATAGAACGCGCGTGCATTTTATCATCAATCATGTGTCCTAACTTAATCATATAAATTACCCCAACAGTTGCAGGTTGATCAAAACGTTTTCCAGTTCCACCATCATAAAGGTAGGTATGACCAAATCTTGGCACACCAGCTTCATCAGTATATTTGTTAATCTCGTCTAAAGATGCTCCATCAAAAATTGGTGTTGCAAATTTTTTGTCTAATTTTTGACCTGCCCAACCAAGAACAGTTTCGTAAATCTGACCAATATTCATACGAGAAGGTACACCTAATGGATTTAAAACAATATCAACTGGAGTTCCGTCCTCTAAGAAAGGCATGTCTTCTGCTCTTACAATTCGAGCAACAATACCTTTGTTTCCATGACGACCAGCCATTTTATCACCCACTTTTAACTTACGTTTCTTAGCGATGTAAATTTTAGCTAGTTTTAAAATTCCTGCTGGTAATTCATCCCCAACTGAAATGGTAAATTTCTCACGACGAAGATTTCCTTGCAAGTCATTTACTTTAATTTTATAGTTGTGAATTAATTCTCCTACTAAAACATTCAAGTCTTCGTCAGTTGTCCAAGAGCCTGATAAGTGAACATAATCATCTACAGAATTCAACATTTTTTGAGTGTATTTTTTACCTTTTGGCAATACTTCTTCACCCAAATCATTATAGATTCCTTGAGATGTTTTTCCGCTAATTAAGTTGAATAATTTTTCAACTAATTGGTCTTTTAAAGCTTCGAATTTTGATATAAAAGATGCCTCTAAAGTTGAAACAGCTTCTTTATCTTTAATTCTCTTGTTTTTATCTTTAACAGCTCTTTTGAATAATTTTTTATCAATTACTACACCTCTTAAAGATGGAGAAGCCTTTAATGATGCATCTTTTACATCACCTGCTTTGTCACCAAAAATGGCACGTAATAATTTTTCTTCAGGAGTTGGATCAGATTCTCCTTTTGGTGTGATTTTACCAATTAAGATATCACCAGGATTTACCTCTGCTCCAATACGAATCATTCCGTTTTCATCCAAATCTTTAGTAGCTTCTTCAGAAACGTTTGGAATATCATTGGTTAATTCCTCTGAACCTAATTTGGTATCACGAACATCTAATGAATATTCATCAATATGAATAGAAGTAAAAATATCTTCACGAACAACTCTTTCAGAAATCACGATAGCATCCTCAAAATTGTAACCTTTCCAAGGCATGAAAGCAACTTTCATATTTCTTCCCAATGCTAATTCTCCTTGTTGTGTTGCATAACCTTCACAAAGAACTTGTCCTTCAGAAACTCTGTCACCTCTTTTTACAATCGGTTTTAAATTGATAGATGTTCCTTGATTGGTTTTTCTGAATTTGATCAACTCATAAGTAACTTCATCAGAATCAAAACTTACTAATTTTTCTTCTTCAGAACGATCGTATTTGATAACAATTTTATTAGCATCCACATATTCTACAACTCCCTCTCTTTCAGCATTGATTAAAATTCGAGAATCTTTTGCAACTCTTCTTTCCAAACCTGTTCCCACAATTGGAGCTTCAGGGCGTAAAAGCGGTACTGCTTGACGCATCATGTTTGATCCCATCAAAGCGCGGTTTGCATCATCATGTTCTAAGAATGGAATTAACGATGCTGAAATTGAAGCAACTTGATTTGGAGCAACGTCCATGTAATCAATTACATTTGGAGAAACTACTGGAAAATCACCTTCTTCACGAGCAATAACTCTATCAGAAACAAATGTTCCATCACTGTTAAGCTCAAGATTTGATTGTGCAATTTTCTTTCCTTCCTCTTCCTCTGCCGTTAAATAGATTAAATCGTCACCAACTACAGTTCCGTTTTCAACTTTACGATAAGGAGTCTCAATAAATCCTAAATTGTTCACTTTTGCAAAAACAGAAAGTGACGAAATCAAACCAATATTTGGTCCCTCAGGAGTTTCAATTGGACACAAACGTCCATAATGTGTATAGTGTACGTCACGAACCTCAAAACCTGCTCTCTCTCTTGATAAACCTCCAGGTCCAAGTGCAGATAATCTACGTTTGTGAGTAATTTCTGCTAATGGATTTGTTTGATCCATAAACTGAGATAACTGGTTTGTTCCAAAGAAAGAATTGATAACAGATGACAATGTTTTTGCATTGATCAAATCAATAGGCGTAAAAACTTCGTTATCACGAACGTTCATACGCTCACGAATTGTTCTAGCCATACGTGCTAAACCAACACCAAATTGTCCTGCCAATTGTTCGCCAACAGTTCTAACACGTCTATTTGATAAGTGATCAATATCATCTACCTCAGCTTTTGAATTGATTAACTCAATCAAATATTTAATGATGGTAATAATATCAACTCTTGTCAATACTTTTTCATCCATGTTAATATCTAAACCTAATTTGGTGTTCATTCTAAAACGACCAACTTCGCCTAAATTATAACGTTGTTCAGAGAAAAATAATTTATCAATAATACCTCTTGCAGTTTCCTCATCTGGTGGTTCTGCATTACGTAATTGTCTATAAATATGTTCAACAGCCTCTTTTTCTGAGTTTGTTGGATCTTTTTGCAATGTATTGTGAATAATCGCATAATCTGCTTGCTGATTATCTTCTTTATGCAATAAGATAGTTTTAGCACCAGAATCTATAATTTCATCTACATGATCTTTATCTAAAATTGTATCACGATCAAATATGATTTCATTTCTTTCAATTGATACTACTTCGCCTGTATCTTCATCTACGAAATCTTCATGCCAAGTTTTTAAAACTCTGGCAGCCAATTTGCGTCCTAATACTTTTTTCAATCCAGCTTTAGAAACTTTTACTTCCTCTGCAAGGTCAAAAATTTCTAAAATATCTTTATCTCTCTCAAAACCTATGGCTCTGAATAATGTTGTTACTGGTAATTTTTTCTTTCTATCAATGTAAGCATACATAACTTGATTGATATCTGTTGCAAACTCGATCCAAGAACCTTTGAAAGGAATTACTCTTGCTGAGTACAACTTTGTTCCATTTGCATGGAAAGATTGACCAAAAAATACACCAGGAGATCTGTGTAATTGAGAAACAACAACACGCTCAGCACCATTGATTACAAAGGTTCCTGAGTTAGTCATATAAGGAATTGTGCCAAGATATACATCTTGAACAATTGTTTCGAAATCTTCGTGCTCTGGATCTGTACAGAATAATTTTAGACGTGCTTTTAAAGGAACGCTATACGTTAAACCTCTTTCAATACATTCTTGAATGCTGTATCTTGGAGGATCCACGAAATAATCTAAAAATTCGAGTACAAATTGATTTCTTGTGTCTGTGATTGGAAAGTTATCCATGAAGGTTTTGTACAAACCTTCTTCACCTCTTTCTTCTGCCTTTGTTTGAAGTTGGAAAAAATCTTGGAAAGATTTTACCTGAATATCCAAAAAGTCTGGATATTCTTTAATCATTTGGGAAGTCGCGAAGTTGATTCTTTCAGTAGTGTTTTTCGTTGCCAAAAGAGAATATATTTTTGATTAAAATCTGAATTAAAATAAAGAACGAATATATACACAAAATGGTTTAGGACTAAAACCTGTGTTTTAGTACCTAAACCTAAATTTGTTTTCCCGTTTTTAAAAAAATAAAAACGGGATAAGTAATTACTTAAGCTCTACTACAGCCCCAGCCTCTTCTAAAGCTACTTTAAGGCTATTAGCCTCGTCTTTAGTAACTCCTTCTTTTACTGGTGCAGGAGCGCTATCAACAACACCTTTTGCTTCTTTCAATCCTAAACCAGTTAATTCTTTAACTAATTTAACCACTGCTAATTTAGAAGCACCAGCCTCTTTTAAGATAACTGTGAATTCTGTTTGCTCTTCAACTTCAGCAACGTCACCACCACCTGCTGCTGGACCTGCTGCTACTGCTACTGCTGCTGCTGCTGGCTCAATACCATACTCGTCTTTTAAAATTTTTGCTAATTCGTTAACTTCTTTTACTGTTAAGTTAACTAATTGCTCTGCGAAATCTTTTAAATCTGCCATTTTAATTGTTTTTAAAAATTTTGTTTATTATAGTTTATTTGTGCGCTAAATTATTTTTCAGATAAAGTTTTTACAATTCCTGAAAGTTTTTGTCCACCAGATTGTAATGCTGAAACAACATTTTTAGCTGGTGATTGTAATAATCCGATAAGTTCTCCAATAAGTTGTTCTTTTGATTTGATATCAATAAGAGCGTCTAATTGGTCATCACCGATGTAAACAGATTCTTCTGCAAACGCACCTTTTAAAATTGGTTTGTTTTTAGTTTTCTTTCTGAATTCCTTGATTAATTTTGCAGGAGCGTTTGAAGACTCTGCAATCATAATGGATGTATTTCCTTTTAATACTGATGGTAATGCTCCAAAATCTTTATCTGAAGCCTCCATTGCTTTTGCAAGTAAGGTATTTTTTACAACTGATAATTGGATATTTGCTTTGAAACAAGCTCTACGTAAATTAGAGGTTGTTAAAGCATCCATTCCAGAAATATCTGCAAGATAAATAGTGTTTGTATCTGCTAATGTTGTAGTTAAATCTTGTATTACTTGTGATTTCTCTTCTCTAGTCATAATTCTAAGTTTTAACGTATTAAACAGATTTAACATCAACAATTACTGCAGGACTCATCGTACTAGAAATATGAATACTTTTCAAATAAGTTCCTTTTGCGGTAGTTGGTTTCAATTTAATAACAGTTTGTAATAATTCTTTTGCATTATCTGCTAATTTTTCAGCATCAAAAGATACTTTTCCAATTGCAGCATGAACGATACCAGTTTTATCAACTTTAAAATCGATTTTACCAGCTTTCACTTCTTGAACTGCTTTTGCAACATCCATTGTTACAGTACCTGTTTTTGGGTTAGGCATTAAACCTCTTGGACCTAAAATTCTACCTAAAGGACCTAATTTACCCATAACACTTGGTAATGTAATGATGACATCAACATCAGTCCAACCGTTTTTAATCTTTTGAAGATAATCATCCAATCCAACGAAATCCGCTCCAGCTTCTTTAGCTTCTGCTTCTTTATCTGGAGTTACTAATGCTAAAACTTTTACGTCTTTACCTGTTCCATGAGGAAGTGTTACAACACCTCTAACCATTTGATTTGCTTTTCTTGGATCAACTCCTAAACGAATTGCAATATCTACTGATGCATCAAACTTTACATTGGTAATTTCTTTGACTAGCGATGAAGCAGCAGACAAATCGTATGATTTGGATTTATCTAATTTTGCGTGTGCTTCTTTTTGCTTTTTTGTTAATTTTGCCATGTTACTACTTTTTATAAAGATTAATTTGGTGCAACACCAGTTAATGTTAATCCCATAGAACGAGCTGTACCAGCGATCATTTTCATCGCTGAAGTAAGCTCAAAGGCATTTAAATCTACCATTTTGTCTTCTGCAATAACTTTGATTTGATCCCAAGAAACAGATGCTACTTTCTTTCTATTTGGTTCACCAGAACCACTTTTGATTTTGGCTGCTTCTAGTAATTGTAATGCTGCAGGAGCGGTTTTCGTAACAAATTCGAAAGATTTGTCTTTATAAACAGTTATCACAACAGGAACAACTTTTCCTTGTTTGTCTTGTGTTCTTGCATTGAACTGTTTACAGAATTCCATAATGTTTACTCCAGCAGATCCTAAAGCAGGTCCAACCGGTGGCGATGGGTTCGCTGCACCTCCCTTTACTTGTAATCTAACTAATTTACTAATTTCTTTTGCCATTATAAAAATGTATTGTGATTTGTTTTAAAATTGGAAGCTAAAAAACAAATCGATATATAATATGTAACACTTATATCTTTTCTACTTGCATATAACTCAATTCTAATGGAGTTTTTCTTCCGAAAATTTTCACCATTACTTCTAATTTACGCTTTTCTTCGTTTACTTTTTCAATGGTACCATCAAATCCATTGAATGGACCATCAATTACTTTTACTGTTTCTCCGATGTTGAATGGAATTGCAATGTTTTCATCCTGAACAGAAAGTTCATCTACTTTACCAAGCATTCTATTTACTTCTGATCTTCTCATTGGAACTGGTTCTCCACCTTTTGTTTCACCAAGAAAACCAATAACTCCAGTTATAGATCTAATAACGTGAGGAACTTCACCTGATAAATTTGCTTCAATCATGATATAACCAGGAAAATATACTTTTTCTCTGTTTACTTTTTTACCATTTCTAATTTGAACAACTTTTTCTGTAGGAACAATAACTTGACTTACAAAATCAGACAAGCCTACTCTTGAAATTTCAGTTTCAATGTATGATTTTACTTTATTTTCTTGTCCGCCAATAGCTCTTACAACATACCATTTCATTACAGAATCAGTCATAATTAATTTTCTTGAAATAATTTGAAAAAGTTATCCAATCCTGTTTGAAAAACATAATCGATACCAGCTACAGCCAATGCAAATAAAATAGTAAAAACAGCAACAGTTACTGTTGTTTTTTGAGCATCTTCTTTTGATATCCAAGTCATATGGTTATTCAATTCGTCAAAAGAATCTTTAATATATTGTATAAAGTTCATTTTACTTTTATTTTGCACGGGTTGAGGGACTCGAACTCTCGACACCTGGTTTTGGAGACCAGTGCTCTACCAACTGAGCTAAACCCGTTTCTTAATCATTAATAGAGGTGTTCCGTAAAAAAACGGAACACCTTCATATTTTTAAATTAGGAAACTAAAAAATATTAGTCTAAAATCTCAGTTACCTGACCTGCTCCAACAGTTCTACCGCCTTCACGGATAGCGAAACGTAAACCTACGCTTAAAGCGATTGGTTGAAGAAGATCAACATTGATTGTTAAGTTATCCCCTGGCATCACCATTTCTACACCAGCAGGCAAAGTGATAGTCCCTGTAACGTCTGTAGTTCTTACATAGAACTGTGGACGATAGTTATTGTGGAATGGAGTATGACGTCCACCTTCTTCTTTTTTAAGAACGTAAACTTCAGCTTTAAATTTAGCGTGTGGTTTTACTGAACCTGGCTTACAGATAACCATTCCTCTTTTGATATCTTCTTTTGCAATACCTCTCAATAAGATACCTGCATTATCTCCAGCTTCACCTCTATCAAGGATTTGACGGAACATTTCAATACCAGTAATTGTAGAAGTTAATTTCTCTGCACCCATACCAATAATTTCAACTGAATCACCTGTTTTAGCAATACCAGTTTCGATACGACCTGTAGCAACAGTTCCACGACCTGTAATTGAGAATACGTCTTCAATTGGCATTAAGAATGGCTTATCCATATCACGAACTGGTTCTTCAATCCATGAATCACAAGCATCCATTAACTCAATTACTGTATTTACCCATTTTTCTTCACCATTCAATGCACCTAAAGCAGAACCTTGAATTACAGGACCATTATCTCCATCATATTCATAGAAAGATAATAATTCTCTAACTTCCATATCAACCAATTCTAAAAGCTCCTCATCATCAACCATATCAACTTTATTCAAGAAAACAACCATACGTGGAATTCCAACTTGGCGACCTAATAAAATGTGTTCTCTAGTTTGTGGCATTGGACCATCAGTTGCAGCAACTACTAAAATTGCTCCATCCATTTGAGCAGCACCAGTTACCATGTTCTTAACGTAATCTGCGTGACCTGGACAGTCAACGTGTGCATAATGACGGTTAGCAGTCTGATACTCTACGTGTGAGGTATTGATTGTAATACCTCTTTCTTTTTCTTCTGGAGCATTATCGATTTGATCGAAAGATTTTGCTTCAGAGAAACCTTTATCAGCCATTACCTTAGTGATAGCTGCTGTTAAAGTAGTTTTTCCGTGATCTACGTGTCCGATTGTACCAATGTTTAAGTGTGGTTTCGAACGGTCAAAAGTTCCTTTTGCCATAATTATTTAATTTTAATTCTTAAGTTATATTTAGTGTCTAATAATACTATTATTTAAGCTCTATGAGCCAATGACGGGAGTTGAACCCGTGACCTCATCCCTACCAAGGATGCGCTCTACCAACTGAGCTACACCGGCTTTTGTTGGATTTAATTTTGAGCGAGAGACCGGGTTCGAACCGGCGACATTCAGCTTGGAAGGCTGAAGCTCTACCAACTGAGCTACTCTCGCATTCTTTTTATTGTGGGGAGAGCAGGATTCGAACCTGCGAAGTCGTAAGACAACGGAGTTACAGTCCGTCCCATTTAACCACTCTGGAATCTCCCCTTTAAAAAGATAAATTTCACTATTTAAATGAACTTTTTATTTTTTTGAGCCGATAGAGGGACTCGAACCCACGACCTGCTGATTACAAATCAGCTGCTCTAGCCAGCTGAGCTACATCGGCTTTTTATAAAAAAATAATCCGCTATTTCTAACGGATTGCAAATGTATAAAGTTTTTTTTATTTCGAGAAACTTTTTATGATAATTTTTATTTTTTTATGAGGTCAAAGAATCTCTTGTTTTTTCTTTTGATTTTTTTAGCTGTCGCTTTAATGAATCTACTGCTAAATTAACACCTTCTTCAAAAGTTTTAGTTTCTCTTTTTACAATTAATTCGCTTCCAGGAATGTTTAATTTTATTTCAATAATTTTATTTTCTTTATCGCTTGTGTTTTGAACCTTTAAAAATACTTCTGCATCCACAATTTTGTCATGAAATTTTACTAATTGATTTGCTTTTTTTTCAACATACTTAATTAAATCTTTGTCTGCATTAAAGTTTACTGATTGAGTGAATACTTTCATAAGTTATTATTTTTTTAAACTCCTAGGGTGAGCTTGATTATACACTTTTTTAATTGCTTCAAGACTATTGTGTGTATAGACTTGAGTAGAGGCTAAACTTGAATGCCCTAGTAATTCTTTAACCGAATTTAAATTTGCTCCTTCATTTAATAGATGTGTTGCAAATGAATGTCTCAAAATATGAGGGCTTTTTTTAACCTTCGTTGAGACATTACTAAAGTACGAATTTATAATTCCGTAAACAAGTGATTTGCTTATTTTATTTCCTTTTTCAGTAATCAATAATTCAACGTTTCCTTTTGAAAAATCTTCTTTTAATTCAAGATATTGTTTTATCATGATAATTACTGTCTCTAATAACGGAACAAAACGTTCTTTATTTCGTTTTCCTAAAACTTTTACAATTTTATTACTAAAATCAATATCACTTTCTTTTATGTTTATCAATTCATTTTTCCTGATTCCAGTTGAATAAAGCAATTCAATAATTAATTTATTTCTAATTGTTCTAAAATCAGTTTTTTCTTCTACGTTATTTATTGCATCATTAATCTCTTTTACTGTAAAAGGTATTTGTAATTTATTTACTGATTTCAGCGATTTATGTTTTGAAAGTGGATTTATTTCAATTTGATGCGTTTTTTGCAAAAACTTATAGAGAGAATTTAGAGAAGTAATTTTTCGATTGATACTTCTATTTGATATTTTTTGATTTACTAAATTCACAATCCAACTTCTAATTATTGAATATTCAACTTGCAATAAATCTTCTAAATTGAAATCAGTTTCGCAAAAATCTTTGAAGGAAACCAAATCATTCTGATAGGCACAAATCGTATTTGGAGAATATTTTTTTTCGTATAATAAATAATCAAGAAATGAATCAATCAAAATTTTGGTGGATTTGGTTTCTGTAAATTTACAAAAAATCAATCAAAAAAAAATCTCGTATCAACAATTGATACGAGATTTTTCTGTTTATTCGAATAAGCTACTAACCTACTTCTTCTTGTGTTCTTAATTTTTGAACGTAAGAAGCTTTGATTTTTTGAGCTCTCTTTGCTACTGAAGGTTTTGTAAAATTCTTTCTGTTACGCAAGTCTTTCATCGTTTTTGTACGATCGTATTTACGTTTGTAACGTTTTAAAGCTCTATCTATATTCTCTCCTTCTTTTACTGGTATAATTAACATAAGTTAGCACCTCCCTTCATACGTATCTTTGATATTTTTAAACAGTTAAACTGCTGGTTTCTATTTTTTTCGGATTGCAAAGATACTAACTAATTTTTAATTGTTGATTAAGAATTAAAAATTATTTTAATTCAGCTTTTCAACAGGTATCTAAAACTAGGTTGCTGGTTTGTACCCCTTACTATCAATTACCATTTTTGAAAACGGAAAACCATTTTCGCAAAAATAGTAATGAAAAATTTTAGGTTGCAGGCTTGTACTCCTTACTATCAATTACCATTTTTGCGATAATCTCTTTTAAGATTTCAGAAGTGCCACCTCCAATTGGCCCTAATCTGCTATCACGCATCAAACGTGCCATTGGATAATCTTCCATATAACCATAACCTCCCAATAATTGAAGTGCATCATAAATAACTTCATCAGCCATTTTAGTAGAAAGTAATTTCGACATGCTTGCTTCTTTCACCACATATTGACCTTCATTCAAACGTTTTGTGATGGAATAATTATATTCTTTACACATGTCAACTTGACTCGCCATTTCAGCAATTTTGTGTCTTAATGCTTGAAATTGGTCTAATGATTTTCCAAAAGCAACACGTTCTTTCATATAATTGATTGCATAATCCAAGGCATATTCAGCTCTTGCATGTGCATTGATTCCCATAATCAAACGCTCTAAAGCGAAATGTTGCATGATATATGGAAAGCCTTTTCCTTCTTCACTTAATAAATTTTCAGCTGGAATAATTACATTATCAAAAGCAATTTCACCTGTATCAGAAGCTCTCCAACCTAATTTATTCAATTTTGTTGAAGTAATTCCTTTTGTATTTCTATCAAGCACAAAAATGCTAATTCCTTTATATTTATCTGAAGGCGCTGTTTTTGCAGCAATAATTAAATAATCAGAATAAACGCCATTCGTAATGAACGTTTTTGAACCATTTAAAACATAATGATTTCCATTTTTGATGGCTGTTGAACGCATTCCTGCAACATCACTTCCACCAAAAGGTTCTGTAATGCACAAACAACCAATCATTTCACCTTCAACACTTGGTACTAAATATTTTTGCTTGATAGTTTCATTTGCCTCTTTATTCAAATGTGTCATTGCTAGATATTCATGTGCCCACATTGCAGCTGCAAATCCACCAGAATTTATTTTTTGTAATTCTTCTAAAAAAATCACCGTGTAAAAAAGGTCTAAATCCAAACCTCCATATTCTTGCGGAGTTGACAATCCGAAATAGCCCATTTCTCCAAATTTTTTCCAAATGAATCGTTCAATTGTTCCAGTTTCTTCCCATTTTTCAATATGAGGAACTACTTCTTTTTGTAAAAAATCCTTAAAACTCGCACGAAATGCGTGATGTTCTTCTGTAAAGTACATGCTATTCATTTGATAAAATTGACTTAATTATTCAGCGTGCAAATATAAGACTAATCTGTTGTATTTATCTAATGGAAAATCCTTGATATTTTTTAATTCTGAGATTTGTTGAATTTCTGCAACTTCGGCTTTGTAATCAAAAATTTTTCTACAAAGCTCATAATCCATATACGGAATTCTAAGTAACTCTTTGAAGGTTAGTGAATTAATATTCACAGTTTTGATTATTGGTTTTTGTTTGATAGTGAACGTTTCTAGAGTTTTATCAGCAATTTCTTTTTGCAAACCCCAAACTTCGTACAATTGTTCATTGAAAGTAAATCCTTGTAATTTAGAACGATACTGAATAATTCGCTCTGCCGTTTTTTCGCCAATTCCACTGATATATTGTAAATCTTTGATAGTTGCTTTGTTTAAATCGTTTGTGGATAAATCACTTTTAGCTGTCTTTTTATAATTTTGATAAGTAAATTTATCCGAAAAAGAATTTTCCTTTTGATTTTTCTGTTGTTTTTCAACCCAATCTGGAAACTTAAAAAAAGGAGAAATTTTGGCTAATAAGCTGTCTGAAATCTTAGTAACTTTTTGAAAATCGATTTTTGAATTGATAAACTTTCCTGTTTTTCTAAAAGCTAACAATCTATCAATTTCTTCCAGAGACATTCCCAATTGCTCTCCTTTAAAATCAGTTATAAAATTTGGATTGAATGGATAAATTTTAGGTTTTCTATTCTCAATTTCAATCAATTTTAAACTATCAATTTGATGTTGAAAAGCTAAAATTTCTGGAGTTTCAGTGTTGATTTTTTTATCAGATGAAAAAACATCCATAAAAATTAAAACCTGAAGAATAATAATCAAAATTGCCAATACAAAAATCCCATTTCGTTGGCTTTTGTTATACCAGAAATGGGATGTAAAAATTGTCATAAGTAAAATTAATTAAGATGCTATTGCATCTTTTTTCAATTTTATAGCCACTAAATAACGATTCAATTGTTTTTTTACAACTGGTGATAGCAGAAATAATCCAATCATATTTGGGAAAACCATTGCAAAAATCATTGCATCAGAGAAAGCCCAAATCGAATTCATACTTGCAGCTGCACCAATTATAATGAATGTACAAAATAAAAATTTATACATTAAATCCGCTTTTGGACCTCTTCCAAATAAATATTTCCAAGATTGTAAGCCATAATAAGACCAAGAAATCATGGTTGAAACTGCAAATAAAACCACACAAATTGTTAAGAAAATATCAGAGTAAGGAATGTATTGAGCAAATGCTTTTGATGTAATTCCTGCACCTTCAAAAGGTAGTCCATCAATGTAAACTATTCCAGAACCATCACCTCCATATTGAAATGCACCACCCATATTAAAAATTATAATAACAATGGCAGTCATAGTACAAATTACAACAGTGTCAATAAAAGGTTCTAACAATGCTACTAAGCCTTCAGAAGCTGAATATTTTGTTTTTACAGCTGAATGTGCAATAGACGCTGAGCCTGCACCTGCTTCATTAGAAAATGCAGCTCTTTTGAAACCTACTAAAAGAACTCCTATTATACCTCCAACACCAATAGCTGTTGGAGTAAAAGCCTCTGCAAATATTAAACTAATGGCATCATCTAAATATGAAATATTTGCAAGAATAATATACAAACAAGCGAAAATGTAAAACAATGCCATAAAAGGAACCACTTTTTCTGTAACTGTTGCAATTCTTTTAATTCCACCAATGATAATAATTCCAACTATAACTGCTAAAATCAAACCAATAATTGCTCCTGCACTCGAACTTTGCAAACCTAATAAATCTTTAATTACCACTGTTGCTTGATTGGATTGTGCAGCATTTCCACCTCCAAAAGATCCACCAATACAGAAAATTGCAAAAATTACAGCACTAATTTTTCCGAGGTTTTTCATTCCTTTTTCTTTCAAACCTTTGCTCAAATAATACATTGGACCTCCAAAAACAGTTCCATCTTTTCCAATGTCTCTGTAATGAACTCCTAAAGTACATTCAACAAATTTTGTTGACATTCCTAAAAAACCACAAACAACCATCCAAAATGTAGCACCTGGACCACCTAAGGCAATTGCTAAAGCAACTCCTGCAATATTTCCATTTCCAACAGTTCCTGAAACTGCAGTTGCCAATGCTTGAAAATGAGAAACTTCTCCATGATTAGATTCATCTCTTATGGTTTTTTTTATATCTCCATCAATTTCTAAATCGCTATGAAGTCTCTCTAAATTTTCAATATGTTCTTCAATATCATCCACTTTTGTCAAATCAACTCCTTGTGCAATTCCATCTTCACCATATAATATGGCTGCTCCATGTTTTTCAATGTCTTCATATTTTCCTCTTACAACACTAATTGCAGTCCAAAAGTGTCTGATGTTTGGAAAAGCAAAATAAATTGTAAAAAAAGCTGCACTTCCTACTAATAATAAAAGTACGAAAGGAATATCTGGATCTTTCCAAATAGGAAAGAAAATAATGTTGCTAAAAAAATCTGAAATTGGCTT
The DNA here is from genome assembly GCA_036846425.1 of Polaribacter sp. GTDB lineage: Bacteria > Bacteroidota > Bacteroidia > Flavobacteriales > Flavobacteriaceae > Polaribacter. The sequence continues at coordinate 20,546 of DAIUBY010000015.1, forward strand.
AAACGCTTCATCAATTTGTTGATCTAATCCTTTTTCCTGAGAAAATACTAAAAAAGGAAGTCCTAAAAATAACATCGAAAGAAGTTTTTTCTTCATAATTCTGAATTCTAATTGATTTTATGATTTTTATTTGAGCACGCAATATCTTAAAAAAAAGCCCTTATCACAACTTTTTTATTACGAAATATCAATTTATTGATAAGATATCTTTAAATCTTTGTAAATCTTGTTCAAAAGTTTGTAGTTTAATTCCTAGTACTGAAGTGGCTTTTGAAACATCAAATCCTGTTTTTGGTGGTCTTTTTGCTTTTTGATTCAGAACAGCTGATGAAGTTGGTTTAATTAACTTTTTATCCAACTCAAAAAAAGTAGCTATTTTTTGAACAATTTCAAAAACACTCATCAGTTTTGTAGAGGAAATATGATAAATTCCTGTAGCTCTTTTATCAATTGCCAATTTGCACGAAAGTGCCAAATCATCCACAAAAGTTGGCATTCTGAATTGATCATCAACTATCGTGATTTCTTTACCATTTTCGAGCATTTCTTTTACCCAAAGTACAATATTTGTTCTGCTCATATCAAACACTTTTCCATACACCAAAATGGTTCTTATGATGGTAAAATCAATTGTTGAATTCAGTAATATTTCTTCTGATTTTAATTTTGATAATCCATAATAACTCAATGGATTTGGAATGTCAGTTTCCTTATAATTGCCTTTTTCTCCATCAAAAATAAAATCAGTTGACAAGTGAATCAATTGACAATCAATGATTTCAGCAACCTCTTTTAACCATTTTACAACCTCAATATTCAATAAATCACAGGCTTCTTTTTGGGTTTCGCAATCATCAACTTGCGTCATTGCAGCAGTATTGATAATTGCATAAGGTTGAATTTCTACTAAAGTTTTTTTGAGGTTTTCTTCGTCAGTAATATCAATTGAAACGTAGGAAAAATCGTTTCTTCCACTCCTATTTTCTCCTTTTGAAAAACCAAAAACTTCATAAATATCTTTTTCTTTCAACAATAATTTCAATAAAGATTGACCTAATAATCCGTTACTTCCTGTGATAACAATTTTCTTCATTTCTAAAATCTTTCCATTATTTTTATAAATCAAAAACAGAGCTTCTTTTGGTGTAAATTAAATCTTTTAATTTCATTAAAAATGCCAAAGTCAAATAAAGTCCAAATGACAATCCAACTGTAAAAAAAGTAACATAAATAAAATAAATTCGAACGTTTTTAGCTCTCATTCCCAATCTATCAGCCAATCTTGTGAAAACGCCAAATCCATGACGTTCAAAAAAATAGCGTACAGAATGTATAAATTTCATGGTATTTATATTTCGATGCAAGATACTATAATCCATTTATTTGTTGATGAAATTTCATTTAAAATTGATTTTATATTGAGTAACTTTGCATTTTTTCTGTAAAAAACCACATTTTTTGAAAGACCAAGAATACATAGAAGTTTATGGTGCAAGAGTCCATAATCTAAAAAATATTGATGTAAAAATTCCGCGTGAAAAACTAGTTGTTATTACTGGTTTGAGCGGAAGTGGAAAATCGTCATTGGCTTTTGATACCATTTATGCAGAAGGTCAAAGACGTTATATTGAGACTTTTTCAGCGTATGCACGTCAGTTTTTAGGCGGTTTAGAAAGACCAGATGTTGATAAAATTGATGGACTTTCGCCTGTAATTTCCATTGAACAAAAAACCACCAACAAAAGTCCAAGATCTACAGTTGGAACGATTACTGAAATTTACGATTTTTTACGATTATTGTTTGCAAGAGCTGCTGATGCGTATTCCTATAACACTGGGAAAAAGATGGTTAGCTATTCTGACGAGCAAATCAAAGAATTAATTTTATCAGATTTTGCTGACAAAAAAATTGCCATTTTAGCACCTTTAATCAAATCAAGAAAAGGACATTACAGAGAGCTTTTTGAGCAAATTTCCAAACAAGGTTTTCTAAAAGTTCGTGTTGATGGCGAAATTAGAGATATTGAAAAAGACATGCGTTTGGATCGCTATAAAACGCATGATATTGAGGTAGTTATTGACAGATTATTGGTGAATTCAGCTTCTGAAAAACGCTTGGAAGAAACCATTAAAACTGCCATGTATGCAGGAGATAATATTTTGATGATTCTTGCTATTGATGATAATGAACCTCGTTATTTTAGTAGAGAATTGATGTGTCCTGAAACTGGAATTGCCTATCCAAACCCAGAACCAAATACGTTTTCTTTCAATTCTCCAAAAGGCGCTTGTGAAACGTGTAATGGTTTGGGAATTACCAATGAAATTAACTTGCAAAAAGTGATTCCTGATGATACTATTTCCATTAAAAATGGCGGAATTATTCCTTTAGGAGATCAAAAAAATAGTTGGATTTTCAAGCAAATTGAACACATTGCTGAGCGTTTTAATTTCAAATTAACTGACCCAATTAAAAACATTCCAAAAGAAGGTTTGGATATGATTTTGAACGGAGGAAATGAATCTTTTCAAATTGCTTCCAAAACTGTTGGAGTTACCAGAAATTATAAAATTGATTTTGAAGGAATTGTCTCATTTATTGAAAATCAATACAATAATGCAGAAAGTACCAGTATCAAACGTTGGGCAAATAGTTTTATGGATGAAATTACTTGTTCAACTTGCGAAGGAAAACGTCTCAAAAAAGAAGCACTTTATTTTAAAATTACTGACAAAAACATTAGTGATTTGGTTCAAATGGACATCACAGAATTGGCAAATTGGTTTGAAAAAATTGAAGAAAAATTATCCAAAAAACAACAACAAATTGCTTCAGAAATTTTGAAAGAAATTCGCACAAGAATTCAGTTTTTGGTAGATGTTGGCTTGGAATATTTAACACTTGACAGAACATCAAAATCACTTTCTGGTGGTGAAGCACAGAGAATTCGATTGGCAACTCAAATTGGTTCGCAATTAGTTGGAGTTTTATATATTTTGGATGAACCAAGTATTGGTTTGCATCAACGTGACAATCAAAAATTGATTGATTCTTTAGTAAAATTACGAGATATTGGCAATTCAGTTTTGGTGGTTGAACATGACAAAGACATGATTGAACATGCTGATTATGTGCTAGATATTGGTCCTGGAGCTGGAAGACATGGAGGTCAAATTGTGAGTGAAGGAACTTTTGCTGAGCTCATCACACATAAAACATTAACAGCTGATTATCTTTCAGGAAAAAAGAAAATCGAAGTTCCAAAAACAAGACGTGAAGGAAATGGAAAATTCATCAAACTAAAAGGTGCATCAGGAAATAATTTAAAAAATGTTTCTGTTGATTTTCCTTTGGGAAAAATGATTTGCGTGACAGGAGTTTCAGGAAGTGGAAAATCAACTTTAATAAATGAAACGTTGTATCCAATCTTAAATGAACACATCTACAGAGGCGTAAAAAAACCAATGCCTTACAAAAAAATTGAAGGTTTGGAACATATTGACAAAGTGATTGATATTGATCAATCGCCTATAGGAAGAACACCACGTTCAAATCCAGCAACGTACACCAAAACTTTTGATGAAATCAGAACGTTATTTGCACTAACTCCAGAAGCTGCCATTCGTGGTTACAAACCTGGACGTTTTTCATTCAATGTAAAAGGCGGACGTTGTGAAACTTGCGAAGGTGCAGGAGTTCGAATTATTGAGATGAACTTTTTGCCTGATGTTCATGTGGAATGTGAAACCTGTCAAGGAATGCGTTTCAATAGAGAAACTTTGGAAATTCGTTACAAAGGAAAATCAATTTCTGATGTTTTAAATATGACCATTGAAGATGCAACTGTTTTTTTTGAAAATATTCCTAAAATTCATCGAAAACTAAAAACTATTCAAGATGTTGGTTTAGGCTATATCACACTTGGTCAGCAATCAACCACACTTTCTGGTGGTGAAGCTCAAAGAATAAAATTAGCTTCGGAATTATCCAAAAAAGATACTGGAAATACGTTTTATATTTTAGATGAACCTACAACTGGATTGCATTTTGAAGACATTCGTGTGTTGATGGAAGTGCTAAACAAACTCGCCAACAAAGGAAATACGATTCTGATTATTGAGCACAATTTGGATGTTATTAAATTAGCAGACCATATTATTGATGTTGGTTTAGAAGGTGGAAAAAAAGGCGGAACCATTCTTTGCACAGGAACTCCAGAAGAAATTGCTGAAAACAAAAAAAGTTATACAGCTAGCTTTTTGAAAAAAGAATTAATTTAGTACACTTTTTAAAATAAGAATTTATGACAAATGATGATAGAAAAATAAGAGAAAGACTCCAACAAAAAACGTGGAATGAAATAAAAACAAACGATTCTTGGGCTATTTTTAAAATAATGGCTGAGTTCGTAAAAGGTTATGAAACATTGAGTAAAATAGGTCCTTGTGTTTCTATTTTTGGATCTGCAAGAACCAAACCTGACAATCCATATTATATGTTAGCAGAAGAAATTGCCTTCAAACTAACTCAAAGTGGATTTGGAGTTATAACTGGTGGTGGTCCTGGAATTATGGAAGCAGGAAACAAAGGAGCCAACAGAGGTAAAGGTTTGTCTGTTGGATTAAACATAGAATTGCCCTTTGAACAGCATGACAATCCTTGGATTGATCGTGGAAAAAGTCTTGATTTTGATTATTTCTTTGTTCGGAAAGTAATGTTTGTAAAATACTCTCAAGGATTTGTAGTTATGCCTGGAGGTTTTGGAACTATGGACGAACTTTTTGAAGCAATTACCTTAATTCAAACAAAAAAAATTGGGCGTTTTCCAATTGTTTTAGTTGGTAAGAAATTTTGGGGTGGATTGATTGATTGGATCAAAGAAACCTTAATTACTGAAGGGAATATTAGTGAAGATGATTTGAATCTTTTTAGACTGGTGGATACTGCTGATGAAGCTGTAGAGCATTTCAATAAATTCTACGAGAAATACAAGTTAAAACCAAACTTTTAATGCTTTTTTTAAGAAAACAGCTCGTTGTTTTTTTAGTGATTTTAAATTCTTGTTTAAATTCTCAAACAAGAATTAAAACACTATTTTACAATACCTTAAATTATACTATTGATATTGTAAGTCAAGAAAAAACACCTCATTTACAAACCATTTTAGAAACTATTCAGCCAGATTTGTTTCTAATTTGTGAAATCAAAAATGAACCTGCTTCAAATTATCTTTTTGAAAATGCAATTCTTCCTTTCAATGAAAATTTTAAAAAAGCACCATACAGAGTTGTACAATCTCCAGCTAAAGATTTATCTCAAATGGCATATTACAATTCCGAAAAACTAACTTTAGAAGCTGATAATGTGATCCAAACAGGCATTAGAGATATCAATCATTACACTTTTAAAATCAACACTGAAAAGATCGAAACAAATCCAATCAGAATTGAAGTTTTTGTTACACATTTAAAAGCCTCTAAAGGTTTTAATAACAGAATGGACAGACTGGAATCTATAGAAGATTTTGTAAAAGAATTAGACAAATTACCTGAAGATAGCAACATTTTATTTGCTGGAGATTTTAATTTTTACACTAGTAATGAAGAGGGTTTTTTAAAACTGATAGATGCTTCAAACTCCATAAAAATCATAGATCCAATCAACAGATTGTGTCCAACTTTTCCTGAAAATGGTATAGATTATTTTGATGAGGATAATTTTGATAACACATATTTTTGGAATAACGCTTCGTTTGCAGATGTGCATTCACAATCCACAAGAACTTCGAAAGTTAATGGTGATGGTGCTGGAGGTGGCATGGATGATCGTTTTGATTTTATCATGATTTCCGAAAATTTAAAAACCAATCCAAATTTGTATTTTGTTAATGACAGTTACAAAACCATTGGAAATAATGGCAATTGCTACAATTCGTTTGTCAATAATTCAAATTGCTTTGGGGAATATTCACAAAATTTAAGAGACGCTTTATATTATTTTAGTGATCATTTGCCCATTTCATTAGAATTAGAAACTCCCGAAAATACTTTATCCACAAAAGAAATAGCAATTCCTATCAAATTTTTAGGTTCCAACTTGGTTTCTAATTTTTTAAGTTTACATTTATGCGAAAAAATAAAATCGATTTTTATATACAATGAATTGGGTCAGAAAGTTTATGAAATTAAAAACATTGTAAAAAACAACCATAAAATTGACATTAGTGGATTTGCAAAAGGAATTTATTATCTGAAAACTGCGACTTATAAACCGCTAAAATTTGTAAAAATATAAATTGAAAATACAACAAGTCATATTAAAATTATGTTTGCTTTGGTCCATTTTTTCAATGGCTCAAAACAATACAATTACAATAAAAGCAGATTTTATTCCCGAAAAAGACGAGCTGAAAATTCAACAAGAAATTGTGTTTTTCAACAATTCTGATTCTATTTTAACACACATTTATCTTCACAATTGGGCCAATAGTTTCAAAGATCGAAAAACACCTTTATCAAAAAGATTGGTTAAGGATTTTAAAAAAGAATTATACTTTGCAAAACCCGAAGAAATTGGATTTACAACCATCAAAAATTTAACTGTCGATTTTGAAAGCGTTGTTTTTTATGAAGTTCCAAAACAATCAGATATCATTGATATTCAACTAAATACACCTTTATTACCTTCGGAAAAAAGAACAATTACTATTTCATATAACGTTAAAATTCCAAGTGCAAAATTTACTAATTATGGAAAAACTGATAAAGGATATCACCTTCGATTTTGGTATATGACACCAGCAATTTATCAAAATGAATGGAAGTTGATGAGTAATTTAAACACAGATGATTTATATGAAAATACTACCGATTTTACTATCGAAATTCAAATTCCAAAACCTTGGGTTTTAGAAAGCAATCTGTACCAATATGAAACCAAAAATGAGAAGGAAACAGATTATTATTTAGTAGGAAAAAATAAAACAAATGTCATTTTATCAATCAATAAAACCCCACAATTAAAAACTTTCAAAATTAGTGATGTTGCCATTTATACCGATATTTTAGATGAAAAAATAGAAGAATCAAAATGTGTGGAAATTTTGACACGTGAACTACTTTTTATTGAAAAATATTTAGGAAAATATCCTCACAAAGAAATTTATATCGACAAAATTACAAAAGACAAAAATCCGATTTTTGGATTAAGTCAATTGCCCAATTTTATTCGCCCTTTTTCTAATGAATTCAAATGGGATCTTACTCTTTTTCAGGCAATTTCAATTGCGTACTTAGAAAATCAAATGTACTTAAATCTTAGAGAGGAATATTGGTTGTTGGATGGAATTCAAAACTATTTAATGATTGAATATATCAATACTTTTTATCCAGAAATGAAATTATTGGGTAAAGTTTCAGACAAATGGTATTTGAAAAATTTCAATATTTCGAAACTGAAATTCAATGAAAAATATCCTTTGATTTATCAATTTGTTTCCAGACAATTTTTAGACCAAGCTTTGGATACACCTGTAGATTCTTTGTCAAATTTCAATCGAAAAGTTGCCAACAAATACAAAGCTGGCTTGGCAATAAATTATTTGAAAAATTATTTAGGTGATAGTATTTTGGACAATAGCATCAGAGAATTGTATCAAGAAAATGGTTCTAAATTAATTTCTACATCCAATTTTAAAGAAATTATCACAAAAAAATCACCTAAAAATTTGGACTGGTTTTTTAATGATTTTATCCAAACAAACAAAAAAATTGATTACACAATTGACGGTGTTTTTACTGAAAAAGATAGCCTGAAAGTTACCATCAGAAATAAACGAAACATTACAACACCAGTTTTATTATATGGTTTGAATGATAAAGAAATTATTTTCAAAGAGTGGTTTACAGCTATTGATGATGTAAAAACTGTCACTATTTCAAATCAAAATATCAACAAAGTTGCCTTGAATTATAAAAATATTTATCCAGAGTTAAATACGCTTGACAACTGGAAAAGTTTGGAGAAAAAAATATTCAATAAACCCATCAAATTTAATTTGATAAAAGATATTGATGATCCTTATTACAACCAACTTTTTTATCAACCAAATGTTAGTTACAACTTATACAACGGATTGATTTTAGGTGTTAAACTCCATAATAAACCAATAATTAAAAGGAATTTAGAAGCTACATTTTTTCCTGCTTATGCTACAAAAAGCTCAACTGTAATTGGACAATTTTCATTGTTGTTAAACCAATATTTTGAAGAAACTTCAATTTACAGAATTCGTTACGGAATCTCAGGATTAACATTGGATTATGCACCTGGTTTATCTTACACCTCGTTAATGCCATTTGTAAATATGGAATTCAAAAGGAAAGATTTAAGAGATGCAACTTCCGAAATTTTAAGTGCAAGATTGGTTCATATTGAAAAAGAAATTTTACCAAATGCAATCGCAACTGACCAAGATAATTACAATGTTTTGAGTGTAAACTACAGTTTTATAAATCCTGATATCATCAAAGAAATTCGCTACAATTTTAGTGGAGAACTTGCCAAAAATTTCTCGAAAATTGCTGCTGATATTCGTTTTCGTTCTTTAACAACTTCTGATACTCAATTAGATTTCAGACTTTTTATTGGTACTTTTTTAAGCAATAAAACCACAGGAGATTACTTCAGTTTTGGGTTAGATAGAGCCAATGATTATTTATTTCAACTCAATTATTTTGGTCGTTCTGAAGCAACAGGTTTATTTAGTCAGCAATATATTATTGCAGAAGGTGGTTTCAAATCAGTGTTACCAACCAGATTTGCCAATCAATTTATGGCGTCATTCAATTCGAGTTTTGGATTGTGGAAATGGGTTGAATTTTACAATGATGTAGCATTTTTGAAAAGCAGAAATTCACCAGTAGTTTTTGCTTACAACAACGGAATTCGTTTAAATTTTGTGCATCAAATCTTGGAAGTTTATTTTCCTTTATATTCTAATAATGGTTGGGAAATTTCGCAAGGAAATTATCAAGAAAAAATTCGATTCACTTTCACTGCCGACTTCAACTCTATTTTCAACTTTATAAGAAGAGGAATTTTATAGCTTTATCGTTTTCGTAAAATCTATAATTTTAACTATAAGTAGGTATATTTAAGTTATTTATATTTCTTAATTTTGGGAATATTAACCAATAAAATTAATTGATATGAAAATTAAAAATTATGTACTCTCAATTTTTATTTTTTCATTTTGTCTTGTAAGTTACTCACAAAATGAAAATGAGAATTTAGAAATGAAAAATGCTTTTGCGGCATCATTTGGATTACCTGGATTGGGTATTGAATATGCCAGGAAACTCAGCCCAAAACTCAGTGCAAGACTGGCTTGGCATTCAGCTCAGCTCATCAATTTAAGAGTTGAAAACATTGAAATCAAGGACGATAAAGTAAATTTATTAGCCAATGCAGGTGTATCAATAATTGATTTGGGAATTGAGTATAATCCTTTTAAAAATTCATCTTTTAAGTTAACAACCGGAATAGGATATTTAGCCAATGTAAACACCAATCTTGTTGTAACATACACTGAGGATGTGAAAGTTGGAGATGTAATTATTACAAAAAATGACGTGGGAGAAATAGTTGCTGATGTTACTTGGAGTGGAATAGCACCCTATGTTGGTATTGGTTTTGGGAGAGCCGTGCCAAAAAGAAGATTTGGATTTGGATTTGAATTAGGCACTTATTACACTTCTTCACCAGATGTAAAACTTACTGCTTCAGAATTACTGGCGCCAACTGCAAGTCAAGAAGAAAATCTTCAAGAATCTTTAAGTAGTTTTAAATTTATCCCTAGAATACAAATTAGATTAGCATACAAATTTTAAAAAAAAAGACATGAAAAAAATTAAAAACCTAACATCATTGATAGCTATTTCATTAGTAGCTATCTCAATATTCATTCTAAGTTGTGATTTTAAAGGAGTTACTGATGATTTTGAAATTGTAATCAACAACTCTATTTTCAAACAACAAGTCATTGTAGAACTTTTTGATCCTGTAAATCAAGCAAATTTAGAAGCTGACAACATTCTAAAAGTTGAAGTTTTAGGGAGAGATGCAGATAAAATAGTAACTGATGCAGGTGAAAAAGTATCTACTTCAAAATTCTCTAGAGGAGCTATTGCATTAGCGGTAAATCCAAATAAAAATCCAACAAACGAACCTGTTGAATTTATCTTGAAAATTACTGGAACCAACTATTTGACTACAACAATTCCAGTATTTTTATCAGATACAGATTCTATCGCAACTTTGAGTGCTAATTTGGTAAACAAATTAAACACACCAAAAGGAATTGATTATATAAAAGAAACAAAAAATCTTGTAAATAACACACTAACAACCAATGTTTCCATAGAAACCTCAGGAACAAAAGCTGAGACAAAATCAGAAGTTACAATTGAAGCAGGTACTATTTTTCAAGATGCGAATGGTAACCCAATTTCTGGAACCCAAATTGTTAGTGAAATTGTAAATTTTAACAGTGAAGACCCTGAGTCATTGGCTTCATTTCCTGGAGGATTTATGCCACAACAAATAACAGATGAAAATGGCAGAATTGTAGAAGATGCTTATTTTGAAACAGCTGGCTTTGTATCTATTGATATGCAAATTGGAAATAAAGAAGTAAAAAAGTTTTCAAAACCAATTACAATCAAAATGCAAGTAGCAAATGATTATATCAATCCAGAAACTGGAAGTCCAATTAAAGCAGGAGATATTATTCCAATTTGGTCATACAGTAAAGATGATGGTACTTGGGATTATCATGCTAAAGGAACTGTAAAACTTGAAAGTGGTAATTTTGTAATTGAATATACAACCACACACTTATCTTGGTATAACCTTGACTATTATGGTAGAAGATGTCCAACTGGTGGATGGAGATATGTAAATAGGAGATGGGTGCTTTCTGGAGCCACAAAAATCGATGTTAAAATGACTGGAATAACACGTAATAATTATTTTAACTTATTCAGTGATTTTGTATTTGCGGGAACCAATCAATCTGTTTCATCTTGGTCAGGTAAATCATATACATGGTTTGATGGTCAAAGTTTTAACATTTACAATACACCAAGTAGAAATATTCAAATGGTAGTTTATAGCGGAAATAGCAGATATAATAGAGGTGTAGAATTATATCGTTCACAGTCATTTAATCCCTGTGGTGGAGCAGTTACTATTGATGTTACAAGTATTGTTTCTAAACTTCCACCTCCTCCTGTAAATGTTTATGTAAGATATAAAGCAAAATGTAATGGAAAAGTAATAGAACCAACCATTCCTCTTTATATGAAAGACCCTGCTAGAGGAGGTTATTGGAGATACATGGGATATGTTTATAGAGGTCAAATAATTTTATATGGCATCCAACTAAACACACCTTATGAATTTAGCACTTATTACAGAGGTAAATTCTATAGCCAAACTATCAGTTTTGATAAAACAGAATACATTAATGATAATTATCAAATTCCTGCTGAATTATGTAACAGTCTTTTTTAATTTTAATTTGAGTTTATTTGAAAAGGGATATTATGAAAATGATATCCTTTTTTTTTATGTTAATTATAACAAAAATGATAAATATGTTATAAATATTATCATATTCTTAAATTTTGGAATATTTTTTAAATATCAATTAAAATATTTTATATTTGTTGCTGTTAAAATAAAAAATCATGTTGCAAGAAACAAACACTGCTACTTCAAAAGAAATTTCATTTGACGATTTTAAAAAAGAAGTTTTAAACGATTTCAAAATCGCCAAAATAAGTAGAGAATGTAGTTTACTTGGCAGACGTGAAGTTTTAACAGGTAAAGCCAAATTCGGAATTTTTGGTGATGGCAAAGAAGTACCACAATTAGCCATGGCAAAAGCCTTTAAAAAAGGCGATTTCAGGTCTGGATATTACAGAGATCAAACTTTTATGATGGCTCTTGGCGAACTTTCTGCACAACAATTTTTTGCAGGTTTATATGCTCATGCTGATATCAATGCAGATCCAATGTCTGCAGGAAGACAAATGGGAGGTCATTTTGCAACTCACAGTTTGAATGAAGATGGAAGTTGGAAAAACCTCACAAAACAATACAATTCAAGTGCTGATATTTCTCCAACTGCAGGACAAATGCCTCGTTTGTTGGGTTTAGCACAAGCATCCAAAATTTATAGAAACGAAAAAAGCGTTCAAAAAAATAGTCATTTTTCTATTAATGGAAATGAAGTTGCTTGGGGAACTATTGGAAATGCAAGTACTAGTGAAGGCTTATTTTTTGAAACCATTAATGCTGCTGGAGTTTTGCAAGTTCCAATGGTTATGAGTGTTTGGGATGATGAATATGGAATTTCTGTTCACGCAAAATATCAAACAACCAAAGAAAGTATCTCAGAAATTTTAAAAGGTTTTCAAAGAGATCAAAAAAATAATGGTTACGAAATTTTTGTAGTAAATGGTTGGGATTATGTGCAATTGATGGATGTATATCAAAAAGCTGCAACCATTGCTAGAGAAGAACATGTTCCTGTATTGATCCATGTAAAAGAATTGACACAACCTCAAGGTCATTCCACTTCTGGTTCTCATGAACGCTACAAAGAAAAAGAGCGTTTGGAATGGGAAAAAGACCATGATTGCATCACAAAATTTCGAGAATGGATTTTAGAATTTGAATTAGAAACCGAAAATGGCGAAATTCTTCGTTTTGTAGAGTCAGAAGAAGAATTAATTTTGATTGAAAAAGACGCAAAAAAAGAAGTTGCCAATGCCAAAAGAGAAGCTTGGAATGCATATTTGTATGATATAAAAGTTGATTTAAATACAACTGTTAAAATTTTGGATGATGTTGCTAAAAAAAGTAAAAATGGTGCATTTATCAACAAATACAAATCCGATTTAGAAAAACTCATTGAACCAACCAGAAAAGACGTTTTAAGTACTGCAAGAAAATGTTTGCGATACCTAAAAGAGGAACATACTGCTGAAAAAATAGTTTTACAACAACACATAAAAAAGTCACTTAACGCAGCTTTTGATAAATATTCATCGCATTTAACAAACGAATCATCAAAAAATGTGTTGCATATTTCTGAAAAACAAGCAACGTATTCTCAAGAAAAAAATCTTGTTGATGCAAGAGTGATCATGAGAGATAATTTTGATGCACTTCTTGTAAAATATCCTGAAGTTCTAATTTTTGGAGAAGATGCAGGATTTATTGGTGATGTAAATCAAGGTTTGGAAGGCTTGCAAGAAATGTTTGGAAACATCCGAATTTCTGATACTGGAATCAGAGAAGCAACCATTATTGGTCAAGGAATTGGATTGGCAATGCGTGGTTTACGCCCAATTGCAGAAGTTCAATATTTGGATTATTTGCTATATGCACTTCAAATTATGAGTGATGATTTGGCAACTTTGCGTTACAGAACTTTTGGTAAACAAAAAGCACCTTTAATTGTAAGAACTCGTGGTCATAGATTGGAAGGAATTTGGCATGCAGGTTCGCCTTTAGGAGCAATCATCAATAGTTTACGAGGAATTCATGTATTGGTTCCAAGAAATATGACAAAAGCTGCAGGATTTTACAACACACTTTTAGAAGGTGATGATCCAGCATTGGTAATTGAATGTTTAAACGGTTATCGTTTAAAAGAAGAATTACCAACCAATTTAGGAGAATTTAAAACTGCCATTGGCGTTGTTGAAACCATCAAAAAAGGAACAGACATTACTGTGGTTTCTTATGGTTCAACTTTGCGTTTGGTGGAAGAAGCTGCCAAAGAATTGCAACAAGTTGGTATTGATATCGAAATTATTGATGCACAAAGTTTGTTACCTTTTGATTTGAAACACGAATGTGTAAAAAGTTTGGAAAAAACCAACAAGTTATTAGTTGTTGATGAAGATGTTCCTGGAGGAGCATCAGCCTATATTTTGCAAGAAATTGTTGAAACCCAAAATGGCTATCAATATTTAGATAGCAAACCTGCAACATTAACCGCAAAAGCTCACAGACCTGCTTACGGAACTGATGGAGATTATTTTTCAAAACCTTCAATTGAGGATATTTTTGAAAAAATATATGAAATGATGCATGAAGCAAATCCTTATAAATTCAAGAGTTTGTATTAATGATATCTCAAAATCCCAATCAAAATGATTGGGATTTATTTTTTACAATTCAAACATCAAAAAAAAATTTGTTTTCCTTATTTTAGACCTTTAATTTTCAAATCATCAAAACATGAAAAAACTTTTACTCTTTTCATTCATTTTAGGAGTTATTTTTCCTTCTGCAATAAATGCTCAAACAAAAAAATCAAAAGAAAAAAATGAAGAAGTCATTGCAACTCCACAAAAAAAGAAAGCTCCAAGTTATAGTGATTTTGTAACAAAAAGTACTGCATCAGACAAAGGATTATTTACAGTTCACGAAAACAAAGAAGTCTATTTATACGAAATTCCAAAATCTTATTTTGGAAAAGAAATGTTGTTAGTAACTCGTATCAAAGAAATGCCTTCAAATTTAGGTGGTGGTTATGTAAATGCGGGTTCAGAAATAAATACGCAAGTAGTTGTTTGGGAACATTTTAAAAATAAAATTTTATTAAAAGTAAAATCATACAACGCTATTGCCAACGATTCTTTACCAATTTACAAATCAGTAAAAGCGAATAATTTAGAACCCATCATTTATGCTTTTGATATCAAAACGCAAAACAACGATTCAACAGCGGTTTTGGTTGATGTTACTTCGTTTTTTTCTTCGGATGTAAAAGCGATTTCTGCCTTACCAACTTCTTTAAGAACGCGTTACAAAGTGCGAAGATTGGATCCTTCAAGAAGTTTTATCAATAGTATTAAAAGTTATCCTGAAAATATTGAAGTAGTTCAAAATTTTACTTACGAAGCAGATGAACCACCAAGCAATTCAGATACTGGAACAATTACAATGAGCATCAATCAATCCATGATTTTATTGCCAGAAAAACCAATGATGCCTAGAATTTATGACAAAAGAGTGGGCTATTTTTCGATTGGAAATGTTGATTATAGTTCAGAAGCGTTGAAAGCTGATGAAAAAAGATACATCAGACGTTGGCGTTTAGAACCCAAAGATGAAGCTGCTTACGATCGTGGAGAATTGGTAGAACCCAAAAAACAAATTGTTTATTATTTAGATCCTGCAACTCCTGAAAAATTGAGAAAATACATCAAACAAGGTGTTGATGATTGGCAAAAAGTCTTTGAAACTGCTGGTTTTAAAAATGCCATTGTGGCAAAAATGCCACCAACTGCTGAAGAAGATCCTGAGTTTAGCATGGAAGATATTCGTTATTCTTCTATCAGATATGTAGCAAGTACCACAAGAAATGCTATGGGTCCAAGTGTTTCTGATCCACGTTCAGGCGAAATTATTGAAAGCGATATTATTTGGTATCACAATCATTTGCGTTCCTACAGAAATCGTTATTTATTAGAAACTGGCGCAGCAAATCCTTCAGCAAGAACTTTAGACACTCCTGAGGAAGAAATTGGCGAAATGATGCGAATGGTAATTGCACATGAAATTGGTCATGCTTTAGGTTTGCCTCACAACATGGCTGCAAGTTTTGCATATCCTGTTGATTCTTTACGTTCTGCGAATTTTACTCAAAAAATGGGAATTGCAGCAACCATTATGGATTATGCTCGTTATAATTATGTGGCTCAACCTGAGGATAAAAATGTGCGTTTTATCAGACAAATGGGACCTTATGATCATTATGCAATTAATTGGGGATATCGTAAAATTCCAAATGTTACAACTCCTGAGGATGAAGTGAAAACCTTGGATAAATGGATTTCAGAAAAAGCAGGAAATCCAATTTACAGATTTGGAGGTCAGTCTTTTGATCCTTCTGCACAAACTGAAGGAATTGGAAATGATCAAATAAAAGCGTCAACGTATGGAATTAAAAACCTGAAAATCGTTGCTAAAAACTTACAAAAATGGACTTCAAACAAAACCAATAATTACGAAGATTTATCGGAATTATATGATGAATTACTAGGTGTTTGGAGCAGATATGCTGGTCATGTTGCAGGAAATATTGGTGGCGTGTATGAATTCAATAAAAAACCGATTGAATCTGGTGTTATTTATGAACCAGTTTCTAAAGCAAAACAACAAGAATCTTTACAATGGCTTCTAAAAAATGTCTTTGAAACACAAGATTGGTTAATGGATAAAAACATTTTAGCAAATAGCGCTGAAAGTGGTTACACTTCAAATATGTTGAATTTACAAACAAGACAATTGAATGGATTGTTAAACGAATCTCGATTGAAAAGAATGTTGGATGCAGAAGTGATTCAAACAAATTTTTATGCTGTTATTGACCTTTTCAAAGATTTGAAAAACGGAATATTTTCAGAAGCAAATCAACCAAAAAACGTGGATCTTTACAGAAGAAATTTACAAAAAGCGTTCATTGAAAAAATGGGTATTTTGCTAACTGATAAAAATTTGCAAAACACGGATGTTCCATCTATTATTAGAGGTGAATTACAAACTTTAAATTCGCAATTAACAATTGCCAAAAATGGAAATGTGAACAAAATTTCCAAATATCATTTTGCTGATTGTTCAGAAAAAATTAAAAGAATTTTAGAGCCAAAATAACAATTAATTTCTCACCAATTTAATTCCTATTGCACATTGTAAACAACGTTTCTTTGTGCAATAGTTGTTTTTTAACTCAATCAAAGCTTGACTTTCTAACGCATTTTTTGCAGGTATTTTTAAAGATAAAAAAGCATCAATAATACTATTTTTCTCTGGTGAAATTTGTTGAATCAATCGTAAAATTGTTTCTTCGTCAAAGTCAGTTTTGGTTTGTAAATAGACAAATTTTAGTGGAATAATCGTGTTAATCAACAACAAGTCCACAAAAGATTTTGATATTTTTTTGGTACTTTTTTTTGAAGTCGTTTCAAACGTAAAATGCGTTTGCCAAAAATCTAAAATTTTGATATCAAACAAAGCGTAAAAATCTTTTTTTCGTTCCATTGACATCATTTTTGAAAACAACTGTTGATGTTGATGAATCAAATTTACCAATTGCGCCAATCGAATTGTAGGAAAATTTGGAGGACGCATTCTAAAAAATTGAAAGTTATTTTTATGAATGGATTGCAACTGAAATTTGTGTTTCAAATACTGATATTCACTTTTCAACTGATTGTGAAATGGAATTTCTGATTCCTCTTCTAAAAATCCAGCTTGTCCAAAAAGCAACGCAGATAATTGCATTTCATCAAATCGAACTTTTTGAACGATTGAAAAATCCAGTGAAGTTGCCAATTTAAAAAATGCTTCGCCATTTACTTTCAATCCAAAATTTTTAGCAAGTAACATTAAAAGTACGGCTTCAAAATCAGAATTTGTTTTTTGTAACAATTCTTTGATGAAATCTGATTTGTTTTCTAAGCGTTCAAAATACAATCTTTCCAACCAATTATTCAATAAAAAAGGCTCTATTTGATGAATTTGTTGCTCACAAGGAATCCATCTTTTGGAATCATTTACAATTGCATTATATTTGATAATCAACTCTTTATCTATATAATTTTTCAATTCTAAAGTAAAAATTGGTTGATTATTTTTTGCAAAAACCTCCACATCATGTTCCCAAACAACATGCAAAATTACAGCATCATAATTAGCATCATTTTCATGATTGTGCACATACCAATCAGACGATTTTACATGCATTTCTACATTACCAAACCAAGTTTCTTGATCAATTTTTACTTGCGCATTTGCGAAATCAGGACCTGAATTTTTATTCTGAATTCCCGTTTTTAGAATAGTAATTTCCTGATGATTGGTAGTTTTTAAAGCTGCTTTATAAAACAATTGGTATTGCCAAACGTAGTACAAAAATTCCTCATTCATCTTTTTTTTATGAAGATACAGAAAAATTTATGTATTTATAAATTTTAACAATAGAAATCAAAAATCGAATAATTTATCAAGAACTACCTTTGCTTAAAATTTTAAAAATGACTGTTTTAGAAAAATTACAATGGCGTTATGCAGTAAAAAAGTTTGATAACACTAAATTTTTATCAAACGAACAATTGGAATTGCTGAAAAATGCATTCAATTTAACAGCTACTTCTTATGGTTTGCAACCTGTAAAATTGGTTGTAATCCACAATAAAGAAATTCAAAAAGAATTGGTGGCACATTCTTGGAATCAAAGACAAGTTTTGGATGCTTCTCACTTGTTAGTAATTTGTGTTCCAAAAAGTTACACTTCAGAAGAAGTTCAAAAATATTTCAATTTGGTTCAAAAAATCAGAAATACTTCTGATGAAATTATTAATCCTTTCAAAAAGTTTTTAACTGCTGAAATCGAGAAAAAAACGCAAGAAGAATTGCTAATTTGGAATAAAAATCAAGCATATTTGGCTTTAGGGAATTTATTGACTGTTTGCGCAATAGAACAGATTGATTCTTGTCCAATGGAAGGTTTTGTGCCTGAAAAATATGATGAAGTTTTGCAATTGGATGCGCAAAATTTAACCTCGGTTTTAGTGTTGCCTGTTGGTTTTAGAGCTGAAGATGATTATATGAAAGATTTGAAAAAAGTTCGAAAAAATATTGATGAAGTGATTATCAACATCTCGTAAATCCTCTGTTAAATTGAAAAGCCTTCTGAAAAGAGGGCTTTTTTATTTGACTATTCT
>DAIUBY010000016.1:0-17746 GCA_036846425.1 Polaribacter sp.
AAAATTTCAACTACTCAGTTTCTATACTTTTATAAGCATTGATTATTTTTTTCACCAAACGATGTCTCACAACATCTTTATCGTCCAAATAAACATGTGCAATTCCGTCAATATCTTTTAATGCTAAAACTGCTTCTTTGAGTCCAGAAACTTGCTTTCTTGGCAAATCAATCTGACCAGGATCGCCTGTAATAATGAATTTTGCATGCATTCCCATCCTAGTTAAAAACATTTTCATTTGACTGTGAGTGGTGTTTTGTGCTTCATCCAAAATTACAAATGCGTTGTCTAAAGTTCTACCACGCATAAAAGCCAAAGGCGCTATTTGAATAACGCCATTTTCTATATAAGCTTGTAATTTTTCAACAGGAATCATATCGCGCAAAGCATCATACAAAGGTTGCATATAGGGGTCTAATTTTTCCTTTAAATCACCAGGTAAAAATCCCAAATTTTCACCCGCTTCAACTGCGGGTCTTGTTAAGATAATTCTTTTCACTTCTTTCTCTTTCAATGCTTTAACAGCTAAAGCAACAGCAGTATAGGTTTTTCCTGTTCCTGCAGGACCAACAGCAAAAAGCATGTCATTTTGATTCATCAACGTAACCATTTTTCGTTGGTTTTCAGTTTGCGGCTTAATCAATTTTCCACTAACTCCATGAACCAAAACATCTTTCATGTTTTGAGTAGCAGCTGTTTTTGACTCTTCTCCATTGGAAGTTAAAATGCGTTCAATGCTATTTTCATCCAATTTATTATACCGATTGAAATATTTTATCAATCGATCTAAACGAGTTTCAAATTCATCTAAAATTTCAGGTTCTCCAAAAATAATTAGTTTTGGACCTCTTGCAACAATTTTAATTTTTGGAAAGTACTTTTTAAGTTGTTCAATAGTACTGTTTTGTGTGCCAAAAAAATCTTTTGGACTTATTTCTGTTAGCTCTATGATTCTCTCGTTCAAATGATTTGGTTTAAGATGATAATGACTATAATTTATATTCTAAAAATAGTAATAAAAAGTACTTATTTTAGTAGATTTGCGTTAAATAGTTAACAACTTTTACACAATTAATTAACAACAACGATTGCATGTCTTTTATTACATTGACTACTGATTTTGGAACAAAAGACCACTTTGTTGGTGCTGTAAAAGGAGCTATTTTATCACAACTTCCTGATGCTAAAATTGTAGATATTTCGCATGAAATTTCGCCTTTTAATATTGCAGAAACTGGTTATATCATCAAAAATTCTTACAAAAGTTTTCCAAAAGGAACCATTCATATTGTTGGTGTAGATGCTGAATTGAGTGAAACTAACAAACACATTGCGTTGGAAATTGACGATCATTTTTTTATATGTGCAGATAATGGCGCTATTTCGATGATAGTTTCTGAAATTCAACCTACAAAAATGGTAGAAATAAATATTCACGATCGCATTGAAAGTAGTTTTCCTGTATTGGATGTTTTTGTAAATGTGGCTTGTTTTATAGCAAGAGGTGGGAATTTAACCGTAATTGGAAAAGAAATCAAAGAAATAAAAATAAATACTGAAATAAAACCAACGACAAATCAGTTGCAAAATCAAAT
This sequence comes from Polaribacter sp., assembly GCA_036846425.1. Classification (GTDB taxonomy): domain Bacteria; phylum Bacteroidota; class Bacteroidia; order Flavobacteriales; family Flavobacteriaceae; genus Polaribacter. The sequence continues at coordinate 1,596 of DAIUBY010000016.1, forward strand.
TGTTGGAGGCATTGTATACATTGATAATTTTGGGAATTCAATTACAAATATCAGTAAAAAAATGTTTCAAGAAGTGGGCAAAAACAGGCGTTTTGAAGTAAAAGCATCTAGGTATAAGTTCACTAAAATTTTTAATAAATACAACGAAATTAACAATGAAAATGATTCAAATTCTAGCTCTTTGGATGGCGAAAAATTAGCATTATTCAATTCAGCAAATTACCTAGAAATCGCTGTTTTTAGAAGTAATCCTAAATCTTTTGGTGGTGCCTCAACTCTTTTCGGTTTAGAATATAGAGACAGAGTTACTATTGATTTTTTTACAGAAATTGAATCAGAATTTTCAACTTTAAAATAATCCATGTTTATTAGAATTGTAAAAATGAGTTTTCACTCAAAATGTATTCCTGAATTTTTGGAAATGTTCCAAGAAAAAAAACCGTTCATAAAAAATTCAAATGGATGTTTGTTGTTGGAATTGTATCAAGATAAATCAAATCCTGAAATCTTTTTTACTTATTCTCACTGGGAAACTGAAGGTGATTTGGAAAATTATCGAAATTCTAAATTATTTACTGAAACCTGGGCACAAACCAAAACCTATTTTAATGACAAACCTGAAGCTTGGAGCGTCAATAAATTGTGAGTTTTAAGTTTTGAGTTAAATTCTTCTAATTTCTTAAAACATTAGAAACAAAAAAAAGTTAAACAAAAGAAACCTTTATAATGAAAGCCATTTTAATAAAAGAAATCAATTCGTTTTTCTCATCACCAATTGCATATTTGGTAATAGGATTTTTCTTACTGATTAACGGATTATTTTTATGGTTTTTTAATGACGATTTCAACATCTTAAACGCTGGTTTTGCAGATGTTACACCATTTTTTTATTTATCACCCTGGGTATTACTTTTTTTGATTCCTGCAATAACCATGAAAAGTTTTGCAGACGAAAACAGCAATAGAACTATTGAACTTTTAAAAACAAAACCTATTTCTAATTGGGAAATCATTTTTGGAAAATTTTTGGCTTCCTTATTATTGTCAATAATTGCAATCATTCCAACTATAACTTATGTTTTCACAGTTTACAAATTAGGAAATCCTGTTGGAAATATTGATTTTGGAAGCACAATTGGGTCTTATTTGGGTCTTATCTTTTTAGTTGCAACTTACACTTCTGTTGGTTTATTTACATCTACATTGTCAAAAAATCAAATTGTAGCTTTTATTTTGGGAGTTTTTATCACTTTTTTATTGTTTTATGGTTTTGACGCTATTTCAAATTCTTTTGGCAATAATGCAGATTTCATTCAAAAATTAGGGATCAATGAACATTTCAAGAGCATTTCAAGAGGCGTTATAGATACAAGAGACTTGGTATATTTTGTGAGTGTTGCAGGAATCTTTTTATTCATCACTAAAATTCGTTTGGAAAATGAGTAAAAAAATTCAAAAAATTGCCGTTTTTTTTGGAATAGTTTTGTTGATGAATTTAGTAAATCTATACGTTTACAGACGATTTGATCTCACTGCTGATAAACGTTTTACACTTTCTGAAACTACCAAAAACATACTTTCTGACATCAAAAAACCTTTGTACATTACTGTGTATTTAGAAGGAGATTTTCCATCAGAATTCAAGCGTTTACAAATCGAAACCAAACAATTTTTAGAAGAAATTGTTGCAGAAAATTCGAATATAAAAATCCATTTTGAAAATCCTGATGATCAACGTGAAAATTTGATAAAAAAAGGCATGATGCCAAGTCAGTTAACGGTTCAAGAAGAAGGAAAATTTTCTGAAGCTATTATTTTTCCTTGGGCTGAAATTTCTTTTGACGAAAAAACAACACTCGTTTCTTTACTTCCTGAAGCGATTGCAGTTTCGCAAGAACAACAATTGGAAAAAGCCATCGAAAATTTGGGTTATAGTTTTACAAATGCCATTCATGCTATTTCACAAAAAAAATCAAAAAACATAGCTATCATTGCTGGAAATGGTGAATTACAAGACATTTTTCAATATAGTTATTTGAGTGAAGTTGCAAAAAAATACAAATTAGCAAAGTTTACCTTAGATTCTGTAGCGTCAAATCCAGCACAAACTTTAGAAGATTTATCCACTTTTGATTTGGCAATTATTGCAAAACCAACTGAGCAATTTACTGAAAAAGAGAAGTTTACCTTAGACCAATTTATCACAAATGGTGGAAAAACTTTGTGGATGATTGACAATGTGCAAGCTGAACAAGATAGTTTAAGCAATGGAGGAAAAATATTGGCTTATCCATTAAATTTGAATTTAACTGATTTGTTATTTTCATACGGAATTCGAATCAATACGTTTTTAATCAAAGATTTGTATGCTGCAAAAATTGCTTTGGCAACAGGAAATGTTGGTAATCAACCACAATTTCAAAATTTTGATTGGTTTTATCATCCTTTAGTGATTGGAAATCCTACACATGCCATCACAAAAAATATGTTGCCTGTTCGTTTACAGTTTGCAAATCAGATAGATATCTTACAAAATAATATCAAAAAAACACCTTTATTACAAAGTTCTGTTTTGACAAAAAAAGTTGGAACTCCATCAATTATTGAGCTACAATCCATTGCTGAAGAACCCAAAGAAGAAGATTATAAAGATGGAAATCAACTATTTGCAGTGTTGCTGGAAGGTGAATTTACATCAGCTTATAAAAATCGCATCAAACCTTTTGAAACCAGACTTTTTAAAGGAAATTCTTCTGAAAATAAAATGATTGTAATTGCTGATGGTGATGTTGGAAAAAATCAACTGTTGAAAGGAAATCCTTTTGATTTATCAAGAGATAAATGGACCAATGAAACCTTTGGGAACAAGGATTTTTTATTGAATTCTATTGATTATTTATTGGATGATGTTGGTTTGATGCAATTGAGAAATAAAACCATTAAAATTGCACAATTAGATCAGCAAAAAGCTTACAAAGAGCGAACTTTTTGGCAATTTTTCAATGTGATTTTACCGTTAATTTTGTTGTTTACTTTCGGAATAATTTTCAATTATTGGAGAAAAAGAAAGTACAGTTAATATTTTGAATTTTATATTTCGAATTCAGAATCCCAAAGCAAATCATCCACTAAAAATTGATAATTCAATGTTTTTTGTAATTTTTCAGAAGAAATAATTTTCCAATTTAACGCTTCATTTTCTTCAAAAATAGGAGGTTCAAAATTTTTAGTTTTACGAGCATTTTCATAAAAATCTTTTCTTGTAGGATGATGATTTGAACACGCATTAAATGTTTCTCCAAAACAATCTTGTTGTATGATTTTTTCAATGATAGCAATGCAATCACGCAAATGAATCATGTTTACAAAACCATTTGGTTGTGGAATTTTTCGTCCGTTTTGAAACCAATTTGCAGGATGTCTTTCATTTCCAAACAATCCAGAAAAACGAATGATTGTGGTTTTAAAATGGATATTTTCTCTGAAAAGATTCTCAATAGTTGCTAAAGGATGTTCTTGAGTTGCGTCATTTTCGGTCATTATTTTATTCAAACTTGGATATACAGAAGTTGAACTTATAAAAATCACTTTTTTGAGATTTGCTTTTTCAATTTGTGAAATCAATCTTTTAAAATCATTTTCATTTTTTGAAGTAATTGCAACAATCAAAATATCCGTTTTTAAAAAATCATCCAAACTATTTTCCTGAGAAATATCAACCAAAAAAGGGATGATATTTTCAACAGCTAAAATTTCTAATTTCTCAGTAGAAGTTGTAGAACCTTTTACAAAAAATCCTTTAGAAATCAATGAAATTGCTAACGGTTTTCCAAGCCAACCACATCCTAAAATACTAATTGTTTGCATCTTTAAAGTATTAAATAACTGCAAAGATACGTTGCTTTTTTTATGCTTTTATTAACAATTGCTGTCTATTGAAATCGTAATTTTAACGACTTATTTAAAACCAAAAACAATGAAAAAAATTTTACTAGCTTTATGCATTGCGTTTGCTGGATTCAGTGCAAACGCACAAATCAAAACGCCTCAACCAAGTACTTTTCAAAAAATTGAACAAGCTGTTGGTTTGACAAACATTACTTTGGAATATTCAAGACCAAATATGAATGGCAGAGCCATTTTTGGAAATTTAGTTCCTTTTGGAACAGTTTGGAGAACTGGTGCAAATGCCAACACAAAAATTACGTTTTCAACAGATGTTACTATTGATGGTAAAAGTTTGAAAAAAGGAACTTATGCTATTTTTTCGAAACCAAACAAAGAAACTTGGGATGTCATTTTTTATGCTGATGCTACAAATTGGGGAGCTCCAAAAACTTGGGATGAAACAAAAGTTGCTTTGCAAACATCAATAAATGTTCAAGAAATGCCTATGAATATTGAAACTTTCACCATGACTTTTGATGATATTACTAACAATTCAGCTGTTATTGGAATTCTTTGGGAAAATGTTTACGTGGGTGTAAAATTTGAAACTCCAACTGATGAAATGGTAAATTCACAAATTAAAAAAATGATGACAGGTCCTTCTGCAGATGATTTTTATGCTTCTGCTGTTTACTATTTACAAGCAAATAAAGATATCAAACAAGCGCAAGAATGGATTGATAAAGCTGTTGAAATGTATAAAGAAAGTCCTAAATTTTGGGTTTTACGTCAACAATCATTGATTCATGCAAAAGCAGGCAACAAAAAAGGTGCAATTGCTGCAGCAAAAGAATCGTTGAAATATGCTGAAGAAGGAAAAAATCCTGATTACATTAAAATGAACAAGGATTCTTTGAAAGAATGGGGAGCTATGTAAATTTGATTTTACTTTAAAAATTAAAAAATCTCAATTGAAAAATTGGGATTTTTTTTGTTTGAAAAACAGTTAATACTCCAAACCAATAATTTTTCGAACAGCATCCAAAGTTGAAATCAAGTTTTTTGAAAATTCAAAAGTCATTATACCACTTTCTTTTAAATTTGAATTCAATAATTGATTAAAATGCTCAATTTCAAAACTATAACCATGAGTATTGTAGTCAAAATCAATTGTTTCTTGAATGTTGTTTTGAGAAATTGTAATATTGCTAGGACCATGAAAAGGTCTATTAATTGTCAAAATCGCATTTTCAAAAGTAAAAATTGCCATAATTGGCGTGTTTTCTAAAAGTGTACCTTTTAGATACGCTTTTGCATCATTATAATGAAAAACCATTTCACAAGATGAGTCAGCTCCATTTTCAAAAAAAGTAGCATTTGCAGCTATATTTTGTGGAATTCCTAATGTAGAAAGTGCTGCAAAAATGGGATAAATACCAATATCCAACAAACTTCCTCCTCCAACTTCTTTTCTGAAAAGTCTATTTTCGGAATCAAATTGTTGATAAAATCCAAAATCTGCTTCTAATTGCTTCAATTTTCCATATTTTTCATTTTTAACAATATCTATAACATATTGATAATGAGGTAAAAAACGTGTCCAAAGTGCTTCCATCAACAAAACATTATTCTGTTTCGCAATTCGAATCATTTCAGAAACTTCATCAAAATTCATGGCAAATGCTTTTTCACACAAAACTGCTTTTTTGTATTGCAAACAAAGAATGGAAAATTCCTTGTGTGAACTGTGAGGAGTTGCAACATAAATGGCATCAATTTCTGAATCTTTTGCCAATTTTTCATAGGAATCATAGGCTTTTTTAGAGCCATATTGATGTGCAAATTCGTCTGCTTTTTCTTGATTTCTAGAAGCAACTGCATACAATTCGCATCCAGAAACTGTTTTTAAATCCGAAACAAACTTATGAGCAATTTTTCCCAAGCCTAAAATTCCCCATTTGATGGTTTTAGTTGTTGACATAGTTCGTTGTTTTTTGTAAAAATTGGAATAAAATGGCCATCATCATCACTAAAATACATCCCAATAAATTGAGCCATAAATAAGGCAACCAATCCAAATACCATACAATAATTATCAATATTTGAGTGATAATTGCTGCTATAAAAACGGCATTTCCTTTGACATATTTGATAAAAAATGCTAATAGAAAAATTCCTAATACATTTCCATAAAAAATAGAACCAATAATATTAACCAATTGAATTAAATTATCAAATAAATTAGCAACACAAGCTACTGAAATCGCAATAATTCCCCACAAAAGTGTAAACCATTTGGAGGCTTTTACATAATGAGTTTCACTTTTTTCAGTTTTGTTGCTTCGTTTGTACAAATCCATGGCTGTTGTGCTTGCAAGTGCATTCAATTCTGATGCGGTTGAAGACATGGCTGCAGATAAAATTACCGCTAATAACAAGCCAATCAAACCTTTAGGTAAGTTATTCAAAATGAAATGAATAAATACATAATCTTTGTCATTAGATTCGATTTTTTCAAGTGGATTTTCTAGATTAATTTTGTTGATAATTGCTTTTGAGGCATCTTTTAAATCTGAATCTTTAGCATTCAACAATTGAATTTCTGCAACTTCGTGTTTTTGGATTCCGTTAACTAATAATGCTTTTTTAGTGTTTTCAATATCAATATGTTCTTGAGTTAATTTTTGATAATCAGCTTGATAACTTGATTTTTGAACAACTTCATTGGCTTTCGGATTGAAATTTAAAGGTGAAGCGTTGAATTGATAAAACACAAAAACCATCACTCCAACCAATAAAATAAAAAATTGCATAGGTACTTTTAACAATCCGTTGAAAATCATTCCTAACTGACTTTCTCTAACAGATTTTCCTGATAAATAACGCTGCACTTGACTTTGATCCGTTCCAAAATAAGACAACATCAAAAAAGTTCCGCCAATAAAACCTGTCCAAACTGTATATCTATTATTCAAATCAAACGAAAAATCTAGGATTTCCATTTTTCCGGAAGCTCCCGCAATTTCAAGCGCTTTTGTAAAAGTAATTTCAGCTGGAAGTTGAGTTACAATCATTCCAAATGCGATAAACATTCCAATAAAAATAATCATCATTTGTTGTTTTTGGGTAACATTTACCGCTTTTGTTCCTCCAGAAACTGTATAAATAATTACTAAAAAACCAATGATAATATTTAGCGAAAGTAAATCCCAACCCAACACTGCACTCAAAATAATTGCTGGTGCAAAAATGGTAATTCCTGCTGATAAACCTCTTTGAATCAAAAATAAAATCGCTGTTAAACTTCTAGTTTTCACATCAAATCTTCCTTCCAAAAATTCGTAAGCTGTATAGACTTTCAACCTATGATACATTGGAATAAAAACTAAACAAATGATAATCATTGCAATTGGTAATCCAAAATAAAATTGCACAAAACCCATTCCACTATGAAAAGCTTGACCTGGAGTTGACAAAAATGTAATTGCACTTGCCTGAGTTGCCATCACAGAAAGTCCTATTGTCCACCATTTTGTGTCATTTCCTCCCTTTATGTAATCATTTACATTGCTGTTTTTTCTGGTTACATACGTTCCATAAACTACAATAAAAAGAAGTGTTGCTGAGAGAATAATCCAATCTATTGCATGTAATTTACTTTGTAATTCCATATTTTTATATGGTAAAATAAATGGTAAGAAAATAAAAAATGAGGATATAAATTATATTAGCAATCAATACAATTGAATATTCTTTACTCCATTTCTTTTTTGGTTGATTCATCTTTTGATTGATCAATATCTAGTTTTTTTCTTCAGATTTCACTTCACTATTTTTAGCTAAAGAAAGTATGTTTGCGAATAGTTTGTATGCTCCTGAAACTCCAGCTGGCAATTCTCTAAAAAAACTCAAACCTGTGTAAAGGTAATTTCCTTTACCATATTTTGCGACTAATAAACTTCCTTTTTTAGGAGCTTCACCTTTGTCATTCATTGAAAAAATTGGTGTGAATTCACTGCCCCATGAACTGGGAAAATATAAACCTCTTTCTTGTGTCCAACCTTTAAAATCATCTTGAGTTATTTTGTTTGGTAAATTCAAAACTGGATGAGTTTCATCCAAAAAAATCACCTCTGATATTTCATCTGTAACTCTATCTGAAGATAATTTTAATGGAAAAGGTGCACCAACATCAACACCTCTATCTGTGTTGTATTGTACAACTAAATTTCCTCCATTTTTAACATAATCAAGTAAATATTTTTGTTTAAATTTTAGTTCATCAACAACATTATAAGCTCTGACTCCCAAAATTATAGCATCGTATTTCTGAAGTGACACTTCATTTATTTCTGCTGGATTTAATTCTTCAACAACATATCCTATTTGACGCAAACTTTCAGGAATTAAATCGCCTGCACCTTTAATATATCCAATATAATTTCCAGATTTTTGAATATTTAAACGAACAATTTTAGCTTGGGAATTTAATAAAACAGTTTGTTTAGGAATGTGATTGTAATTGATTTCGATCAACTCTTTATCAAAGGTTTCTTCGTTGATTGTAGCTATTACTTTTAAGATTCCTTCTGATTGATTTTTTGGTGGTGAAACTAAAAATTCAAAGAGTTGTTTGTCGTTTTTTTGTTGGATATCAAAGTGATGATTTTGTGGAGAAATTTTCCAATTTTCAGGAACTTGTAACGCCACATTTCCATTCACATAATTTGCTCCTGCACGAACTTCTACAGTTACTTTTTTGGGAATACTGTCAGAAAAAATCAATACTTTTTCTACCAATTTAGTAGTGACTTTTGGTAAAATTTCAAATGGTTCGTAAATCTCACCCTTGTTGCTTTCTGCATATCTTCGAATGATATTTTTTGTGATTTTAATTGGGATAAAATTTATCACTAAATTAAACTCTATTTTTGCTTGTTTTGGTGTTTCTGAATTCCCAATTAAGTTTTGATTTTCAACATTATACATTCCTAATGAAGGATCATTTTTCAACCAATAAGGAGTTGTATAATCTTTCGTTTTTAAAAATATTGACTCTTTAAAATTCAATTTTTGATTGTAGTTTAAATCAACTCCTTTAAAAACTATTTTATCATCCAAAACACTTTTAAATGAAATCAATTGAATAGGGATTTGAGCTCTGTTTATCATTTCAAAATTCACTGAAATTTTTTCATTTGGATTGGCACTTGAAGTATCAGCAGAAACCTCTAAATACAATCCAGCACAAGCTTCAATGATTTCTAGCAACTGATTTTGCTTAATTTCTCGCCAATATTCATCCTCTAAAAGTTGAATTTTTTGATAAGCTTCCAATAATTTTGGTAAATGTTTTGAAGGATTTACAAAATCAAATTTATTTTCAATATCATATAAAATTTCGCCTATTTCTTTTCCACCTTCAATTCGACTCCAAGTGGTATTAATTCCCGAAAAAATATCATTTTTATCTATCAAGGAATCACCTTTCAAAAACTCTAAATACTCATTTTCACTACCTCTTGTAGTCAATCTTCCAAAACCTTGACACAAATGTTGACTGCTGGCAATTGCTGCAATTTCGTTATTTGACATGCCTTTTAAAGGATAATACACTCCAACATCAAGCTTTGACAAATCTTTTGTAGCGTTTTCAAAATCGTCTGAATTTCTATAAAACCAAGAAGATGTGTTGAAAAAAAGTCGTTTTGGTTGCCAAAGATTTGTATATTTTAATTGCTCAGGAAACTGTTTTTCATCACCAACCAAATCAAAAGCTTCTAAACTCAACATCGCAGAAGTTGTGTGATGACCATGTGTGGAACCAGGTGTTTTATGGTTAAATCTATTGATAATCACATCTGGTTTAAAAGTTCTAATTGCCCAAACAACATCACTCAAAACCTTTTCTTTGTCCCAAATTTCTAAAGTTTCATCAGGATGTTTTGAGTAGCCAAAATCATTTGCTCTTGTAAAAAATTGTTCACCACCGTCAATATTTCTAGCTGCTAAAAGTTCTTGTGTTCTTATAACTCCTAATAATTGTCCAATTTCTGGACCAATCAGATTTTGACCTCCATCACCTCTTGTCAATGACAAATAGCCAGTTCTTGCTTTTACATCATTTGCTAGATAAGAAATTAATCGTGTGTTTTCATCATCAGGATGTGCAGCAATGTACAATGCTGTTCCCAAAAAATTGAGTTTTTGAATTTTCTCAAATATTTGATTTGAAGAAAGTTTGCTTGGTTTTTGAGCAAAAAAGGAATGTAACGTAAATAAAAATGAAAGCGCAAAAAGAAAAGATTTATTCATTCTAGAAAAATTTTCAAATTTAACAAAAATACCTTTTTTATCTTCTTATAAAACTCCATTAACATAAAAATAACTTAAAATCGTTAACAAAAAGGATAAACCTGTTAATAAATTAATTTTTCAAATCACATATTTAGAATATATTTGTAAAAATAAACTAAGAAAGAATTTTAATGAAATTTATTGTATCTAGTTCTCAATTATTAAAGCAATTACAAGTTTTAGGTGGTGTAATTAATAGTAATAATACACTACCTATTTTAGATAATTTTTTATTCGAGTTGTCTGAAAATCAACTAAAAATATCTGCATCTGATTTGGAAACAACCATGAGTTCTGTGGTTGAAGTTGAAAGTGATAGTTCAGGTTCTATTGCAGTTTCTGCACGTTTATTGACAGATACTTTAAAAACTTTTCCTGATCAACCACTTACATTTAAAACAGATGGAAATAGTAAAATTGAAATTATTTCTGACCAAGGAAAATATGACATGGCTTATTTTGCAGGCGATGAATTTCCAAAAGCAGTAAATTTACCTTCACCAAGTAAAACAATAATTCCTGCTCATATTCTTGGAACAGCCATTGCTAAAACTATTTTTGCTGCTGGAAACGATGATTTACGCCCTGTAATGAGTGGTGTTTTCTTTCAATTTAGCTCTCAAAGTTTGACTTTTGTAGCAACTGATGCTCATAAATTAGTAAAATATTCCAGAACTGATGTTACCTCCGAAAAAACAGCAGAATTTATCATGCCAAAAAAACCTTTGAATTTATTGAAGGGAATTTTAAGCGGTTCTGATAGTGAGGTTACTATTGAATATAATGACTCGAATGCTAAGTTTACATTTGACAATGTAGTGTTAGTTTGTCGTTTAATTGATGGAAAATATCCAAATTATGAAGCAGTAATACCAAAAGAAAATCCAAATAAATTAACGGTTGATAGAGCTTCATTTCTAAATTCTGTAAGACGTGTTTCTATTTTTTCAAGTAAAACTACGCATCAAATTCGATTAAAAATGGCAGGAACAGAATTGAAAATTTCTGCTGAAGATATTGATTTTTCTAACAAAGCTGACGAACGTTTGAGCTGTGATTATCAAGGTGATGACATGAAAATTGGTTTCAATTCTCGTTTTTTAAGTGAAATGTTGAGCAATTTGAGTTCAAACGAAGTTTTGATAGAAATGTCTTTACCAAACAGAGCTGGAATTTTAACACCAATTGATGGAACTGATGAAGGTGAACAAATCACAATGTTGGTGATGCCTGTAATGCTGAACAATTAATTATACCTAACTTATATAACAAGCCACAATGAATCTGATACAACTCGGATTTCATTGTGGTTTTTTTGTTACTTTTAGCGAATGAATTTCCTTGCACATTTATATTTATCAAACAACAATAAAAATATCATGATTGGCAATTTTATTGCTGATCATATCAAAGGAAATCAGTTCAAACATTATAATGAAGAAATTCAGAAAGGTATTTTTTTACATCGTGAAATTGATACTTTTACTGATGCACACGAGATTGTAAGAATCAGCAAACGCAGATTGCATGAGCGATACAGACATTATGATGGTGTGATTATTGATATTTTTTACGATCATTTTTTAGCGAAAAATTGGGCAAACTATTCCAAAATTCCTTTGCAAGATTTCGCAAATAATGTCTATAATTTGTTGCAAGAAAATTGGGAAATTTTACCTTTAAAATCTCAAAATTTCATCAAATATATGATTGAGCATAATATGCTATTCAATTATCAATACGAAAACGGAATTGAAATGGTTTTAAAAGGAATGAATCATCGCACAAAAGGAAAATCTCAAATGGATTTAGCAATTCACGATTTGCAATTATATAACCAAGATTTTGAAAATGATTTTCTTATTTTTTTTGAGGATTTAAAACTTTATTCATCAAACTTTACAAAAAACTATTCAACACTATAATTTTAAACTTTTAAACATTAAAACCCTTTACTATGATACAACCATTTCACATCGCAATTCCTGTTCAAAATTTGGAAAAATGTCGTGCTTTTTATAGAGATATATTAGAATGTAAAGAAGGCAGAAGTGACACTCATTGGGTTGATTTTGATTTTTTTGGACATCAATTGGTGATTCATCAAAAAGACGATTTTGTTGCTCAAAAAATTTCAAATCCTGTTGATGGTCATGATGTTCCTGTTCCACATTTTGGTGTTGTTTTAACTTGGGAAGATTGGCACAAATTAGCTGAAAAACTAAAAGCTGCCAACACAAAATTTATAATTGAACCTGGCATTCGTTTTCAAGGAAAAGTTGGTGAACAAGCTACCATGTTTTTCAATGACCCAGAAAATAATGCACTTGAATTTAAAGCTTTTAAAGACATCAGTCAGTTGTTTGCAAAATAATTACTATCATATATTTTCAATTAATTCAACAATTCTAAATATTTGTATAACTTAGCTTCCAAATTTTTAATTGATAAAAATGAAGCGATTTTTCAAGTTTTTGGGAATTTTATTGTTGGTTATGATTGGTGTAATTGCCATTCATTATTTTGTAAATAATGAAAAACTTCCTGAAGGTAAAAAAGGAAAAGAAGCTGATGAACTTGCTCAAAAAATGTTGATTGCTATTAATCATGAAAATTTTAAAAATACCGAAATTTTAGAGTGGACTTTTACTGGAAATCACTCTTATAAATGGTACAAGCAACAGAATGTTGTAGAAGTTTTTTGGGATAAAAACAAGGTAATTCTTGATTTAAAAAACAAAGATAAATCAAAGGTTTTTGTAGAAAATCAAAAAGTAGAAAATCAAAAATTGGTTCAAAAAGCTACAGATTTTTTCAATAATGATTCTTTTTGGCTCATTGCACCTCATAAAATTTTTGACAAAGGAACAGAATTAAGTGTTGTAAATCATAAAGGAAAAGACGCATTATTAGTCACATATTCCTCAGGAGGAACAACTCCTGGAGACTCCTATTTATGGATTTTAGATGAAAATTTTGTTCCAATTGCCTACAAAATGTGGGTAAAAATAATTCCAATTGGAGGAGTTCATGCGACTTGGAGCGATTGGAAAAAAACAGAAGCTGGTATACAACTTCCTACAAAACATCAACTTTCTTTATTTGGTTTAAAAATAGAGCTTGGAAATGTGAAAGCTTACAATCAAAAAGCGAACGAGTTAGCAAACAAAATTTTGAAAGCCATAAACCATGAATCTTATCAAAAAACTCGTTTTATTGAATGGAGTTTTAGAGAAAAACGCTTTTTTAAATGGGACAAACAAAATCATATTGTAGATGTTTCTTGGGATTCAATTCGCGTGAATTTACATCCAAATAACATCCAAAAAAGCAGTGTTTTTTTCAATGAAATACAACAATCAATTGCTGATGAAACAATTGTAAAAAAAGCGGAAGCCATTTTTAATAATGATTCATTTTGGTTGGTTGCTCCACACAAATTGTATGATACTGGAGTTATTAGAACCGTTTTAAATATCGATGGAAAAGACGCTTTACACGTAAAATATACTTCTGGAGGAACTACTCCTGGAGATTCGTACACTTGGATTTTAGATGAAAACTACATTCCTAAAAGTTTCAAAATGTACGTTCCAAGTATGAAAATGGAAGGCTTAGAAGCAACTTGGGAAGATTGGATTACCACTGAAAGTGGCGCTTTATTGCCTCAAAATCATTTATTTGCTGGTAAAACAATTTTATCAATGGGAACAGTAATTGGCTATAATTGATGGATTCAAAAATAATTTCTAAAGGAATTTTAAGAGCAATCGCAACTGTTGTTGGCATTTCATTGTTACTTTATTTTTCATATCTAATTCAAGCTGTGATTGCGTACATTTTAATTGCAGCAGTTTTGTCGTTAATTGGTCGTCCTTTTATTTTCTTTTTACGAAGAAGACTAAAAATAAACAACACAGTTGCAGTAATTATTACAATGATCCTAATGTTAAGTTTTATCATTGGAATCATTATTTCATTTATTCCAATAATTCTAGAACAAGGAAAAAACCTATCTCTTCTAAAAGTTGAAGAGTTAAATAAAAACATGCAAGTTGTTTATAATCAAGTATCTGATTATTTTGCATCACAAGGAATTGACATTTTAGATAAATTTAAAGATTTAAACCTTACCATTGAATTTAAAGAAATTCCAACAATCCTAAACGCAATTTTGGGTGGATTAGGAAACTTTGGGGCAGGACTTTTTTCTGTGTTATTTATTTTATTTTTCTTTATGAAAGATAGCCACTTATTCAAAAAAGCAATCACTGCTATCATTCCAAAAAACACAGAATCTCGATTTTCAGATTCACTTGAACAAATAAATGACTTACTTTCTAGATATTTCCTTGGTCTCATTATTCAAATAGGTATTTTATTTGTTTTATATGCCATTATTCTGTTTTCATTCGGAATTTCAAACGCATTAATTATTGCTTTTTTATGTGCACTTTTAAACCTAATTCCATATGTTGGACCTTTAATTGGCGCAATAATTATCGTAATTTTATCAATGACAAGTAATCTTGAATTGGATTTTAAAACACAAATTTTACCAACTTCAATGTGGATTTTATTTTGTTATACCATTGCTCAAATTATTGATAATTTGATAAGTCAACCAATAATTTTTGCAAAATCGACCAAATCACATCCTTTAGAAATTTTTCTGATAATAATTATCTGTGGAATTCTTTTTGGAATCATTGGAATGATGATTGCAGTTCCAAGTTACACCGCTCTAAAAGTGATTTTAAAAACGTTTTTATCCGAAAATAAAATTGTGAAATCACTTACAAAAAATATTTAAATCACTTGAATTCAGCAATTTTACAAGAAAATATTCAAGAATTTATTCATCAACATTTGAATGATGATTTGACAAAACTCATCCTAAAAGGAAGTCCTTTTTCAGAAATTTCCATACAAGAATTAGCCAATCAAATATCTTCAAAAAACAAAGCAGAATACAAAATTCCAACTTGGTTTTCTCTCAAAAATTGCTATTATCCAAACAAAATTAGTATTGAACAAAGTTCATCAGAAATTACTGCCAATTATAAATCAACTTTAGTTTCAGGCAAAAAATTAATTGATTTATCTGGTGGATTTGGCATAGATGCCTACTATTTTTCGAAGCATTTTTCAATGGTTTTTCATTGCGAAATTGACTCTGAGTTATCAACAATTGTAACTCACAATTATCAACAATTAAATGTAAAAAATATAAGTACCATCTCATGTGATGGAATTGAATATTTACAAAAAATCAATGATACTTTTGATTGTATTTATATTGATCCGTCAAGAAGAAATGACCAAAAACAAAAAGTATTTCTACTAAAAGATTGTTTGCCTGATGTTCCAAAATATTTAGATTTTTTGTTTACAAAAACATCTCAAATTTTGATTAAAGTTTCCCCAATTTTAGATATATCAAGCACAATAAACGAACTAAAATTTGTTTCAGAAGTACATGTAGTTGCTGTACAAAACGAAGTTAAAGAGTTGTTATTTTTATTAAAAAAAAATCAAATAAAACCAATTAAGATATTAACTATCAACATATTAAATGATAAAAATCAAGAATTTAATTTTGAAATAAATCAAACAGAACACGCTACTTATAATTTACCTCTCACCTATTTATATGAACCAAATGCAGCCATTTTAAAATCGGGTGCTTTTGAGGAAATTGCCACAGCATTTAACGTTTTTAAACTTCACAAACATTCTCATTTATATACCTCAGATTCTTTAATTGATTTTCCAGGAAGACGCTTTAAAATTGAACAAATTTTAAACTATGATAAAAAAATAATCAAAAAATTACTTCCTGAAAATAAGGCAAATATTACAATAAGAAATTTTCCAAAAACAGTAGCACAAATCAGAAAAGAAAC
>DAIUBY010000016.1:17846-36522 GCA_036846425.1 Polaribacter sp.
CAAAAAGTCAATTCCTTTTTATTTTTGATAACAAATGTTTTAGTACATTTAAACAATTTTATGATTGACAATAAAAAATTAAAAAAAAATAATTATTTAAAAATTAACCTTCATGAAAAAGTATTTTTTGGGATTTTTTATATTTCTTTTTGTTCAAAATTTTATCTCTCAAGAAAAAAAGATTCCTGAGAAAAAGATTCAAAAAGGTTTTGCAAAATTGGATTTTCTATCTATAAATATGCCTCAAAATGAAGCAAATATGGGTTTTACAGGAGTACATTACAACATTTATTTGAATGATTGGGCGTATGCAGGTTTAGGAATTTATGGAGCTGTTACTGGAATAAGAGGTGGTTTTTTCACTTTGGGTGCAAATGCAGGAATCAAAAAATTTATTACTGATAATTTATACACTGATTTTGGATTTCATTATGGTGGTGGTGGTGGTGCAGGCGCTCCTGATGGTGGTGGTGTTTTTGTGAAACCTCACATAAATTTAGGCTATCAATTCAAAAATTTCGGAATTAATGCTGGATGGAGTTATGTCAACTTTTTTGATGGTGGTGAAATCAAAAGTCATCAATTCAATGTAGGAGTTGAAATTCCTTTGAATTATGAATATGCAGAGCATAGTGCTTCTGAAAATGAATATAATTTTGATGGATTGCAAAAAACAGGTTGGAATATCCCATCTAAAAAAACTTCTTTAATGTTACATTTCAATAACCTAAAAATTGGAGGAAGTGATCAAAATAGAAATGTACAACTTCTTGGAAGAGAAACTATACGTTTAGCAGGATTTGAATTTGCGAACTATTTTTCAAAAAAATGGTTTGGTTTTGTAAAAGTTGATGGTGCTTTTGACGGAATAAAAGCGGGTTATATGGATGTGTTTTTAGGTGCTGGATATCATTATGCTTTTAATAAAAACCGTACCAATATTTTAGCAAAATTTGGAGCTGGTGCTGGTGGTGGTGGTGGTGTTGATAGCAAAGGAGGTTTTTTAATTTATCCTGATATTTCTATTGAACAACGCATTTTTGATAACACTTTTTTGGCAATAAATAAAGGATTTGTAATGTCTCCTGATTCACATTTTAATACCTCCTCTTTTGGAGTTGGATTAAAACATTACATTGATAGAAATGGTATTATTGACGATGAAAAAACTTTTTCATCAGGAAAATTCAAAGGTTTGGAAGTGATTACAAAGCATGATATTTATTTTGATGCAAAAAGAGATAGCGAACCTACTGAAGATTTGCATCAGATTTCATTACAAATCAATTTAAACCTCAATAAAAATATTTATATTGCTGGACAAACTTCTTTTGCAACTTATGGAAATGCAGGTGCTTATGCTGAGGGAATTGTTGGTCTGGGAGTAAAAACAAATCCTTTTTTCAATAATAAAACAACTCTTTTCTTGCAAGGTTTAGCAGGTGCTGCTGGTGGTGGTGACATTAGTACTGGAGAAGGTTTGATCATAAAACCAAGTGCAGGATTCAATTATCAAGTATCAAATTCACTAAGTTTTAGAGCTGCTGGAGGATATGTTAAAGCAAAAGGAGGAAATTTAAGCAGTCCTCTATTTAATTTTGGAATCAATTATCACATTTCATTTTTAAAAATGAATCAATAAAAACACCTTTTATGAAAGAAAAAATTTCCTCGTATTTCATCTTATTTTCAATTTTAAATATCATGAATATCTTTTCACAAAATGAAGTGATTATTCCGAAACCAAACGAAATTTCTTTCAGAAATGAAACCTTTTTAATCGATAAAAATTCCACAATCAGTTCTTCCGAAAAATCCAAAAAAACTGTTTTTAAACTTCAAGAGTATTTTAAAAACACCTTTGATATTTCACTAAAAATTATTGAAAATTCCTTTGAAGAAAAAAATAATATCCAATTTCATTTCAATGAAAAAATTATTGAAGAAGGTTACCAATTAACAGTTTCTAATGGTACTATAAAAGTTGCAGCTTCTTCGGAAAAAGGTTGGTTTTATGGTATGCAAACGCTCATCCAAATTTGTGATTATAATGCTTTTTATTCAAATGAATTTAAAACTTTAAAAATCAAAGAAGTTACAATAAATGATGCTCCAAGATTTAAATGGCGTGCATTTATGCTGGATGAAGCGCGCTATTTTAAAGGAAAAGATCAGGTGAAATTACTTCTAGACGAAATGGCACATTTAAAAATGAATGTGTTTCATTGGCATTTAACTGACGACCAAGGTTGGCGAATTGAAATAAAAAAATATCCCTTATTAACACAAATTGGATCTAAAAGAAAAAGTACCCAAATTGGGCCTTTGCAATGGGACAGTCCTATTCAATCTGGTGAAATTCATGAAGGTTTTTATACTCAAGAAGATATTAAAGAAATTATTGAATATGCCAATGAAAGGCATATTACAATTGTCCCCGAAATAGAAATGCCTGGTCATTCATCTGCTGCAATTGCTTCATATTCTTGGCTTGGAACTTCAAAAAATGAGATTGAAGTTCCCATAAAATTTGGCGTTGGAACTGATGTTTATGATGTTGCTGATGCAAAAGTTTATCAATTTTTAACAGATGTTTTAGAAGAAGTTATGGCGCTTTTCCCATCAAATGTAATTCATATTGGTGGTGATGAAGTGAAATACAATCATTGGAAATCATCAAAATCAGTGAATGAATACATGAAGAAAAACAATCTAAAAACTCCTGCTGATTTGCAAGTTCATTTTACGAATAAAATTTCAAATTTTATACAAAGTAACAATAAGAGAATGATGGGTTGGAATGAAATTATGGGTCACAATTTGCATGAATATCAAAACAAAAATGATACAAAAACTTCACAAATGTTAGCAAAAGAAACTATCATTCATTTTTGGAAAGGTGATTTAGATTTGGCTACTGCAGCTGCAAGTAATGGATATGAAATTGTAAATTCATTGCATAATTTTACTTATTTAGATTATCAATACAAAAATTTACCTTTATCAAAAGCTTATAGTTTTGATCCAATTCCAGAAAATTTAGAAACAAAATATCATGATAAAATTATAGGCTTAGGTTGCCAAATATGGGGTGAATGGATTCCAACAATTGGAAATATGCATTTTCAAGTTTTCCCTAGAATTGCTGCTTATGCAGAAATTGGTTGGACAAAAAAAGAATTTAAAAATTTTGAAAATTTCAAAATAAACCTCAGTTCTTTAGAAAAAAGATGGAAAAACAAAGGGATTTATTTTGCTTCAAATAATGAAATTGAAAACAATTAACTTTGTTTAAATTGGCTAAAATTCTCTCAATATTTAAAGAAATTAAATGCATTTTTGGAAATCATCAAAACTGTGCAAGATTGTCTTTTATAACTGAAGGAGCTAAAGATATGTATTCACTTTTTGTTGATAAAGTCCCAAATATTCATTTTGTAACTCATTTTTAATTTTGAATAATGCACGATAACCTCATCATTTTGGCAGGTGGAATGTCATCAAGAATGAAGAAAAATACTTCTTCCAATTTATTATCAAAGGAAGAAGAAATTCAAGCTAACGAACGAAGTAAAAGTTTGATAAGTGTTGATAATGATGGTAGACCACTACTCGATTTTTTACTTTTCAATGCCAAAAAAGCGGGATATAAAAACATATACATTGTTATCAATGAAAAAGGCATACTATTCAAAGAATTGTATGGTCAAAAAACGGCAAATAATGCTTTTCACGGTTTATCAATTTCTTTTGTAATACAGCACATTCCCCAAAACAGAGAAAAACCTTTTGGTACTGCTGATGCTGTTTTTCAAGCAGTTGAACAATTTCCAGAACTTAATTCTCAACAATACACCATTTGCAACAGCGATAATTTGTATTCAAAAAAATCAATGAAATTGCTAAGAGAAACCAACCAACAAAATGCTTTTATTTCTTATGATAGAGATGCTTTAGATTTTCAAATACAAAAAATTTTAGGTTTTGCTGTTATGAATTTAAATACTGAAAATTTTCTTAAAAACATCATTGAAAAACCCACAGAAGAAATCGCAAATAATCACAAAGATAGCTTAGGAAAAATACGAGTAAGCATGAATATTTTTAAATTTGATGGCAAAATCATGTATCCATATTTAAAAAATTGTCCTGTAAATCCTGAAAGAAATGAGAAAGAATTACCAACTGTGGTTTTAAATAGAGTGAAAGATGACGCAACTGCATTTTTAGGAATTCCTCTTTCTGAGCATGTGCCAGACCTGACATCGAAAGAAGATATTCATATTATTAAAGAATATCTAAAAAATCATTTCCCTGAAAAACTACATTGGTAAAAATTTATTTTTTGATAAAAAACTAACTATGATCACACTCAACACTTTTGATTATATCCTGATAATTACATTTTTTGCGATTACATTATTTATCGGAATTTATGTATCAAAAAAATCAGGAAAAGATTCTACAGAATATTTTCTTTCTGGCAGAAACATGCCTTGGTGGTTGTTAGGAGTTTCCATGGTTGCTACAACTTTTTCTACAGACACACCAAATTTTGTAACAGACATTGTAAGAAATGACGGAGTTTCAGCCAATTGGATGTGGTGGGCATTTTTAATCACAGGTTTGTTAACGGTTTTTGTGTATGCAAAACTTTGGCGAAAATCTGATTTAAAAACAGACATTGAGTTTTATGAATTACGTTATGGTGGAAAACCAGCTAAATTTTTGAGAGCTTCTCGAGCATTGTATTTAGGATTTTTATTCAACATTTTTGCAATGGCAGGAGTTACGTTAGCTGCAATCAAAATTGGAGGAATTATGCTGGGCTTACAACCTTGGGAAACCATTGTTTATGCAGGGACAGTTACTGTTATTTTCAGTACTTTAGGCGGATTTAAAGGGGTTGTTTATACTGATTTTATATTGTTTTTTACTGCAATGGCTGGTGCCATTGGAGCCGCTTATTATTTGGTAAATATTCCTGAAGTTGGTGGAATTCAAGCATTAATTACCCATGAAAATGTAGTTGACAAATTATCTCTTTTACCAGATTTTTCGAACAAAGAAGCAATCATTACTTTGCTAATTATTCCACTTGCTGTTCAATGGTGGAGTTCTTGGTATCCTGGTGCTGAGCCTGGAGGTGGAGGCTACATTGCCCAAAGAATGTTAGCAGCTAAAGACGAAAATAACGCTATTGGAGCAACATTTTTTTTCAATATAATGCACTATGCTTTGCGTCCTTGGCCTTGGATTTTAGTGGCATTAGCATCGTTAATAGTTTTTCCAGATGTTGCCAGTATAAAAGAAGCTTTTCCAAACATAACAGATGACAAACTTGGTCATGATTTGGCTTATTCAGCAATGTTAACAAAACTGCCAAATGGGTTGTTAGGATTGGTTTTAGCATCTTTAATTGCTGCCTATATGTCAACCATTTCTACTCATTTAAATTGGGGTTCATCCTATATAGTAAATGATTTTTACAAACAACACATCAATAAAAATGCTTCTGAAAAAGAATTAGTTCTTACAGGTAAAATCTCAACAATTTTATTAATGCTTTTTAGCGCAATTTTTGCTCTACATCTTCAAAATGCAAAACAACTCTTTGATATCATTATAATGTTTGGCGCTGGAACTGGATTGATTTTTATTTTGCGTTGGTTTTGGTGGCGAATAAATGCTTGGAGCGAAATTTCTGCAATGCTGGTTTCTGGAATTATTTCGTTAATTTTTACATCAAAAAATATTGATCAGTTATTTTTTGGAGTCTATGGATATTTCCCAAGTTGGACAAAATTTCCTTTTACTGTTTTGATAACTACACTAATTTGGATAATTATTACTTTTCTAACAAAACCAGAAACAGAAGAAACTTTGACGAATTTTTATAGAAAAACTACTCCAGGAGGTCCAAGTTGGAAATCATATTTTAATGCTACAAAAAATAATGATATAGATATTTTTAGAAATAATCCAAAATGGACGGTTCCATTAGGAATTCTAGCAATGTTTTTAGGATGTGTTTTAATTTACTCAATATTATTTGCAACAGGATATTGGATTTATGGAAATATAAAAACGGCTATTTTAGCAAGTATGACTGCAATTTTTGCAACTTACTTATTAATAAGAGTTTGGAAAAAACTTAAAAATGATATTTTTTAAATAAAAAAAGCGTAAGTTTTTTTGTCAATTCATAAATATTTGTATTTTTGTCTAAAATTAATCCCTTATACCCCTACACAATGGACAAACATACCATAAAACAAGTGTTAATTCTTGTTGTAACCTCAGTACTCCTTTATTTTTGTGGTTCATACTTAACTACAATTGGAGAAATAAAAAACTTATTTGATGGATTAGTAGTAATGATTTTTTTCTTTTCATTATTTCCTTTTTTAAGTCTTTTTACAATTTTTATTATTAGATTTTTAAAATCATTATTAAGTTTTAAAAATTATTAATAAAAACTGAAGCAACAATTTATATTTTGTTTTAAGCAAAATAAAAAAACTTGAGAAAATATATCTCAAGTTTTTTTTGTTTATGAAAATTCATAAATCATATCAAACAAAACAAAAAAGAACTGAAAATCAATTGATTAACAGTTCTTTTTTTTTGTGATCGCGCTAGGATTCGAACCTAGGACCTACTCATTAGAAGTGAGTTGCTCTATCCAACTGAGCTACGCAACCTTAAATTTTAAAAATCAAAAATAATAAAATTATTATTATTTCTGTAATGTCGGGGTGGCAGGATTCGAACCTGCGACCTCCTGCTCCCAAAGCAGGCGCGATAACCGGGCTACGCTACACCCCGAGTGCAATTTAGCGGAGAGACAGGGACTCGAACCCTGGCGACCCAAAGGTCGACAGATTAGCAATCTGCTGCATTACCACTCTGCCACCTCTCCTTAAGTTTAAAATTCGAAAATTTTAAAAATAAAAATTGCGAGTGCAAATGTACTACTCCAAAAACAAATTAGCAAGGTTTTTTCTTTTTTTTATATTTCTTTTTTTATTCTGGATAATCCACTCGTAAGTGATAAATATTCATCAGTTTTTTCTTAATTACCTTCTTAATAACTTTGATTTCTCTGAAGGTTATATCAGAATTTAAATATTGATTATCAGCCATTTGCTTATCAATTATTTTATCAATCAAATCATTTATAGATTTTGCAGTTGGATTTTTCAAACTTTTTGAAGCAGCTTCCGAAGAATCGCACATCATTAAAATTGCCGTTTCTTTAGAAAAAGGAATGGCTCCTTGATATTGAAAATGTCTAATATCAATAATAGCATCTGGGTTCAACTCTTGTTCTTTTTTGTAAAAATAATATGTAGTTGTTGTCCCATGATGTGTTCTAATAAAATCAATAACTCTGTCTGGGAGATTGTATTTTTTGGCAAGTTCTACTCCTTTCAGCACATGATCTAAAATAATTTTTGCACTGTCTTTTGGTGACAAATCACTGTGAGGATTTACTCCAGTAGTTTGATTTTCAACAAAATACAAAGGATTATACATTTTTCCAATATCATGATACAAAGCTCCTGTTCTAACTAACATAGAGTTTGCTCCTATTTCATTTGCTGCTGCTTCTGCCAAATTTGCAACTTGCATAGAATGTTGAAAAGTTCCTGGCGCTTTTTCATTTAACTCTCTTAATAATTTTGTGTTTGTATTTGAAAGTTCCAATAAAGTAACATCCGAAACCAATCCAAAAACTTTTTCATACAAATAAATCAAAATAATTGATAAAAATGATAATAATCCATTTGCCGCAAAAAGTATAAAATAATCTGCTTTTAGTTGTGATGCATTTCCCTCTTTTATAACAGAAAATGCAAAATAGGTAATCATGTAAATTAAGGTAATTTGAGCAACAGAAATGAATAAATTAGCTCTTTTATATAATTCTGAAACTGTTAAAATCGTGACGATTCCAGCAATAATATGCAAGTAAATAAACTCAAAACTATTTGGAACAATATATCCTAATAGTAGGACTGTTAAAACATGTGTAAATAATCCTAAACGTGCATCAAAAAAAGCTTTGATTATGATTGGCAAAATACTTAATGGAACAACATATAAATAATCTGAATTGTATTTTATGACCAAAGTTTGGACAAAAATGATGGCAAAAACATTGAAAAATATGAAGGTTACTTTATTATTATTTTCGAAAATTTCGATTCTGTATTTGTGTAGAAATAACAATAACATTAACAATGCCAACGAAACTAAAATTGTGTAACCCAAAACAATCCAATTATAGTTGGATTCTGTCCAAATTTTTGATTCAGATTCGGATTTCAATGAATTCAAAATGGCTAATTTTTTCCCTTCAACAATACCTCCTTTTAGGATAATTAATTCTCCAGAAGCAACTTTTCCTTGTGTTAAAGAGATGTTTTTTAGTTGATTATCAATAATTTTTGAAGTAAATTCTTTGTCATAAAAAACGTTCGGTTTTATTGAATTTACCAAAATATTCAACAAAATGTTTTGCTTAAAATCAAACGGTTTTTTCTCTAGGTTTTCATTGATTATCAATAAAATATCTTTTGATGTAAGTATGTTTTTAAATAGCATCTGACTCACTTCATTGTCTCTTTTTAGAGCAATAATTTCATCATTTTTAATGACAATATCATCTGATAAAATTTCCAAATATCCATTTTCATATACTTTTTCTAAAACACTTTTTCCGATTTTTTTTAATGAATTAACATCTTCGTTACTCAATGAATCTTTTGAAATAATTGAGTTTATTTTTTTATTAAAATTTTCTTCAACTTCAGTAACAATCTCATCATTATAATTAAAATATTGAGTTGCATTTTTAAAAATTTCTTTTTTTTCGGACGCTATTTCATCTGCAGTTTTTTGAATTGCAAAATCAAAAGTTGCATATAAATTATCATATTTCCAAGGCTGACCATTGCTAAAATCATATTTGAATTGACCTCCTTTTGGAAATAGATAAACTATTGCAATTGTGGTGATTACAAATAAGATAATCTTATAAATTATCGAATTATTTCGGTAAAGTTTGTTGATAAATTCACTCATGATTATAAACTAATTACAACAAACTTACTGCAAAATAATGAAGGTTAAAAATTACACATCCACAAAGATTTCATTTTGATTAAAATTGGTTAATTTAGCCTTGTAATTTTTTTCAAATCAAAACAAAATAGAGACGAATGAAAGATGTAGTTATTGTATCTGTAGCAAGGACTCCAATTGGAGGTTTTTTGGGAAGTTTATCAACAATTCCAGCAACAATTTTAGGTGCAACAGCCATAAAAGGTGCTATGCAAAAAATTGACTTAAACCCTAATTTGGTTGAAGAAGTTTTTATGGGAAATGTTGTTTCTGCTGGTTTAGGACAATCTCCTGCAAGACAAGCTGCACTTCATGCTGGCATTCCAGATACTGTTCCTTGCACCACCGTAAACAAAGTTTGCTCTTCTGGAATGAAAGCAATTATGTTAGCTGCACAAAGCATTGCTTTGGGTGATGCAGAAATTGTTGTTGCTGGAGGAATGGAAAATATGAGTTTGATTCCACATTATCATCACGCAAGAATGGGCTCTAAATTTGGTCCAATTGCTATGGAAGATGGTATGCAAAAAGATGGTTTGGTTGATGCTTATGAAAAAGTTGCTATGGGTGTTTGTGCTGATGAATGTGCTGTGAAATATGAATTTTCTAGAGAAGAGCAAGATGCTTTTGCTATTGAATCATACACACGTTCTGCAAATGCATGGAAATCAGGAAAATTTGCAAATGAAATTGTTCCTGTTGAAATTCCACAAAGAAAAGGTGAACCAATTCTTTTTGCTGAAGATGAAGAATATAAAAATGTTTTTTTAGATAAAATTCCATCTTTAAGACCCGCTTTTACAAAAGACGGAACTGTAACTGCTGCAAATGCATCAACCATAAATGACGGTGGTGCTGCATTAATTTTGATGTCAGCTGAAAAAGCTGCCGCTTTAAAATTAAAACCTTTAGCGAAAATTGTAAGTTATGCAGATGCAGCTCACGAACCAAAATGGTTTACAACAGCTCCTTCAAAAGCGTTGCCAAAAGCTTTAGGAAAAGCAAATTTAAAAATTTCTGATGTAGATTTTTTTGAGTTAAATGAAGCTTTTTCAGTGGTTGGTTTGGCTAATATGAAAATTTTAGGATTGTCTAAAGAAAAAGTAAATGTGAATGGTGGAGCAGTTTCTTTGGGACATCCTTTAGGAGTTTCTGGTGCAAGAATCGTTATTGCTTTGATTTCTGTTTTAGAACAAAACAATGCAAAAATTGGAGCAGCAGCTATTTGTAATGGTGGTGGTGGCGCAAGTGCAATGATCATTGAAAGAATTCAATAACTTTTTTATTCTAGGAAAATTGTTTTACGGAATTTGTAATCTTAGTATAGTTGCTTTACGTTCAGAAGCTTCAGAAAAATCTGAAATGGTTTCGCAGCTACTTTTTGGCGAACATTTTACAATTCTTGAAAAACATAAAAATTGGGCTAGAATAAAAATCTCTTATGATGATTACGAAGGATTTATTGATAACAAGCAATTTGAAGAAATTTCTATAGATACTTTCGAAAGATTGTCTGATTCAGAACCTGTTTTTTCAGGAGAAATTATTGATTTTATTTCAAGTTCAAACAATGATTTTACTACAATTCCTATTGGCTCACGTTTGCCATTTTTTTATAAAAATGAATTTACGCTAACATCAAAAAAATTTGTTTATGATGGAAAAGTTTATTCAGGAAAACTGCCTAAAAGCGAAATTATTCAGAAAGCATTTATTTTTTTAAATACACCTTTTTTGTGGGGAGGAAAAACACCTTTTGGAATTGATTGCTCTGGTTTTACACAACTGGTTTATAAATTATGTGGATATCAGCTTTTAAGAGATGCCAAAAAACAAGCAACTCAAGGTGAAGTTCTTAGTTTTATTGAAGAAAGTGAACCTGGAGATTTGGCTTTTTTTGACAATGAAAATGGAGAAATTACACATGTAGGAATTATCTTAAAAGATTATCACATTATTCACGCATTTGGAAAAGTTCGAATTGATACACTTGATCATAGTGGAATTTTCAATGCTGAATTGCAAAAGCACACACATAAACTAAGAGTCATCAAAAAAATGATTTAAAAAAAACCGAAATCAAATTGATTTCGGTTTTCTTTAGTTTTAAGAAATTTTTATTCTCTCATTTTTTTATATAAAGCTCTCATTTTATCAGCCTTGTCAGTCATTTCAAGAATATCATACATATTCATTAAAGATTTTACAGTGTCTTCAGTTCTTGCTAATTCGTCAGCTTTTTCAATATAAGGTAAAGCTCTTCTATATAAATCTTTTTGCTGTTTTTCAAGTTCGTTGTATTTTTTGTTGTTAGATAAATTATTATTCATCTCATTAACAATAGCTTCCTCACCTGATAAAATAGCCACAGCTGTATTCACATAAGCATCACCATAATCTGGTTTTAATTCGATAGCTTTCTTATAATATCCAATTGCTTCTTCAATTTTCTTTTCATTTTGGTTTACCACTCCTAAATTAAAAAACAAAGTTGGATTGTTTGGGTCTAACTGAATTGCTTCTTGCATCAATTTTGCAAACATGTCCATTTTTTCTAGTTTGATGTACAATTGTGCTTCATTCAAAATCAAATTGATGTCTTTTGGATCCGATTTTCTTGCTTCTTGTAATGCTAAAATTGCTTCGTCAGTTTTTCCTTCATTTACATAAATATAAGCTATATTTTTAATGATATCAGCTTTTTTTGATTTTGTAACTTCAGTAGTTGGATCAGAATATTGACCTAACTTAACCATAGTGTCTCTATTTGATTTTGTTCCTAGATTGTCTTTAACCCCAGTTGTTTTATTAACTGCATAATAAATAGTTTCAATTCCAGAGTAACCAAGGTCTTGTAACTTTTTAAAGTACTGTAAAGCAGTATCATTGTCTTTTGCCAAAGAGGAACTAATAGCTGCATTGTATAAAAATGAAGTGTCTTTTGGGCTTAATTGATAAGTTAAATAAAAGTTTTCTGATGCACCTTTGTAATCATTCCCAGAATTATACTGATCAATTGCTTTTTTAGATACAAAAGTTAATAATTCATTCAATTTAGGTTGCGCTTCTTTAGAATAATTTTGTTTTCCAATTTTCTTTTCAAAAGCAATTAATTTATCATAAGATGCTGCTGCTTTTTTTACATCTCTTGTGCCATAAGCTTGTCCTTTTAGGAAATAATATTGAGCTTTGTATTTTTCTTCCATGGTTTCTTCCATGCTATTTAAGGATTCAATAATGGTAGTTGCACCAGTAAAGTCTCCTCCTTTTAGAGCTTTTTCGATATTTTTTAATTCGTCTTTTTGCGCAGAAATTCCTATTGTTATGAATCCTAAACAAAGCGCTATTACTTGTTTTTTCATTGTTACTTGATTTTGATTAAATTTATTCTTGATTTTCGTTTGATTCGTTTTCGTTTTCAATTTCTGTGCCATTTTCAATATCTGATTCAGTTTCTGCTAATGTTTCATCTTCATGAACCACATTTGCAACAGCAGCAATTGCATCATCTTCTTTGATATTTATTAAACGTACACCTTGTGTGGCACGTCCCATAACTCGTAAATCTTCAATTGCCATTCTTATTGTTAATCCTGATTTGTTGATAATCATCAAATCATTTTTATCATCTACATTTTTGATAGCAACTAAATTACCTGTTTTTTCAGAAATATTTAGTGTTTTAACTCCTTTACCACCTCTATTTGTAATTCTGTATTCCTCAATACTTGAACGCTTTCCATAACCTTTTTCAGAAACAACTAAAATATCTGAATTCAAATCATCAACTGCAATCATTCCAATAACTTCGTCCTTGTCATCTTTTAAAGTAATTGCTCTCACTCCAGAAGCTGTTCTTCCCATAGGGCGAGTTTTGGCTTCTTCAAAACGAATTGCTTTTCCAGATTTCAAAGCCAACATCACTTGACTTTTGCCATTTGTTAATTTTGCTTCTAACAATTCATCATCTTCTCTAATGGTAATTGCATTGATTCCATTGGCTCTTGGACGAGAATATTGCTCTAACGAAGTCTTTTTAACTTGTCCTTTTTTGGTTGCCATAATGACATAATGGCTGTTTACATATTCTTCATCTTTCAAATCTTGAGTTACTAAAAATGCTTTCACTTTATCATCTGATTCAATATTGATGATATTTTGAATGGCTCTTCCTTTGGTGTTTTTTCCACCCTCAGGAATTTCATACACACGCATCCAAAACACTTTTCCTTTTTGAGTGAAGAACAACATGTATTGATGATTTGTACCTATAAACAAATGTTCTAGGAAATCTTCATCTCTTGTTGTTGCACCTTTTTGACCACGTCCTCCTCTATTTTGAACTTTATATTCATCTAAATTGGTACGTTTTAAATAACCAGCATTTGAAATGGTAATCACCACTTGCGTATCAGGAATCATGTCTTCAACTTGCATGTCACCACCAGCATATTCTATGGTTGATCTTCTTTCATCACCATATTTTTCTTTGATGTGCAACAATTCATCTTTAATAATTTGATAACGTCTTGGTTCATTTGCCAAAATATCTTTATAATCAGCTATTGCAAGCATAATTTCTTCGTATTCAGAACGTAATTTATCTTGCTCAAGACCTGTTAATTGACGCAAACGCATTTCAACAATGGCTCTTGCTTGAATTTCTGTCAATGAAAAACGTTCCATTAATTTTTCACGCGCTTCATCAGCATTGTTAGAACCACGAATAATAGCAATTACTTCATCAATATTGTCTGATGCAATAATCAATCCTTCTAAAATATGTGCTCTTGCTTCTGCTTTTTTGAGTTCGAATTCTGTTCTTTTTACAATTACCTCATGTCTGTGTTCCACAAAATAATGAATCAATTGTTTCAAATTCAATTGTTCAGGACGCCCATTTACCAGCGCAATATTATTTACGCTAAATGACGTTTGAAGAGCAGTGTATTTGTATAATTTATTTAGAACGATGTTAGGAATTGCATCGCGTTTCAAAACATACACAATGCGCATTCCATTTCTATCAGATTCATCTCTGATATTTGCAATTCCTTCTAATTTTTTTTCGTTTACTAAATCAGCAGTTTTTTTAATCATTTCTGCTTTGTTAACTTGATATGGAATTTCAGTAACAATAATGCAATCTCTACCTTGAACCTCTTCAAAAGCAGCTTTTGCACGAATTACAATTCTTCCACGACCAGTTTCAAAAGCCTCTTTAACTCCATCATAACCGTAAATGGTTCCTCCAGTTGGAAAATCGGGAGCTGTGATGTGTTGCATTAATTCATCAATTTCAATATCTCTATTGTCAATATAAGCAACAGTTCCATTAATAACTTCTGTTAAATTATGAGGAGCCATATTTGTAGCCATTCCCACTGCAATTCCTGATGCGCCATTGACTAATAAATTAGGAATTCTTGTTGGTAAAACTGTTGGTTCTTCTAAAGTATCATCAAAATTTAATTGAAATTTTACGGTTTCTTTTTCAATATCAGCCAACATTTCTTCTGATATTTTTTGCATACGAACCTCAGTATAACGCATTGCAGCTGGAGAATCTCCATCTACTGAACCAAAATTTCCTTGACCATCAACCATCATATAACGCACACTCCACTCTTGCGCCATTCTTACCATAGAATCGTACACAGATGTATCTCCATGAGGATGGTATTTACCTAAAACTTCTCCAACAATTCTTGCGGATTTTTTATAAGCTCCTGTAGCTTTAATTCCTAACTCATGCATTCCAAAAAGTACTCTTCTGTGAACGGGTTTTAAACCATCTCTTACGTCTGGTAGTGCTCTTGAAACAATCACTGACATTGAATAATCAATGTATGCAGCTTTCATCTGATCTTCAATATTAATTGGAATTAACTTTTCACCTTCTGCCATAAATGTATTTTTACTATTTTTTGTTGATTTTTAAAACAAGGCAAGATACAATTTATTACCTTTTTTACAAAGAATTTACACCCCTTTAACCCTTTATTTATCAACATTTTTTTATTAATTTTAACACATGTTTATTCGCTTGATTTTCAGTAAATTCGCAATGATAATAACTTGTCAAACTGTCAGTTTTTATCAATGGCACTTTTTTTGTGAAATTCTTGACAAAAAAACACTTAAATTTACATCAAGATAGATAAAAATATGGACGATAATTTTTCACCAAGAGTTAGAGATGTAATTACTTTCAGTAAAGAAGAAGCTTTGAGATTGGGGCACGAATTTATTGGAACTGAACATTTGTTATTAGGTTTAATTAGAAAAGGAGATGGAAAAGCCATCGAAATATTAACTGCATTTGACGTTGACTTAAATTTGTTACGCAAGAAATTGGAACAATTAAATCCATCAAATCCAACATTTGTGGACAATACCAATAAACCCAATTTGCAATTAACAAGACAAGCAGAAAAAGCATTAAAAACAACTTTTTTAGAAGCTAAACTTTACCAAAGCGAATCAATAGATACTGCGCATTTATTGCTGTGTATTCTTAGAAATGAAAGCGACCCAACAACCAGGTTGGTTCAGAAATACAATATAAACTATGATGATGCAAAAGCGCTATATAAGCAATTGCACGTAGAAGAATCTGAGATTGAAAACGAACAAGATTTACCATCAAATCCAATTGCAGAAACTCCTTCTGATGATGAATATGGTTCAGAAAGAGGCAATCCTTTTGATCAATCTCAAAGAGGAAAAACTGTAAAAAAATCTAAAACTCCTGTATTAGATAATTTTGGAAGAGATTTAACAGTTTTAGCAGAAGAGGGAAAATTAGATCCTGTAGTTGGAAGACAAAAAGAAATTGAGCGAGTTTCGCAAATTTTAAGTCGAAGAAAAAAGAATAATCCAATGTTGATTGGAGAACCTGGTGTTGGAAAATCAGCAATTGCAGAAGGTTTAGCTCTGAGAATTATTGAACGAAAAGTTTCTAGAATTTTGTTTGATAAAAGAGTTGTTTCTTTAGATTTAGCAAGTTTGGTTGCTGGCACAAAATACAGAGGTCAGTTTGAAGAGCGAATGAAAGCGTTAATGAACGAACTCGAAAAAAACGACGACATTATTTTGTTTATTGATGAAATCCACACTATTGTTGGTGCAGGTGGCGCAACTGGTTCATTAGATGCATCAAACATGTTGAAACCAGCTTTAGCAAGAGGCGAAATTCAATGTATTGGAGCAACCACTTTGGATGAATATCGCCAAAATATTGAAAAAGATGGTGCTTTAGAACGTCGTTTTCAAAAAGTAATTGTTGATCCAACAACTGTTGAGGAAACCATTCAAATTTTGCACAATATCAAAAACAAATACGAAGAACATCACAATGTTAATTTTACTGATGAAGCTATTGAAGCTTGTGTAAAATTGACAAATAGATACATGACAGATCGTTATTTACCTGACAAAGCAATTGATGCTTTGGACGAAGCTGGGTCAAGAATTCACATCACCAATATTGTGGTTCCAAAACAAGTATTGGAATTGGAAGCGCAATTAGAAGTAATTCGTGAACGCAAAACCAAAGCCGTAAATGGTCAAAAATATGAAGAAGCTGCCAAATTGCGTGATGATGAAAAAAACATGGAAGCTGCATTGCATTCTGCTCAAAAACAATGGGAAGAAGATTCTAAATTAAATAGAGTTGTAGTTACAGAAGATAATGTTGCAGAAGTAGTTTCTATGATGACAGGAATTCCTGTAAATAGAGTGGCAGAAGCTGAAAGCCATCGTTTGTTCGAGTTGCCAAAATTGATTAAAGGAAAAGTAATTGGTCAAGATGAAGCTGTTACCAAAGTGGTAAAAGCGATTCAACGAAATAGAGTTGGATTGAAAGACCCAAACAAACCAATTGGTTCTTTCATTTTCTTAGGACAAACTGGTGTTGGAAAAACGCAATTAGCGAAAATTTTAGCAAAAGAATTATTCGATTCTGAAGATTCTTTGATTCGAATTGACATGAGTGAATACATGGAAAAATTCGCAATTTCACGTTTAATTGGAGCACCTCCAGGTTATGTAGGTTATGAAGAAGGAGGACAATTGACTGAAAAAGTAAGAAGAAAACCTTATGCAGTAGTACTTTTAGACGAGATTGAAAAAGCGCATCCTGATGTTTTCAACATGCTGTTACAAATTTTAGATGACGGATTTATCACAGACAGTTTAGGAAGAAAAATTGACTTTAGAAATACTATCATAATTATGACTTCCAATATTGGCGCACGTCAAATCAAAGATTTTGGAAGTGGTGTAGGTTTTGGAACTGCTGCAAAAACTGCTCAAACTGAAGAATACGAAAAATCAATCATTGAAGGCGCTTTGAAAAAATCGTTTGCTCCTGAATTTTTAAATAGGATTGATGATGTCATCATTTTCAATGCACTTGAAAAAGAAGATATTCATTCTATCATTGATATTGAATTGAACAAATTGTTACACAGAATCTCTGATTTAGGTTATACTTTAAATATTAGTGATAAAGCAAAAGACTTTATTGCAGACAAAGGTTTTGACAAAAAATATGGTGCAAGACCTCTCAAAAGAGCGATTCAAAAATATGTAGAAGATGCACTTGCTGAAGAAATTGTAAACTCAAAACTCTCAGAAGGTGATACCATTTCTATGGATTTGGATGAAGAAAAAAGTGAGCTTTTTGTCAAAATTCGAAAAGGCACAAAAAAGACAGAATCAAGAACGGAAACTGGTTCATAAAAAATAAAACCTCAAGCGAAAGTTTGAGGTTTTTGTTTTTTTATTCTAAAACAATTCTTTGCTATCAATTTCCAAAGTTTCGATAAATTCTGATGCTTTTACAATATCATAATGCAACACTCTATCTTCTTCAACAAAAGAAACGTGATTTCTAAAATTCGAAATTAACGATTCTAAAAAAGGAGATGTTTTTGCTTTTGCAAAATGCAATGCTTGTGAAGCTGTAAACAATTCAATCGCTAAAATAGTTTGTAAATTATCAATCACTTTTTTACATTTTGTAGCTGCATTTGCGCCCATTGAAACATGATCTTCTTGTCCATTGCTGGATTCAATAGAATCAACACTAGCAGGAGTTGCATATTGTTTATTTTGACTAACAATACTTGCAGCTGTATATTGTGGAATCATAAATCCTGAATTCAATCCCGGATTTGAAATCAAAAATGGAGGTAAATGTCTGTGACCAGAAACCAATTGATAGGTTCTTCTCTCAGAAATATTTCCCAATTCTGATAATGCAATTGCCAAAAAATCCAATCCCAAAGCCAAAGGCTGTCCATGGAAATTTCCTCCAGAAATAATTTCATCTTCATCAACAAAAATATTAGGATTGTCTGTCACTGAATTTACTTCTGTCAAAAAAGTATGGGTTACAAAACGAATCGTATCTTTTGTTGCACCATGAACTTGCGGCATACAACGAAATGAATATGGGTCTTGAACATGCTGTTTCTCCTGCGAAATCAATTCACTCTTATCTAATAATTCTCTTATTCTTTCAGCCGTTTTCAGTTGTCCA
>DAIUBY010000016.1:36622-38576 GCA_036846425.1 Polaribacter sp.
CAATTCACTCTTATCTAATAATTCTCTTATTCTTTCAGCCGTTTTCAGTTGTCCATTATGTGGTCTAACTATATGAATTAATTCATTAAAAGGCTCAATTCTTCCATCAAAAGCTTCCAAAGAAATGGTTCCAATTACATCTGATAAATAGGACAATTTATGTGCTTTCAACAAAGAAAAAATTCCAAAAGCCGTCATAAATTGAGTACCATTCAACAAAGCTAAACCTTCTTTTGATTGCAGTTTTATAGCTTCCCAAGAAAAAATTTGTGATACTTTTTCTGTGGAAATTTTTTCATTTTTATAATACACTTCGCCTAAACCAATCAATGGCAAAGAAAGATGTGCCAAAGGCGATAAATCTCCAGAAGCGCCTAAAGAACCTTGTGAAAAAACTACTGGAATTATATCATGATTGTAAAAATCAATCAACCTATTTACAGTTGCTAATTGCACTCCTGAATGTCCATAACTCAAAGATTGAATCTTGAAAAGTAACATCAATTTTACAATTTCTTTTGAAACTTCTTCTCCTGTTCCACAAGCATGACTTTTTACCAAATTTTCTTGTAATTTTTGTAAATTATTTTCAGAAATCTTTACGTTATACAATGCTCCAAAACCTGTATTGATGCCATACAAAGGTTTCGAAATCGATTTCGTTTTTTTATCCAAAAAAAGGCGACACTTATTGATTTTTTCTTCAGCAGTTGAAGACAATACTAACTTTTTATCTTCAAAAATGAGCTCTTGAATTTTTGCCAAATCAAAAGGAGTAGCATCTATAAAGTGAATTGATTTCATGTTGATTTGATTGAGCTCCAAAAGTGCAAATTCCGAATTGTTTATGCAAACGATTTTAACAAAAATAATAGGTTATAAAAGTTATCTTTGCCGAAATTTTATAATTATCAATGAAAAAAATCAATCTTCTTTTTGTAAGTATTTTACTATTAGCGAGTTGTTCAAAATCTAAAAATAATTTTGTTTCTATTTCTGGAAAATTAGAAAATAATACAGACACAATTATTCGAATCTTTAGCAGAGAGGGACTTGTTAAAGAATTTTCAATCAATAAAGATGGTAGTTTTAAAGACACACTCAAGGTGAATGAAGCTGCTATTTTCAATTTAGCAACTGAAAGCAACAAAAATATTCCTATCTTTTTAAAAAATGGTTACGATATTTCTATCAAAGGAAATGCCAACGATTTTTTTGAAACTTTTGTTTTTTCAGGAGAAGGTTCGCAAAATAGTAACTTTATCATCGCTCAAATAAAACAAAGTAGAAGTTTGGGTGATCCTCAAAAAATATTGGATTTAGACGCTGTTAATTTTCAAAAAAAATTAGGTAAAATCAAAAGAACTTACGACAGTATTTTGAATTCTTACAGCGATCTTGACAGTAGCTTATATGCAAATGTAAAATCGCAAAACGATCAAATAATTAGCTATTTTGAAAGTGCATTTGCAAAAAATCAAATCATGGGAAAAGGAAAACTTTCACCAAAATTTGAAAATTATGTTGATTATAAAGGCGGAAAAAAATCATTAGATTCATTCAAAGGAAAATATGTTTATATTGATGTTTGGGCAACTTGGTGTGCACCATGCATTCAACAAATTCCTTATTTGAAGGAAATGAAAAATTTGTATAAAAACAAGAACATTGTATTTCTAGGAATTTCTACTGATGAAAATACTAAAAGTGGTGGATCATGGGAAGCTGCTGAACAAAAATGGCGAGATTTTGTTAAAAATTATGAATTGGGTGATGTGCAACTTTGGGCTGGAAAAGACTTTAGTTTTCAGCAAGCCTATGAAATTAATGGCTTTCCAAGATTTATTTTGATTGATCCAGATGGAAAAATTGTTGATGCTGAAGCTCCAAGACCTTCTGACCCATTATTAAAAGAATTGTTGGATTCAATTTTGTAATTCACGAATTGGTAATT
>DAIUBY010000017.1:0-9915 GCA_036846425.1 Polaribacter sp.
TTCAAGCAGGAATTTCTGAAGAAGAAAATGTGCAAAACGTAGCAATTCTTTTAAAAGAAGCTATTGATTTTGAGTATAAATTAGTGATGATTCGCGCTAAATACATTCCGTTTGCGAAACAATTTCTGAAAAACAATAACGGAAATTCATTGATTGGAACTGTAATTGGTTTTCACGAAGGAAACTATTCTTTAGAATCAAAATTAGCTGAGGCTAAAAATGCCATAGAATTAGGTGCTGATGAATTGGATTTTGTAATTAATTTCGAAGAATTTAAAAAAGGAAATATCAATCTCATTAAAAATGAAGTTTTTGAGGGGACAAAATTGTGCCTAGAAAATAGCAAAGTTGTAAAATGGATTATTGAAGTTGCAGCTTTAACATCAGAGGAAATCATTGAAATTTCAAAACTAATTAAAGAAATAGTTTTAGAAAATTTTGGAATAGAAGCTGCAAAAAAAGTCTTTGTAAAATCATCTACAGGATTTTTTAAAACCGAAAATAATTTGCCAAATGGTGCTACTTTTGAAACCATGAAACTAATTGTTGAAAATGCAAAACCATT
This sequence comes from Polaribacter sp., assembly GCA_036846425.1. Lineage (GTDB taxonomy): Bacteria > Bacteroidota > Bacteroidia > Flavobacteriales > Flavobacteriaceae > Polaribacter. The sequence continues at coordinate 566 of DAIUBY010000017.1, forward strand.
GCAAATAAAAGCTGCAGGTGGTGTTCGCGATTATGAAACTGCTGTGAAAATGATTGAAATTGGCGTTGATAGAATTGGCACTTCTTCATCAAAAGAAATTTGCACAAAAGCAAAATCATCAAAAAACTCAAACTATTAATATGGACTATTTTGCACACGAAACTGCTGTAATTGATGCGAATTGTAATATTGGAAAAAATACTAAAATTTGGCATTTTAGTCATATTATGTCACATTCAATAATTGGTGAAAATTGCAATATTGGTCAGAATGTAGTGATTTCTCCTGAAGTGATTTTGGGAAATAATGTAAAAGTGCAAAACAACGTTTCAATTTACACAGGAGTGATTTGTGAAGATGATGTTTTTTTAGGACCTTCCATGGTTTTTACGAATGTTATCAACCCAAGAAGTGCTGTCAACAGAAAAAATGAATACCAAAAAACGTTGGTAAAAAAAGGCGCTACAATTGGCGCAAATGCCACTATTGTATGTGGAAATAACATTGGCGAATTTGCTTTTATTGGTGCAGGAGCTGTGGTTACAAAAGAAGTGTTGGCTTATGCTTTGGTTGTTGGAAATCCTTCAAAACAAATTGGTTGGGTCAGTGAATTTGGTCATAAACTAACTTTCAATGACGAAGGTTTTGCTACTTGTAAAGAAAGTGGAGAGAAATATCAGCTACTTAAGAATACTGTTACCAAAGTTATATAAATCACTTTTAAGGCGCAGGATTTGGAATCAGCATGTGAACAGCATTAATTTCATTCAATATCTCTTCAGATAAATCAACATAAATGGAGTTGATATTTTCTTTCAATTGATCCATTTTTGTAGCACCAATAATATTACTAGTCACAAAAGGCAATTGATTGATAAATGCCAAAGACAATTCCGAAAGTGTTAATCCATGTTTTTTGGCGATTTCTAAATATAAAGCCACCGCTTTTTCTGAACCCTCATTTCTGTAACGCGCTATAAATCTTGGAAATAAAGTGCCTCTTGCGCCTTCTGGTAAATTTCCATCCAAATATTTTCCTGATAAAACACCTTGTGCTAAAGGAGAATATGCCAATAAACCTACATTTTCGCGTAAACAAACTTCGCTCATTCCAACCTCAAAACCTCTGTGAATCAGCGAATAAGAATTCTGAATGGTTACTGGTTTTGGTAAATTATGTAGCTCAGCAGTTTGCACATATTTCATGGTTCCCCAAGGAGTTTCGTTAGACAATCCAAATTGTCTGATTTTTCCTTGTTTTATAAAATCGTGCAAAGTTTCGATAATTTCTAAGTGATTTTCAGCTTCTTGTGAGGCTGTTTTATAAGGATAATCTCTTACGCCAAAACAGTTTACACCACGATTTGGCCAATGCAATTGATACAAATCAATATAGTCTGTTTGCAAACGCTGTAAACTTTTTTCAATGGCATCAATAATGTTGTTTTTGGACAATCCACCATTTCTAATGTGTGCAGTATAATCTCCTCCTCCAGCAATTTTACTTGCCAAAACTACTTTATCTCTGTTTCCTGTTTTTTGAAACCAAGAACCAATAATTTTTTCTGTATGACCATAGGTTTGTGCATTTGCAGGAACAGGATACAACTCAGCAACATCAAAAAAATTAACCCCTTTTTCCAAAGCAAAATCCATCTGTTCATGACCTTCAGCTTCCGTATTTTGATTTCCCCAAGTCATGGTTCCTAAACATATTTTCGAAACTTTGATATCAGTATTTGGTAACGTTGTGTATTTCATTTTGTTGATGATTTTTAGAAAGGTGCAAAAATAAGGCTTATTTCACAGCAATTAAAGCCACAAAAAAAAAGTTCCCTTGAAAGAGAACTTTTTTAACAATTATTTTAAGAAATCTTAGTTGAGAATTGCATCAATTCCTGGCAAAGATTTTCCTTCTAACATTTCTAACATAGCTCCTCCACCAGTGGAAACGTAACTTACTTTGTGTTCAAATCCGAATTGTTTCACGGCAGCCACAGAATCTCCACCACCAACTAATGAAAATGCACCATTCTTAGTTGCTTTGTCAATTGAATGACCCAAAGCAATAGTTCCAGCTGCGAATTTTTCCATTTCAAAAACGCCTAAAGGTCCATTCCATAAAATGGTTTTGCATTTATTTACAATTTCATCAAATTGAGCAATGGTTTTTGGTCCAGCATCAACTCCTTCCCAACCATCAGGGATGTTATTGATATCGCAAACTTGCGTATTTGCATCATTGCTGAATTTGTCAGCAGCCACAACATCCACAGGAATATGCACAGTAACACCTTTTTCTTTGGCTTGTTTTAAAATATCTAGAGCCAACTCCATTTTATCATCTTCGCAAATCGAATTTCCGATTTTTCCACCATGAGCTTTTATAAAGGTAAAACTCATTCCTCCACCTAAAATCAAATGATCAACTTTATCTAAAATATTTTCAATTACCGTAATTTTTGAAGAAACTTTTGCGCCTCCTAAAATTGCTAAAACAGGTTTTTCTGAGTTATTCAATACTTTATCAATACTTTCAATTTCTCTTGCTAATAAATCTCCGAAACATTTTTTTCCTTCAAAAAATTGTGCAATAATTGTTGTTGAAGCATGTGCTCTGTGCGCAGTTCCAAAAGCATCATTTACATAAATATCGCCTAATTTTGATAATTTTTCAGCAAAAGCAACATCGCCTTTTTCTTCTTCAGCATAAAAACGAAGATTTTCTAACAATAAAATTTCGCCATTTTTCAAATCAGCCACTGCTTTTTCAGCTTTTTCACCAATACAATCTTCCACAAATTGTACGTTGCAACCCATAATATCTGAAATGTCTTTTACAATATGACGCAAAGAAAATTCATCTTGAAAACCTTTTGGTCTTCCTAAATGTGACATCAAAACGCAGCTTCCACCATCGTTTAAAATTTTTACGAGGGTTGATTTTGCTGCTTCAATTCTTGTTGCATCAGTTACTTCGAATTTGTCGTTCAATGGCACATTAAAATCGACACGAATAATTGCTTTTTTATCTTTAAAATTAAAATCTTGTAATGTTTTCATATTTGTAAATTATATTTTTAATTGGTCAAATATGCGATTGCGTTTTTGATAAATGGTGTTTGCAATTGCAAACTCTTTTCTTTATCGCAATTTCATTTTGAATGTATTTTCAACAAAAATAACTTTTTATTTGCGTTTTATGAAATGGATTTCCTAAAAATTAAGATATCGTTTGCGTAAATTATCTCTTATATTTGTGCATGCTTTTCAATCAGATTATAGGTCAAGACCACATCAAAAAACATTTACAAGTTTCTGCGAAACAAGGCAGAATTCCTCATGCACAACTTTTTATTGGAAAAGAAGGTTCAGGAACATTGCTAATGGCAGTGGCGTATGCTCAGTTTTTGCTGTCTCATTTTTCTGATAACCCAGAAATTAGTGCCTTAAAATGCGAAAAATTACAACATCCAGATTTGCATTTTTCATTTCCTGTAACAACCAATGACATTGTAAAAAGTCATCCTACAAGCAATGCTTTTTTAGAAGATTGGCGTCAATTTATTGCAACACAACCATATGGAAGTTTATTCAATTGGCTGCAACATATTGGCGTTGAAAATAAACAAGGATTGATAAATGTGGAAGAATCTGAAGAAATTGTAAAAAAATTACAGCTAAAATCTTATGAAGGCGGATTTAAAGTGATGATTATTTGGATGGCAGAAAAAATGCATACTTCTGCTGCAAATAAATTGCTAAAACTGATTGAAGAACCGCCTCAAAAAACAATTTTTTTATTAATTGTTGAGGATGAAGAACAGCTTTTGAGCACGATAAAATCTCGTTGTCAAGCATTGCATTTTCCTGGGTTGAGTGAACAAGACATTGCCAATTCATTGGTCGTAAATTATCAACTTTCGGAGAATGAAGCATCAAATATTGCGCATCAAGCTGAAGGAAATTATAACAAAGCATTGCAATTAATGCAAAATGATTCCAGTGATTTGGTTTTTGAAGAATGGTTTGTAGCTTGGATAAGAACTGCTTTTCGTGCCAAAGGAAATGTGGCAGTTGTGCAACAATTAATTGCTTGGTCAGACACAATTTCAAAAACAGGACGTGAAACTCAAAAACGATTTTTAGAATATTGTTTGCAGTTTTTCAGGCAAGCGTTGTTGTTCAATTACAAATCAGAACAATTAGTTTTCTTGGAAACAAAAACAAATTTTGAATTATCAAAATTTGCGCCTTTTGTGCATTCTTCCAATATTTTGGATATTGAAAAGGAAATTTCAGATGCCATGTATCACATTGAAAGAAATGGAAATCCAAAAATTATTTTGTTAGATTTATCCGTAAAACTGACTCGTTTTTTGCATAAAAAAGAACCTAAAGTTTAGTTTGCAAAAGCGGTTAATCTGGCAACATATTTTCCAATGACATCAAATTCTAAGTTCACAACATCATTCAGTTGCAAGGTTTTGAAAGTAGTATGCTCTTTTGTATATGGAATTATTGCCACGCTAAATTCATTTTCTTTGGAGTTAATTACGGTTAAACTTACGCCATTTACAGTAATGGAACCTTTCTCAATAGTCACATTATTTTTGTTTCTTGGATATTGAAATGTAAACCAAGTACTTCCGTTTTCATCCGAAATTTTAGTGCAAATTCCTGTTCCATCAACATGACCTTGCACAATATGTCCATCCAATCTGTCACCCAATTTCATGGCGCGTTCAAGATTTATAATGTCATTTATTTTTAGATGACCAATGTTTGTTTTATCAAGCGTTTCTTTGATAGCAGTAACTGTATATTCCTCATTTTTAATGTCAATAACCGTTAAACAAACGCCATTATGAGCCACACTTTGGTCAACTTTTAGTTCGTTTGTGATGTTGCTTTTGATGGTCAAATGCAAATTTCCTTGCTCTTTTACGCAGTTTGTAACAACGCCAATCGTTTCAATAATTCCTGTAAACATATCCGTAAATTTTGGTTACTTTTGTATCTGCAAAAATAGCAATATTACAAGAGTTACTATGGATAAATCTGATAAAATAATTGTAGGAATTTCAATAGGAGATTTGAACGGAATTGGCATTGAAGTAATTTTAAAAGCGTTCGAAGACAAGCGAATGTTAGAGTTCTGTACACCTGTAATTTTTGGCGCAACCAAAGTAATTTCATACCATAAAAAAGCCTTGGATAATGAAATTCAAGTTCATGGAATTGGAGATATCAATCAAGCAAATCCAACAAAAATAAATGTGTTGAATTGCTGGAAAGAAGAAGTGGAAATTGAATTGGCAAAACCTACAAAAATTTCTGGAGAATATGCTTTGAAATCGTTGGAAAGTGCTGTAAATCATTTGAAAGAAAACAAAATTGATGTGTTAATTACAGCACCAATAAATAAAGAAAATATTCAATCTGATGCTTTTCATTTTCCAGGTCATACAGAGTTTTTAGAGGAAAAATTAGGAGGAAAAAGTTTGATGATTTTAATGACTGATGAATTAAGAATTGGTCTAATCACTGGACATATTCCCATTTCAAAAGTGGCTGAAACTATTACTCCAGAATTGATTACATCAAAAGTAGAAACCATGCACGCATCTTTAATCAAAGATTTTGGCATTAGTAAACCAAAAATTGCTGTTTTAGCGCTTAATCCACATTGTGGAGACAAAGGTGTAATTGGTAAAGAGGATGACGAAATTATCAAGCCAACAATTGCTGCAATTCAAGAAACTGGAAAGTTGGTTTTTGGACCTTATGCTGCAGATGGTTTCTTTGGAAACGAAACTTATAAACAATTTGATGGTGTTTTGGCAACCTATCATGACCAAGGTTTGGCGCCATTCAAAGCACTTTCATTTGGAAAAGGAGTCAATTTTACAGCAGGATTAAGTCATATTAGAACTTCGCCAGATCATGGAACAGGTTATGATATTGCTGGAAAAAACCTTGCAAAATCATCATCTTTTGAAGAAGCTTTGTTCACAGCAATTCATTTATTTAGAAACAGAGAAGAACATACTGAGTTGACAAAAAATCAATTTAAAATTAAATAATCAACAGATACTTTCTTTTTTTGAGATAAAAACTTGTAGAATTACATTTTTTTGTATCTTTGCACGCTCAATTGATGATTGATAATGAAAGACTTGAAACAATTCAACATTCCATTTGTAGGATTAAGTGAAGGAAATCATGATTTTACTTTCAAAATTGAGAACGAGTTCTTTGAATATTTTAATTTTGATGAATTTAAAAGTGTAAATATTGATGTTACATTGAGTTTTTTTAAAAAAACAACACTTTTAGAATTGGTTTTCAAAGCAAAAGGAACTGTTGAGGTTCCTTGTGATGTAACCACAGAAATGTATCATCAAAAAATTAAAGCGAAATTGCCATTAGTAGTAAAATTTGGTCCAGAGTTTAATGACGATAATGAAGAAATTTTAATACTATCTTATGATGCATATCAACTAAATGTAGCACAATACATTTACGAGATGATTTTATTGGCAGTTCCAAATAAAAAAGTACATCCTGCAGTTTTGGATGGAACCATGGAATCAGAAACGCTAAAAAAGTTAAAAGAATTAGAAATAAAAGAAGAAAATACTGCTGAAGAAGCAGACCCAAGATGGGATAAATTAAAGAATTTACTAACAGAAAAAAAGAGATAAAATGGCACATCCTAAGAGAAAGATTTCTAAAACCAGAAGAGATAAAAGGAGAACACATTATAAAGCGGCTAATCAGCAAATTGCAACTGATCCAACAACTGGAGAAGCTCATTTATACCACAGAGCACATTGGCATGAAGGAAAATTATACTACAGAGGTCAAGTTGTTTTAGAAACTGCTGTTGCAGAAGCATAAAAAACTTCTTAAATTATACCTTGAAACCCTCATTTTTGAGGGTTTTTTTGCGTTTTTTAGCTAAAAACAACTCAAAATTGGTTCATTTTAACCCAAAAGTGTGATATTTTTCATTACTTTTGAAATTCTAAATATTAGTTCAATAAACATTCAACTATGAATAAAATCACTGCAGCAATTACAGCAGTAGGAAAATACGTACCTGAATATGTATTAACAAACAAAGAATTAGAAACTTTTGTTGATACAAATGATGAATGGATTACTACAAGAACAGGAATTAAAGAACGAAGAATTCTCAAAGGCGAAGGTTTAGGAACGTCTTACATGGCAATTAAAGCAGCTCAAGATTTATTACAAAAATCAAAAACAAATCCTGAAGAAATTGATTTAGTGATAGTGGCTACAGCTACTCCAGATTTGTTAGTTGCTTCTACAGCTGTTTATACAGCTACAGAAATTGGGGCTGTAAATGCTTTTGCATACGATTTGCAAGCAGCTTGTTCTAGTTTTTTATACGGAATGTCTACAGCTGCAAGTTACATTGAATCAGGAAGATACAAAAAAGTTTTGCTTATTGGAGCAGATAAAATGTCATCAATAATTGATTATACTGACAGAGCAACGTGTATTATTTTTGGTGATGGAGCAGGAGCTGCACTATTTGAACCAAATACAGAAGGTTTTGGATTGAAAGATGAATATTTAAGGAGTGATGGAATTGGAAGAGAATTCTTAAAAATGGATGCAGGAGGTTCAATCTTACCAGCTTCAGCCGAAACTGTAAAAAACAAACAGCATTTTGTGTATCAAGAAGGGAAAACTGTTTTTAAATACGCAGTTTCAAATATGGCTGATGTTTCCGAAAAAATGTTAGAAAGAAATCATCTTACCAAAGACGATATTCAGTGGTTGGTTCCGCATCAAGCTAATAATAGAATTATCGAAGCAACCGCAAATAGAGTGGGTGTTGATGTTGATAGAGTAATGGTAAATATTCACAAATATGGAAACACAACTTCTGCAACTTTACCTTTATTATTGGCAGATTACGAAAATCAATTGAAAAAAGGAGATAATTTAATTTTTGCAGCTTTTGGTGGTGGCTTCACTTGGGGAGCTATTTACTTAACTTGGGCATATAATTCATAAAAAATATAACAACTAAACAATCATAAATTATGGATATCAAAGAAATTCAAAATCTTATAAAATTTGTTGCAAAATCTGGCGCAAGTGAGGTAAAGTTAGAGATGGAAGATATTAAGATTACAATTAAAACAGGAAGTGGTTTTACAGAAACTACATATGTTCAATCTTCACCTGTTCAACAAAGTGCACCACAAGTTGTTGTAACTCCTTCACAACAAACTGTTGCTGAAACTCCAGCACCAGTTGTAAAAGCAGCAGACAATGCAGCAAATTACATCACAGTAAAATCTCCAATTATTGGAACTTTTTATAGAAAACCATCTCCAGATAAACCGAATTTTGTAGAAGTAGGTTCAGAAATCAGTGCAGGTGATGTAGTTTGTGTGATTGAAGCAATGAAATTATTCAATGAAATAGAATCTGAAATTTCTGGAAAAGTTGTTAAAATTTTAGTTGATAACGCATCACCAGTAGAATTTGATCAACCATTATTTTTGGTTGACCCATCCTAATTGAGGTTAGAAATGAAGGTGTTATTGAAACATCTAAAAGCTAAAAAGTGTACAAATCTAATATCACAATAAGATGTTCAAAAAAATATTAGTAGCCAACAGAGGAGAAATTGCTTTACGAGTTATCAGAACTTGTAAAGAAATGGGAATCAAAACAGTAGCTGTTTATTCAACTGCTGATGCTGAAAGTTTGCACGTTCGTTTTGCTGATGAAGCAGTATGTATTGGACCTCCAGCAAGCAGTGAATCCTACTTAAAAATGTCAAATATTATTGCAGCTGCAGAAATTACAAATGCTGATGCAATTCATCCAGGATATGGTTTTTTATCAGAAAATGCCAAATTTTCCAATTTGTGCGAAGAGCATAAAATAAAATTCATTGGTGCAACAGGCAGAATGATTGATCAAATGGGAGACAAAGCCAATGCAAAAGCAACTATGAAAGCAGCTGGAGTGCCTTGCGTTCCTGGTTCTGATGGGATTATCGCTGATTTTGAACAATGTAAAAAAGTAGCTTTAGAAACAGGATATCCTGTAATGTTAAAAGCTTCAGCAGGTGGAGGTGGAAAAGGAATGCGTGCTGTTTGGAAACCTGAAGATTTAAAAAATGCATGGGATTCTGCTAGGCAAGAAAGTAAAGCAGCCTTTGGAAATGACGACATGTATATGGAAAAACTCATTGAAGAACCAAGACATATCGAAATTCAAATTGTGGGTGATGCTTACGGAAAAGCTTGTCATTTATCAGAAAGAGATTGCTCTGTACAAAGACGTCATCAAAA
>DAIUBY010000017.1:10015-37795 GCA_036846425.1 Polaribacter sp.
CAAATGCACTCTATAGAATGTAGAATCAATGCTGAAGACCCTTACAACGGATTTAGACCAGCTCCAGGAAGAGTAACTACTTTTCATGCGCCAGGAGGCCATGGAGTTAGAATGGATACACATGTTTATGCAGGATATATGATTCCGCCAAATTACGATTCTATGATTGCAAAGTTGATTGTAACTGCGCAAACTAGAGAAGAAGCTATCAATAAAATGAAAAGAGCTTTGGATGAATTTGTAATAGAAGGCATCAAAACAACCATTCCTTTTCATAGACAATTGATGGAGCATCCTGATTATGTTGCGGGGAATTATACTACAAAATTCATGGAAAATTTTGAAATGAAATAATGAATTCCATTTTATAAAATAGTAAAAAGAGAATACTTCAAAAAAGTGTTCTCTTTTTTTTATCTTTAAAACTTTAATTATCAATATGAAAATAGACGGAATTGATAAAATAATTATCAAAAGTTTGGTGAAGGATGCAAGAACACCCATTTTGAGTATTGCCAGAGAAGTTGGGATTTCTGGAGCTGCTATTCATCAACGATTGAGAAAATTGGAAAAATCTAATTTGATTGAAGGTTATAAAATGGTCATCAATCCGAAAGCTTTAGGATATACAACCACAGCTTTTGTGGGAGTTTTTTTGGATGCATCCAATTTATATTCCTCTGCAATTAAGAGATTGAAAGAAATTCCTGAGATAGTTGAAAGTCATTATACTACAGGAAATTATGCTATTTTTATCAAAATTATGTGCAAAAACAATGAAGATTTAATGCATTTGTTGAATAAAGATATTCAGAATATCAAAGGTGTTTCAAGAACAGAAACTTTTATTTCTTTAGATCAACAAATTGATAGGCAAATTGCGATTTAGGGTTCAAACTTAACAAACATTTCATGAAAATATTCAATTCATCGAAACTAAATTACATTTGGACGATTGTAGATTGCAATTTATCGATAATTGAAATCAAAGTTTTAAATAGAAACTATCTTTGTATTCTATTGTATTAGAAATGTTAAATATATTTATTGGGGGATTTATATATTTAAACATTAAAGAGCTTAGAAATAAGCTCTTTTTTTATTGGTTTATTTTTTCTCTTCTTTTTATTGATTCAACACTCTCAAAATGTTTACGGTATCATAATTCTGAACGTGATATGTTTTTATACCAACTTTTTGAGCACCCTCAATATTACTTATAGCATCATCAACAAAAAGAGTTTCTGATGCCACTAAATTACTATCCTCTAGAATGAACTTAAAAATAGCTTCCTCTGGTTTTCTAATTCCAATTTCATGAGAATAGTAAGCTTTTTTGAATAAATCATTGAATGAACTATTATAAGTATTTTTAAAAGCATCTAGATATTCTTTTTGGTGAATACTATTCGTGTTGCTTAATAAAAAAAGAGTGTAATTTTTTCCTAAATCCTTTAAAAAATCAACCCGTTCTTTTGGCATATCTAGGATCATAGCATTCCAAGCTTGTATAATTTCTTGATGACTAGGAGATTTATCGGATAAATTTAAAAGAGAATCCAAAAAATATTTTTCTGAAATTTTACCAATTTCAAAATCATAAAAAAAAGAATATTGATAATGATGTCCTGTTTCATTAACAATATTTTGAATACCTAATTTTTTAAAAGCTTCAATTGTTTTAGGAACATCTAAATTCATGATGACACCTCCTAAGTCAAAAACTATATTTTTTATCTTACTCATTTTTAAAGTATTTATTGATAATAGATTCTTTTAAAATTACTGAAATAATTTGTAAAAGGAATATTTTTCATTGAAAAGTATTGGTTTTATAGTTTTGTGCAAAAAAAAGAGGTCACTTTTTAAGTGACCTCTTTTGAACAAAATTTATTAAAAAAATGAACTGTTATTTGTTGTAAATATTGGAACTATTTCTAAATCCAGGTTCGTTTTTATACCAATTTTTATACTCTATTCCATCGCTTAAAACCCAATTAATAAATTTTAAGTGACTTACATCAATACTTGCTTTTTCGATAGGATATTCAAAACGACTTGGAAAATTAATAGCCCAAGGTAAGTTGTCTTTTGTTTTGTAATATTTTCCTATTGCTGATTGTGTATTGTCAAATGAAGTTCCGAAATAAGATAGATCAGCTAAACTTGTTGGAGCATAATTTGGCAAGTGAACTTCTTTACCTCTTTCTTTATTTACAATGATAAATGGATTGAAAGGAGCCATTCCGAATGTATTGATATCAATAGGATTTACCAAATCTATAGTTACAGTTATTGTATCAGAGACAACAAAAGGCTGATCTGGTCTTGTATTACCAGAACCTTGTTTCCAAGCATTGTCGAACACAATTATGGTTGCATCTTTTTGTCCTGATTCTGTTCCATTACCATTTGTTTTTATATAACCTTCAGTATATTTTGTGCCTTTTACAGATGCAATACGTGATGGGTCTATACCAGGAATTGAGAAACCAAAACCATTTTGGAAACTTGCTCCAATAGCTCTTACAATGAATTTTCCTTCTAAACGAACTACTTTATTTTCGGCATTTGAGATTCTGTTAAAATGATAATCAACAACTAAATCATTAAAATCATAATCACCTTTAGATGGCCATAAATCTTCAAAAGCTAGTGTTCCAAACATATTTTTACCAGGATAAAAATTATTGAATGCTAATTTTGGATCTTCAGGATAATCATCAAAACCGTCAGTAACTCCGTCTTTATCAGTATCAATAGGATCTGGATCTAATTTTGCTACATTATCAAATTCAACATTTTCTATTGGATTTGCAGTTGCATAAAAAACAACATCGTTAAAGTCATTGTCACCACCTGGACGAATTAAATCTTCAAAACCAATTAAGAATAAATCTCTTTTTTCATCGAAAAGCATCACTGTGTGTTGACGATTCTTGATATCTGCTTCAGGATTTAATTCTAAATTAGAGTATAATAAACCAAAACCTTCTGTTGATTTTTTTGTTTTATCATCCCAACCATTACGCATCAACATCCAACCTACTACTGTGTTCTTTTCAAAAATACCCAGAGAAACTTTGTCACCAGAATCAAGACCTCCACCTGAACCTCTAAAGGATGCATTTGGAAAAATCACAAAACATTCTTTGATATCTGATGGACTTTTTGGTGGAAAATCTCTATCGTAAGTATAGTACGCTAATACATTTTTGTATCCTGCACCTTCAGAAACAAATGTAATCCATACTTCCGCTTTGTCTAAAATCACCAAATTATGTTGGTTGTTTCCTAAAAGATATTCAGGATGATATTTAGGCACTGGCATGTTTTCTGGCAAAGCATTGTTTACCTCTTTAAGAAAATCTTTTGTTATTTTGTCAGGTTTTGATTCCAAATAATTAGGAACTCCATCACCATTATAGGTGCCTATGTAATTTATTTTAACATTCGCACTTAATTTACTTTTTAGAGTATTTTCTAATTTTGAATAATAGGATTTGTTGCTGTAATTTTGATTTTTTTGGCTATTTTTTGTTCCTCCAAAAGTAAATGTAACGTTGCCATTTTCTATAGGTACTTTCGTTTCTGGGATAAAACCAATAAAGTCTGTTTTTAAAACAACTTCTTCCATATCAGCCTCAAAAGTATAATTAACCACAAATTCACCAATAATATTGGTAACACCATTTATTATTTCTACACCATTTTCTTCTTCAAAATTTGTCCAAACACTTACTTTAACGTAAGGAACAGCATTTCCTTCATTATCTTTTGTTCTAATAGTGATTTTGGTGTCTTTGGTATTTTTCCAGTTAAATGTTGAGGAAGCTTTTAAGTTATCAATCGTAATTGATCCTGGATCTTCTGGAAGTTCTGCAATATCTTTACTACAAGAGGTAAGCAAAATAATTGTAATAGCAAATAATTTAATCAATAATGAACCTTTGTTCAATCTTGATTCTTTAAAAAAGAGAGAATAATTTTTCATAAGTAGGGTTTTTTAAAATAGAGAGTAAAGTTATTTTAATTAAGGTGTTGAAAATATGAATTTTATCATAATTAAAGTTTAGTTTTGATGAGTAGGGTTTAAAAGATTAATAATTTTTTACGAAAATATTAATTTACGCTAAAGTTAATTAATATATCAATACGATTTATAAATCTCCTACAAAGATATCTTCTAAGTTTAATTAAAATTCTCATAATTAGTTGATTTATAATTTGCTATCGACAAATGGATTAATCCTACAGACGAATAACAAATAATTGTTGGATTTAAAAAAAACTACTCTAAAAACACCATAGCATCAGGAACTCTTCCAGTACCAATAGTGCTAATAATTTTGAAAGTTTTCATTTCAATTACTTCAATTTTATTTGCATTAGAATTGGCAACAAAAGCATACAACCCATTTGGATGCATTAAAATATTTACAGGGCGAGGTGTGTGATATAATATTCGTTCAAAAAATGTTGTTTTTCCTCGAAGATAAATTGTTTTTATATTTTTTTTAGTTTGTTGATTGAATACAAAAATGGTTCCATCTGTTGCATTGGCAACCAAACAATATTTACCATCAATAGAAAAACTCAGTTTTAAAGATTCATTTCCTGAGGTTAATGTATTTGTTATGTTATAATTTGTAGTATCGATAACTGTTATTGAATTTTCATTGATGTTTGTTACCCAAATTTCAGAACCATCAGGAGTAATGTCAATTCCTTTTCTACCCAAACCGCAAGCTATAATTTTAATCACTTTGTTTTGAATGAGATCTATGACACTTATGGAACCAGAATTGATATTTGTTACGTAAGCAATTGGTTTTTTTGGATGCAAAACAGCCAAATGACTTTTGTCTTGTTCTGTTGATAATTGTTTTTCAATACGATTATTTTCAATATCAAGAACAACTAATCTATTCAAAACATAATCGATTATTGCAACTTTTTGTGAATCAGGCAAAGCAATTATGCCACTTCCGTAAATTTTTTGATTGAATATTTTTTCTTTTTCTAAAGTATTCGTTTTTGTGTTTATTGTTTTAATGATATTTTTATCAGAATCACCAAAATTTGTGAGTACAATTTTATTTTCATTGTATGTTTTCACAGCTTCGTGTGATATCATATCAATAGAAATTTCGGCAATTTCCATTCCTGAAAATAAATCAAAAACGAGAACATTTTCACTTACTTTGTTTACAATATATAGTTTTCCATTAGTTTTTATGTCATAAGATGGTAATCTTACAATAAAAACTGAAATGCGAAAAAGCAAAAAAAGAACTCCCAGAAAAAGCAATACAAATTTTAAACGCTTCATAAAACTTAAAAAAACAACTCAATTATTCGTAATGAATGATTAAAAAAAGATATTTTTAATTGACAAAAGCAAGACCATCAGGCATGTCACCAACCTTAATACTACTCACGATGGCAAAAGTACGCAAATCAATTATTTCAACTCTACTTGCTGTAAAATTTGATATAAAAGCATATTTTCCATTAGGATGCATTAAAATTCCTACAGGACGAGGTGTGTGATAAAGTATTTTTTCGAGAATATTTTTTTTGCCAGGAATTGAAATCGTTGCGATTTGTTTTTTTGTTTTGCTATTATACACAGACACTGTTCCTTCACTTGAATTTGAAACTAAACAATATTTTCCGTCATTAGAAAACTTTAATCTCAAAGGTTCTTTTCCAGTTTTAATTCGGTCAGTAATTTCATAAGTAGTAGAATTGATTACGGAAATAACATTTTCTTCAATGTTTGTTACCCAAATTTCAGCACCATCTTTTGTGATATCAATTCCTTCAGATTTCTTACCAATAGAAATAATTTTGATAACTGAATCTAGTTTTACATCAATAACACTAACTGATCCTGATGCAATATTCGCAACATAAATCAAAGGTTTAAAAGGATGATGAACTAATAAATGACTTAGGTTTTGCTGTGTTGATATTTGCTTTTCTAAAACACCTGTTTTTACATTCACTATGGATAAATGATTTCCAATATCAGTAACAACACCTACTTTATCTGCTTCTGGCAACGAAATAATTCCATGAGGTCGTAAATTTTCGCCAATTGAAACAGTTTTTTCTATGGTATTTGTTTTTGCATTTATTACTGTAATACTTTTTCCACCAATATCTGGAGTACCATAATTGGTTACAATAACTCGATTTGGATTGTTAATTGCTGTCGCTTCATGAGGTTCAATTTCCATAGGCAATTCTTTAATTTGCTTGCCTTGTAATAAATCAAAAATCACAACACTTTTACTTACTTTATTAACAACATACAACGTTCCTTCTGTTTTAATTGTATAAGAAGGTTGTTTGATAAAGTAATACACAACAAATGACAAGAAGGCGAAGACAAAAAGCAGGAATACAATTTTAATTTTTTTCATAATTGATTTGATTTAAACAGTTGAATTGCATATTTGCTGGCTCTTGCTGTGAGTGCCATATACGTTAAAGAAGGATTTTGACAACCAGAAGAAGTCATACAACTTCCATCAGTTATAAAAACATTTTTAACATCATGCATTTGATTGTATTTGTTAAGTACTGAAGTTTTAGGATCATTTCCCATTCTTGCAGTTCCCATTTCGTGAACGGCTGAACCTGGAGGAGGGCTATTTCTATAACTTCCTACATTTTTAAAACCTGCTTTTTTCAAGATTTCTTCGCTAGATTTTGTCATATGTTCCATCATGGATAATTCATTTTCCCCATATTCAAAATGAACTTTTACTAATGGCAATCCCCATTGATCAAGATTTTGATCATCTAAAGTAATTTTATTTTCATAATAAGGCAATACTTCTCCACGACCACCAAGAGAAATAATCCATTTTCCGGGTTTTTCTAGTTGAGCTTTTAAAGCAGCACCAAAACCTTTGGTGGGTTTTGAGTCCCAATGTTCTCTTTCTCCTTTTCCTTGAATTCCATAACCTCTTATAAAATTGGAATTTGTAGTTTTAGAATCTAAATTTTGGAATCTTGGAATATAAATTGTGCCAGGATATCTGCCTTCATAATATTTATCTTGTAAACCATCAAATGTTCCATATGTACCTTCATTCACAACATGATCCATTAAATTATGACCAACTTGTAAACTTGAGTTTCCTAATCCATTTGGAAATGTTTTAGAAACAGAATTCAATAAAATGGATGCTGTAGCAATAGCAGAAGCGTTTAAGAAAATTATTTTTGCATAATACGTTATTTCAACTTTTGTAATTGCATCAATTATTTTTACTCCAACAGCTTTTTTTGTTGTATCATCATATACAACTTCTTTTACAATTGAATTTTCCCTTAGAGTTAAGTTTCCACTATTATAAGCATCTAAAAGTGTAGTAGAATTACTGCTAAAATATCCTGCAAAAGGGCAACCTCTGCTGCATAAATTGCGATACATACATTTGCCTCTACCTTCTTTGTATTCTGTTAAATTTGCTACTCTTCCATTTATTATTCGACGATCAGAATATTGTTGATTAACTTTATCTTTTAAGTGTTTTTCAATGGCATTCATTGGTATTGGTGGCAAAAAAACACCATCAGGTAAATGAGGTAATGATTCTGAACTTCCGCTAATTCCAACATATTGTTCAACATAATCATACCATTCTTTTAAATCGTCATATCTGATAGGCCAATCAATTCCATATCCATCTTTTTTATTTGCCTCAAAATCCAAATCAGAAAGACGATAACTTTGACGTCCCCAAGTTAATGATCTGCCACCAACTTGATAACCTCTAATCCATTTAAATGGTTTTTCTTGAATATAAGGATGCTCACTATCTTTTACATAAAAATGCATGTCACCAGCATTGCAATGACTGCTTTGAACAGGTCTTTCTTCTAATTCTTTTGTTGTTAAATGCATTCTATTAGGAAACTCCCAAGGATCTTTAAGTGCTGTAATATAGTCTGTTAAGTGTTCTACATTTCTTCCTCTTTCAAGTAGCAGTATTTTTAAACCACCTTCAGTAAGTTCTTTAGCGGCCCAACCTCCACTGATGCCAGATCCAACAACAATGGCATCAAAAGTATTTGTTTCTGTTTGGTTTTTCATCGTAAATTTATCTTGTTGCCCAAGCTTTTTGATTGGATGTTATAGTTGTGATTGCATTATAATTTGCAGGAACAGGAACGTATGAAAGCAAATTTGTTGCTCCGAGTTCTGATGAACAATAACCTTCGATTGTTAAAGATTTTAGGATATTAAAAAAAGAACGCCCTCTTATTTTGGTATCGATTTTAGTAAAAAAACTACTGGAATCTTGATTTGTATCTAGGTTTTTTAGCACTTCTATTTTTTGCTCATTTGTACATTTTTGAAAAATGTTGTTGTAATCACTTAAGCAAGTTTTCTGAATGTCATTTAATCCATTAAAAAAAGTATTAAATTCTTTATTTGATGAACATGACTCCATAAAACTGATAATAAAAAACTGAACATTTGCCTCTTTTGCGCCAGGAGTATCTGTTGTTGGGATTATTGTCTCTGCTAGTTCAGTAATGAGATGTTCAAAGTTTTTAAGTTTTCCTCTGTTTGATGTTCCATAAAAAAAATTAAATCCAGTAAAGGAAGCAATGCCAATTCCGGCAAATGCTAAAATTCCTCCAATTGCTTTTCGTCTATTCATAATTGAATTATTTTTTGTTTAACTTGCTCTTTTTGAACGTTCCCAATTAACAGATTGTGTGTTGTTTATATATCGAAAAAACCCTAAAACTACAGACAAATTCATGATAAAAAAGTAGTAAGGTATAAAGAGTATTTTAATTCTAGTTTCTCTGTTTTCTAAAAACCAGCCCAATAATGCAGCAGCATAAAATAGGATTTGCAACCAAAAAAATAGGGTGTAAAGTGAAAACGAAAAAAGCCCTTCATCAATAGCAAGGATTGTTAAAACAGGAATTAACAACACCAAACACAATGGAGTCAAACTCCAACGTAAAACTCGATGAGAAATATATTGAAATGACAATGTTCCATATTTAAAAATATTTAACAAAGAACGCAATCTCACAATAGATTGAATGCCACCTGCTGAAATTCTGATTTTTCGTTTTAATTCTTCTTTTACATTTGCGGATGCTGTTTCGATGGCATACGCTTCAGGATCGTATTGAATTGTATAACCATCTTGAGCAACACGTAATGAAATCATAAAATCATCTAAAATGGTGTCTTTTTCTACATGACGATATAACGAAGTTCTGATTGCAAATAATTCGCCTGCTGCACCAACAACTGAGTACAATTCTGCATCCCATTTTTTTAAGGTAGATTCATATTTCCAATACAAACCTTCACCTGCACCAGAAGCAACATCACTTTCTTTATCAACAATTCTTTTTTCACCAGAAACACATCCAACTTTTGGGTTGCTAAATAATTGAACAATTCGTTTTATAGACTCTTTTCCAAGGTTGGTATTTGCATCACTAAAAATTACAATCGGAGTTTTTACAAATTGCATTCCTCTATTCATTGCTCCAATTTTACCATTTCTTTCCTCTAAATGATGCACGGTTGTGTTTGGATAATCTTTTAACAAGTTTGGAGTTCCATCATTAGAACCATCTGTAACCCAAATAATATGTAATTTATCTTTAGGATAATCTAATGATAATGTGTTTTTCATTTTGGCAGCTACATACTCTTTTTCATTGTAAGCAGCAATAAATAAAGTGACTTCTGGTTGAAAGGATTCATCAAATGGTGTCTTTTTTCCAATTTTGAAAAACCTTCTTATTTTAATAATTGCATATAATAAAATACCATAGCCAACATACGTGTAAACTATGATAAATATCAAAATCCAGCAAATAATTTTTAATAAATCCATGATATAATTTTTAAACTTTTTCCCAAACCTTTGTTTCGTGATTGTATTTTTTTAGCACTCTTGCTGGATTTCCAACAGCTACTGAAAATGATGGAATATTTTTGGTTACAATACTTCCAGCAGCAATTACACAGTTTTTTCCAATGGTTACACCCGCCAAAACAACAACGTTTGAACCAATCCAAGTGCCATCTTCTATGGTAATAGGAGATGTAGAAACACCTTGTTCGTGAATTGGACGATTTACATCTTCATAATTGTGATTTAATCCAGATAGTGTAATATTTTGTGCCAAACGAATATCATTTCCAATCAAAACAGGACCAATAATTGTATTGCTAAGTCCTATTTTGGTTCTGTCTCCAATAATTACATTTCCTACACCATTGTTTATTGCTGAAAAATCTTCAATTGTTGAGTCTTCTCCTAATTCAAATTTATTCCAAGGAACTACATCCATTCTTGTTCTTGGTCTTACAATTGCACCTTTTCCTTTTTTATGATAAAATGGATTTACAAACCATTTTATCCATAATCTTGGTCTTGTTTGTTTTGGAATTAGAATAGACCAATGAACAAGTTTTTTTAAACTTTCATTCGATTTTATTTTTTCTTTTAGTCCCATTTTACGCTATGTTTGGTTGATTTTATGATTGCTTCGTAAATAGCTTTCACATTGTTTTCCCAGGTATGACTTTTCGCATATTCAATTCTGTTTTTGACACGTTCGCTCGTATTTTTTGACAAAGCTATGTCAATTAAAGTAACATAATCTTCTTTGCTATCAGCTAAATACACGTGTTCTTTAAACATTTGCATTGTTCTAGTATTTGTAGCAACAACAGGTTTTCCCATGGCTAAATACTCATCAATTTTTCGAGGATAATTACCAATAGTTAAATTATTTTTTAATTGTGGATTGGTGGTAACATCAAAACCTTTTACATAATTTGGAAGTTGCAAAGCGTCTTTACTTCCCAAAAAATATACATTTGACATGGAGTGTAATTTAGATTTTTTGAAATCATCATCTTCAGGACCAACCAAAACAATACTCCAATCTTTCTTTTGAGTTGCAATAAACTCTAACAGTTCAATATCCAATCGCAAGCTGGTTAATGAACCTACATAGCCAAAAACAGGAGAAGGTATGTTTTTAAATTCTTCAGGTATTTTGATTGAATCATCTTCATCATTAAATAAAGAAACATCACAACCTTGCCCAACCATATAACTATGAGGATTGTATTGTTTGCAAAAATCTTCGAAAAATTCTGAATTTGTTAAAACCACATCCGCTTTTTTAATTACCTGAGGTTCAATTCTTTCACCATGTTTTTGCCAATAAGGCACTTTTACTAAATAATCGCGCATGTAATACGCATACACTTTTGGTTTAAGCAAGTCTTTTAAATGGAGTCCTAAAAACATAGAACTATCATTAAAAAGGATACTATTTTTGAACTCTAATCTTGAAATTGCTTTTTGAATATCTCTAGCAAAAACACTAGTATTTCTTTTATTTAAAACATTAAAAATAAAATTTATAGGAATAGAATTAATAGATTCTACAAGAGATTTTGGGTATAAATTCCATAAGTTTGAGTCAATTTCAACTAAATCATCTTCTTCACCATTTTTAATTCTAATTCTTTTTTGAATATTGATTTTATCCTTTTGAGTTCGCATAACAGACCTTGTCATTGGCGGATTCACATATAAAACACGATTGTGTTTCGCAAATTCGAGTGCAATATTTTTACAATTACTGCCAATTTCTATATCCCAAGCTTGGATGCCAACTACGATGATGTCTTTACCTGTTATCATGATTTTTATTTTGTTTAAATACTTTTATGAATTAATTCATATTGTTTCAAATAGTCTTTTGCCATATTTTTCCATGAAAATTGCTTGCTTCTTTCTAACCCTTTTTCACACAGAGACTTCCTGTAATCATCATCATTTAAAATTTTAATAATACCAGCTGTAATTTTTTCGGATTGAAAAGGGTCAATTATATGTGCTGCATCTGCTGCAACTTCTGGCATTGATGAGGTGTTTGATGTGATCACTGGAACATTACATGACATGGCTTCTAGCATTGGAATACCAAAACTTTCTCGTAAAGATGGATATAGAAAAACATCACATTGGGAATAGATTGCTGGCAAATCTGTGTTTACAACATAGCCTGTTAAAACAATTTGATTGATGAGATTTACATCATTAATCTCTATCAAAAGTTTATTGAGCTCAATTTTATCATAATCAAGCATCACCAATTTATAGTCAGAATTTGATTGTTTTAAAAAATCGGAAAAGGCTTTTAAAGTTCCTTTGGTATTCTTTTTTGGGTCAGTGTTTCCTAAGAAAAAGAAAAATTTATCCGGTAAATGATATGCGTTTTTAACCCTTAAAAGCTCTTCATTGTTTGTTATAGGTTTAAAATGTTCGCTAACACCATTATAAATTGCATCTAGTTTTTTGTCTCCTTTGATACCAAAAAATTCTCCAATTCTATTTTTCTCAAAATGAGATACTGTTATTACTTTTTTACTTTTTTTTACAACACGAGGTACAATGAGTTTTCGATAAATATTTCCGAATTTTTGATAAGGTGTAGCACTACTTTTTAGGATTTTCAAATAACTACTTTCCATGTAAATGATATCATGAAGAGTTGTAATTAAAGGAATATCAGTAAAAAACGGAGCTGTATTACTTGTACAATGTAAAATATCGCAATGGTATTTTTTTGCAGCTTTTGGCAATGCTATTTGTTCCCAAGTTGGATAAGGTCCTCCATTTAATTCAATAATTTTAAAATTTGCAGTTTCTTGAAGTATTGCATTATCTTCATCAGGTTTTACAAAGATAAAATAGTCATTTACTCTGTCAATAATTTGCAGGTTTTTGATAAGTTCCAAAGCAACCATGTCCATACCATGTTTCTTTTTACGAAAAATTCTTTGCGCTTCTATACCTATTTTCATTTTGCGTTGCTTTAAATTTTAATTACTAAATAACTATTAAGTTTTTTTCTAATTCGACCATAAATTACTATCTCAATTATGTATGAAAACAAAAACATGAATAGAATATACAGCGTATTTTTTAGGATTACATTGTTGATGAAATCCAGATAAGTTGCCTCAATAACTAAATAATGATGCGAAATATAAATACCGTAAGAAAATGGAGCTAAATATTTAAAAATCCCAAATATTTCATGAAAACCAAACCAATTCAAACGATTCCAAATAATTCCTACAAACATTGCCAAAAAGGCAAAAACAAAATGACGTAACTCAATAAATGGAAAAGCCACTAAAGGATATTCATATATTTTTGTGTATCCAAAGTTGAGGTATAAATTGATACTTAAAAGGATGATAATTCCAATTAAAACATAGCTGTAATTTTTTATTGATTGAAATGTATAGATTTCTCCCTTTAAATAAATTTCTGCAAATCGAACTCCAATCCACCAAATGGCAAAATACATCAAAACTCGATTGATGAAAAATGGATATATTATATATGAAATTGCTGCTATTATTGTTAAAATAATTACCCAATTATGAAGTTTAGAAGGCGCAATTTTTTTAGATAAAAACAAAAAAATCATATAAAACCACCATTCATAAGACAATGACCAAAGCACACCATTTGCCATATAAACAGGAGAAATTACGTTTGGTTTCAATGAAATCACATCCTGAAGCATAAACAAATTCCCTAAAAGAGTTTTCCATTCAGGATCTGCCAAACTGCCCTCTGAATAACATTTTAAAATATATGCTACTAAGAAAATACATATCAGAGGAATATAAATCCGTAAAAATCGGCGTAAAAAATATTTTTTAAACGATTTATCTGGTGATTTTTCCCAAGAATATTTAATCACAAAACCACTTAAAATAAAAAACATAATTACAGCCTCAGAACCAAAACGAAATAGAAATCCTATATTGATTCCGAAAAGCAATATTTTTTGTGGTAACAAATGAAAAAGTACCACATAAAAAGCAGAAAATCCACGAATGGCCTCTAATATTTCTAGTTTATGGTTTTTCATTTGGTTGATTTTTGAAACTCTTTTTTTAATTATTTAGAACTTATATCTTTTGAGTTAGAGGTGTGCTGTGTATGAATAAATGTTTTATTTGCGCCTTTTATTTTGAGTAATGATAATAACATTGTAAACATTCCTTTGGGTAAACTAGTCAAAGCGTGTAAGGTTTTTGAATTGTAAAAAGAGATTGGAACAGAAAAAACAAATGATAAAATACAAGTTACAACTAATGCAATCCAGAGTTTTGAATACAGAATTTGGTTTTCTAAAAAATAATTTATCACTAAAAATCCAACGCTAAAAAGTATGACAGCGCCTAATAATAAAATCCTTGGTGGTTGTATAAATTGTATTGCTTTGTCAAAATAATCTACATTTCCTTTTAAGACTAAATCTTTTGATGCATTTAAAATGTCTTTTCTAAAATAATGAAATTGAGCAGATAACCAACGTCTGCGTTGGTTGCCAAACACTTCCGCTTTTTGAATTTTTTCATCATACACAATAGCATCATTTAGATACACAATTTTTCGACCTTCTTTAAGCATTTTCAATTCAATTTCTTTATCAAAACCGCCAATTGCAGTAACTGTAGACATTAATGATTTAAAATATTGATATCTAAAAGCCATTCCTGAGCCAATAATTGCAGACGAAAGTCCTAAAACTCTATGTCCTTTTCTGAAAATGTTGTTATTTATTTCTTCGCTAATAGCATCTAATATTGCCCAAGAATTATTGGTATTTTTTGCAGTACGATGTCCTTGAACAGCAATAAAATCATACTCAAAAACAGCATTTATTTTTTGCAAAAAATCAGGAGCCATTATGTTATCTGCATCTAAAACTACTGCAATATCATAGTCTCTTTTTAATGTTTCCATTGCTTTATTTAAAGCTTTGGATTTTGTGCTTTTTTCGAAACTTACTTCAATTAATTTGATAGGTAATGTTTTTAAAACTGCTAAGGTTTCTTCTTTGAAAGAATCAGCAATAATCACCACATCAAAAAGATTTTTAGGATATTCTTGTTCTAGCGCTAATTTGGCAACTTCAAAAATAACAGCATCTTCTTTATAACCTGGAATAAGGACAGCTATGCTTTTCATGTTTCCATTATCATCGTAGGTTTTTTGCTTGTAAAAAAGACTCGCGATTGAGAATATAAAAATATAAAGTGTTGCTAAACCCAATAGAATCAGCAAAATGATTTGAATGATATTTAATAGGAACATAATAAAAAATTATAATTGAAAAACTAATTGAATGATTTTTAGAGATTTTCTAAGAGTATCATTTGAGTAGTTTTCTTAATTTATTTCTAACTTTTAATCCAAATTCTCTTAAAAAAGGCAAATGTTTTCCGCTTTTTAAATTGTATAAAAATGATTCTGACTCAAAAATCATTTCAAAATTTGCGGTACATAAAACTGGTTTTTTTGAGATTCTGTTAATTTCAATAGCTTGATTTAGTTCGCTTTCAATAAAAAGCACATAAGGTTTTGCCATATACGCTTTTGCTTTGTGATCTCCATGATTATTAGCTTTTTGACGAGCAGCCATATCTGGTAAATCTAACATCACCAAATCATTGTATTTTATGTTGTTTGCAGCCAACCAAGTTTCTGTTTCTTTTCGGTATTTTTCTAGTCTTGAGGTTACAATTGTTCCAATTTTGCTGCCTGGAATAAATAATGGTGGCGCATTTAAAATAAAGTCGATATATTTTTCTCCATCATCATTTTGCTCTGGCAAAGGATCTGCACATAACACTCCATCAATGTCAAAACAAGCTTTTTCTAGAGTAGTATGATTTAAAATATTCCATTGAAAATAGCGTGGTAAAGGAACAATTTCAAAAAAATAATCTACCATTTTTTCTTTACCAGCAATGATATAAACAGCACAATATTTGATATTAAATTTCTCTTCAAGATGTTTTAGTTTTTCTCTCACTTCCACCATTGCAGAACCAGAAGCGATACTATCATCTACAACCAATACTTTTTTATATGCTCCCGATTCAAAAAACTGACTTCTTGCTCCTGCTTTATAAATATGTCCGTTTAAAAAAGAGTCAATATCAGTATAAGGTTTATTGAGATAAAGTGATAATAAATTTGCAGGTAACATGCCACTCCTTGGAACGCCTACTATTAAATCAAAATCACGTGGAATTATACTTAGTTTTTGAAGTATAATGTTATTTAAGTCCTTTATGTTTCTGTAATTCATAATTTTAAAGTTAAGAGGTTGTTGATTTGTTGATATATTTTCAAGACTTTTTAAAGTCTTTATTTTTGTTTATGCTGCGATTAATGCTGTTTCTGTTTCTTTTGTTTTTTCTTCAAATATTTTCGGATTAGACATGATTGCCATTGACGCATAAATCAATAATGCAGTTGGCATTCCACCTAATATTGCGTTTCCATAAGAAGCCAACATTATCCCAGCCATTCCAGCAATGAGTGCGCTCATTTTAATTTTGGTTATTGGATCTCTAATTTTAAACATTACTTTATAACTAGCTGTTCCAATCACAAAAAATAGAATACATAAATGAAATGTTAACCCAACAATCCCCAATTCTGCCCAAATTAAAACATACCAACTATCAGTAGCAACATTTGAAAGAAAAGCATGAGGCAGAAAACGCTGAGCCTTGTCTCCTGCATGACCAATACCACCACCAAAAGGTCTAGAAGCTAAATATCCTTTTAAAATTTTTTGATTATCAAGCCTTACTTTAAGTGAAGGCTCATTTGGGTCAAAAGCACTGCGCATTCTTCTTATTTGATCATTTCCATTGGCAATTGTTGTATATTTAAAAAACACAAAAATTAGCGCAAGAAACAACACACCAGCACTCAATACTCTAATGTTTTTTCGCAAAACAAAAAATGTCATTAATCCAGCTAATGGAACTGCAATTGAACCTCTTGTTCCAGAAATCATCATTCCATAAAAACCAAGAATTCCAACAGTGATAAAGAAAATTTTTGAGAATCCTTTTTTAGCCATTGAGTATATTATAAAAACTACCCCTGCATATGCTTGATTGCCACCAAATTGACCTGCATCACTGAAGAATGAAAAAACTCTAAGTTTGCCAAATAACACATGAGTTTCTGCACCACCATTATCTAGCCAAGCTTGTTCAGCATAATCAACTCCAAAAAGCATTTGAATTGTACCTTTTAATGTGGCAAGTAAGGAGAACATTCCCCAAACGTATAAAAAGGTATCCAATTTTTTATTGGTATCAATGAGCATAAAGGTCAGTATCACAAAGAAAAAGAAATAGAAACCAATTCCTCTTCCTGCAATCCATGGTTCTATCATTCTGGCTTCAGGATTTACCAGTTGGAATATGCAATACAACATCCAAATACCTGCTAAAATGGTAATGGTTTTATTTGCAGGAGACCAATCAACTCGTTCTCTAAATCTTGAAAAGATGATGGCTAAAAAAGTAAATACCATGATTCCATCAATTGCAAAACCCAAAGGCAATCCTTGAATATATCTTCCTATTCCTAATATGATGAAATTTAACCCAATGGCTGTGTAAAAACCAATTGTAGGATTTTTAAATAAAAAATAGAAATAAATGCCTCCAAAAAAAAGCGCAAATAATAGTCCTATTCCAACGATTTTTAGTTTTGCTAGAAGTAATGCAATGCACAAAACTCCACCAAACAACAATAATATTCCTTTCGGGCTTACTAAATTAGCAGAACCTGATACTTTATCAAAAGGATTTATTTGGTCGTTTGAAATCAAAATTTGGTTGAATAGCGGTTATTAGTTATTTTGTGAAATATGTTTTTGTAGAAGGTGATTCCACTTGAAAAAATTTCTCTGTAGGATAAAGACAATTCTTTATCTAAAAAATACATTCCCATCCAAATTCCAATTATTGTAAAAAGTATGGATGCAACAGCAACAAGAATCAGAGATTTAAAAATAAATATAGCAATAAAATCTCCAATCACATTTGCGGCAACCATTACAAATACTTTTATGGCATTTATATTTGGTTTGTTAATGCTATCTAATCCAATTCCTGTCATTCTATCAATTGGTAATAAAAGTCCGTAAATAGAAAATACGCGAACAATATCAACAACATCAAAACCAGTTATAGGATCTACTTTTAAATACTGTTCTCCAGATAATAGAAAAACTAAAAATTCAGCAAAAACAAAAGTGAACAAACTCATAAACACAAATAAATATGTGAGTGCACCTGAATAGCTATAAAATAATTCTCGAACTTCAGTAATTTTTCCCTGAACACTTGCTTTAGACATTTTTGGAAAAGCAGTTGCAACAAAACTTCGCAAAGGAATTTGTTGTAATTCAGTCAATTTTAATGGGATGCTGTAAAGTGCAACAGCTGCATTTCCCATAGGACTTAGACTGATAATTAAAGTGTCAGCACTTCTCAATAAATTGGTACCAATTAATGTAAAGGTGGTATATTTTCCGAAATCTAATAAGGTTTTATTCGTTTCTGAGGTTGCTTTTGTAATTAATTTTGTGCCATCCCAGCCTAAAATAATTGTAAGTAATGATGTAAATCCGTTGATAATAAGCAAAGCAATTACTAGTTGATTTAAATCCATTTTTAAAAAAAAGAAATTGACTAAAATCACTAAAAAGAAAAGTCCACTATTGATGGTTTTTACAATTAAAATTTTATCATATCTTCTATCTGCTTGCAATACAACTAATGCATTATTCCAAGGAAGGTTTAAAAATGCTAATAATGGATACCATTTAAAAAAAAGATTATACCCAGAATTGCTTATTGCATCATTAAAAACAGTATAAAAAAATACTAGTATTACTGCAATTAAAATGGTTGCACCCAAACCAATCAAAGCATTTGACCCTATTAGTTTTGCTCTTGTGGTTTCATCTGCTCCAGATAAAAATCGGATTAATCCAGTATTGGTAATTCCAAATCGAAACATTTCTACAAAAGAACCACCTGTTATAAACAAAACCCATTCACCAAATACATCTAATGATAAACTTCTAGTAAGTAATGCAAAACCACTAATGCCTAAAAATGCAATAACTAGGTTTCCTGTCAATGACAAGAAATTATCCTCTTTTGCTATTTTTTTTAGCATTTTCATCAGCGTGAATATTTAAATTTGATTTTTTGATAAAAACTGAAATTTGAATATTGATTTTAATTTTCTTCTAATTTTTGTTCGCTTTTTAGGCAAGTCTCCTAAAACGGATTCAGTTTCATTTATTTGAACGCCATTTACAATTATATTTATTTTTGATGCACAAGTTTCCATTAAATTCTTAGTTGTAGAGATATCAGCATCTGCCCAAATTCTATTTGAACGACAAACAATGATGTTTAAATCAGCATTTTTAATTAACTCTGTTGGATATTTATGATAGATTAATGCAGGTAATTCTATGATTATAAAATCAGGAGTGTTATTTATTTCTATAGAATTTGATTTTAAAAAATCAGTATAATTTTTTGCATCAAAAAATGTATTATTCATTTCATAAAAACTATGTTCGTCATCAGTAAGATATGTTGAAATATCAGCCAAAAACGGATTATCAAAATCGATTCTAGGATCTTGATATCCTAAAAATTTGTTTAGAATTGGAGATTTTCGGTATTTTTTGATGTGTTTTTGTTTTTCTTTATGGTTCAAAACAAATACTTTTTTTCCTTCTTTTTTCAGTGTTTTAGCAATATTTCCAGCGATTACTGTTTTGCCCTCCATTCTTTGTGTACTAAAAACAACAATTGTTTTGGGTTTGTGAGTTAAGTTTTGAGCCGTAAAATATTGAAACATATTTTGTGTAATGGTTTCTATCAATCTATTTTGAATAAAAGACAAATTGATATTTCCTGGTTTCAGCAATATTTTTGGAATCATTCCTAAAGAAGTAAGACCAATATTTTTAGTAGCAATGGTTGTGTTTCTTAAAGTATCATCAAAATACTCCATTATAAATACAATCGCTAATGTTAAAATTCCTCCTAAAAATGCAGCTGCAATTATTAAGATGGCTCTTTTGGTTGGATTGGGAGTTAAAGGGAAAAAAGGAGAATCAATGGTTTTTAAATCTGAAGATATTTCACTGTCTTGTAATTTAAGCTTGGCTAAATTTAATCCGTGAAGAATTTCTAAATAACCTTGTTCTGCAACAGAAATTTCACGTTCCAGTCTTTTCATATTGGCTCCTGCAGGAGCATATTCTGCATACACTTCTTGAAAGTCATTATTCTGACCATTTATAACTTTTATTTCAGCTTTTAATTTTTCCGATTCAACTACGTTGTTTATCCAATCTGGAAGTACTTTTGAAATTGGCAAACCATCAATAGAATTTTGATATGAGTACAATTCGTCAACACCTTTTTTGATGTCACTAATCAACACTTCTGATTGAATTTTTAGCTTGTCCAATTTCAATATATCTTGTTGCTTGTTGCTAGATTCAATTTCTGATTGTGTGAGCGCAATTTTAAAATTTAGATCTCCTAAATCTCTCTTCTTTTTTAGAATAATATTACTCTTTTCTTGGATAATTTCTTGAATTTTTAATTTTTGCTCTAACTTTTTGGTGCCTGCTTCAACGCCCGCTAATTGTGCTATAATTTTTTTATAATTAACGTCCATATCTTCTTTTACAACAGCAACAGCTTTACTTTGTTCATAGTAATTGATGATATTTGAGCTTTTATTAAATTCAAGAAGTTTATCCTCTGCTTCTTTTAAAAATACTCGTGCTTTTTCAAGTTCATTTTCAAAGTATTTTACGACAGCATCTGACCTATTTTCTTTGATACTTTTATAATTTATAATACAAACTTGATTGTAAATAGAAAGCGTTTGCTGGCAAATTCCTGGGTCATTAACAGTATAACTTAACTTCATTAAATCACTACTATTTATTCTTTGCGCCTTAATTTCAGAAATTGCTTTTAGGGAATAATGCTTATCTTCACCATAATTCAGCAGTTCATAAACAAAATTATCACTGCCACTTTTCATCAAAGCTTTTAAATTTGAAACAGTTTTTTCATAATTTTTTCGATTTATTTCTCTCGGAAATGGCTCGTAATAATATTTTTTAATTTCAATAGAATCTATGTCAGTGACATTTCCTTTCGCAACATAGTTATAGATATCTTTTGGGATTTTTTTTTGAAATTCAATAAAATGCTCTTGAGAAATATATTTTGGATTTGCTTCTGGTAACATTAAATGTTGTGCCAATAATCTGAAGGCAACTTCTTCTTGAGTTTCTCTTGAATTGATAATGTTTATTAAATTATCAAAAGCGGTATTTGTTGCTTGATAATTAAACGCTTTGTCCATTTCAATTGAGGAACCACTTGCAAGACCTGTGTATAATAATGTTTCCGAAGAATATTTAAATGAAGGATTTGTGGTTAGTAAAATTACCAAACATCCCAATAATATAGGAACAACTATCAATAACACTAAGTGTTTTAAAATTAATCTTACAAAATCAATTATAGTCATGTTCTTATTTTTTTAATTCAAATACAAATCCAGCCATATCTTCTAACAATTGTTTAGCGGTTATGAATTCGGATTTTGCGGCTTCATAATCTGCTTCTAAATTTGCACTCATTCCAGTGATTCTAACATATTCTGAAATTGGTACAATTCCATTTCTAAATTCTTTTTCTACCATTTCCATATTTACTCTTCCATCACCTAAACTTCTTGAGCGTATTTGAAGTAATTTTTGTTTTAAAATTAAGTTTTGATAAAGTCTAATAACAGTTTGTCTTATTTCTTCTTTTGTGAATTCTGCCATGTTTTTTGCTTCTTCAACCTCTAAAGTTGCTAGCTTGATTTGATTTTTTCTATTTAATACATCAAAAACAGGAAATTTCAAATATACTCCAACACTGTAGTTAAATTGTCGAGCAATGGTTAAGGCAGCAGTATTGGTTGCACCATCATCGTTCATAGCAAAATTGCTTAAATTCCCATATCTAGAGTCTGCTTGAATACCCAAATTTCTAGTCCAATAAATTCGTTCTGAGGCTAATGTAGATTCAGTAACTCCTACATGGTTTTTTCTAAAGGCAAGCATTGCGCTTTTTTTTAAGGCAGAATCAATAACAACTTCTAGTGGTGGAAATTTAAATTCTGTTCCTTTTAATGAAGTATCATCTGAATCTTTATTTTGAGCATTTACCGTGTTGAAAGAAACAACAAAAAGACAAAAAGCGCAAAGTAAATTAAAAGATTTGTTCATTTTTTTTGAAATAATTTTTTGAAATTATACAGTATCAGATTGAAATAATGCAGGAATCGTTCGTAAAATCAATTTTATGTCATACCAAAAAGAATAATTATCACCTACAAATTGGTCAGCATATTCATTATCTAAACGCATTCTTTCTTCTTCTGACATTTTTCCACCTTTTCCTCTCAATTCTACTTGCCATAAACCTGTAATTCCTGGAGGTGCTAAAAAACGTTTTGACAAGTCATCTCCTGTCAACATTTCTGCTTCATAAACTGGCAAAGGTCTGTTTCCAACAATAGACATGTCACCTTTCAATACATTAATAAGTTGCGGAAGTTCATCAATACTTGTATTTCGAATAAACTTACCAACTTTTGTAATTCTTGGATCATCAACAATTTTTACAAATGTCGAATTGCTTTTTGCAGCTTCTCGTTTTTGAATATTAAACCAATAATCACAAATTTGATGTGTATCAATATACATAATTGGAGAACACGTTTCTCCTTCTGGCAAAGCGCTACATTTTGGACAAGGAATTTCTAATAGATTATTTTCTGATTTTACTTCTTCTTTTTTGTATTGATTTTTTTCAGCAGCCAATTTTTTTAATAATTCGTCTGATCCAGTTCGCATAGATCTTAATTTATAAAAATCAAACGTTTTGCGTCCTACTCGTTTTGAGATGTAGTAGACTTTTCCTTTTGATTCAAGTCTTATGGCTATAATTATCAATAATAAAAATGGAGAAGCTATAAGCAATACTGTTGATGCAACTAAGATATCAAAAATGCGTTTTGAAAGTGGCATTTTATAATCTTCGTCTTTGACCTTCACTTTTTGAGGAGGTGATTTGCTGACAGGTTTTTTATGTGTACAAAGATAACTTACCCTTTCCAAAATATCTTTAGGGTTTGATACAGAAGTAACATAAAAATCATCTATTTGTTTATTGAATGCCAATTTATACAAATCAATACTAAATTCTTTTGACAATAAAACAAATGGAATTGCATCGAAATCAGTTTGTGCTCTAATCCAATCATACAAGAAAATTCCGGTATTTCCAGGTAGATTGTAGTCGCAAATAATAGCGTCTATTTTTTGTTGAGATTGCAGATATTTAGTAGCTTTTATGCTGTTTTCTATTCTTGTAATTTCCCAGTTTTCATTAATTTCTGAGGTAAAATAGTCTGCATTATTGCCAATATATAAAATGTTACGTTTTGAGCTCATGGGGTAGTCCTAATTTTAGTTGCAATTTTACGTTTAGTAGTTACCATTCTATTGCATAATGAATTGGATACAGATTTTTCTTAACCAATTCCTCAAGTTCTTCAGGATTGAATGGTTTTGTAAGATAATCTTGAGCACCAAGTCTGTAACATTTGATACGTTCTTTACTTTCTGATTTTCCAGACAACATAATAAAAGGGGTATGTTTTGTAAAACCTCTTTGACGAACTTTTACTAAAAATTCATAACCATCCATATTGGTCATTTGAATATCACTGATTACTAAATCAGGAATATTACTATCAAGCCATTCAAGTGCTTCAGAGGCATCATGCAATGTAACTACATCATAATCTTGAGAAAGAAAATTTTGCAGCAACATACAAATACTTATTTCATCATCTACGACTAATATTTTTTTCTTCATAATTTTATAAATTAGTTAATTTAAAATCCTCTTTTAATTCGGTGACAACTTGATTTGCCAATAATTGAAGATTTTTTATATTTAAATCCAATTCGGTTGATGTTATCTCTTTCGAAATTAAAAGTTCTGTATTTATAAACTCTTTTTCTAGTTTAGCAGTTCCAAAATAAGTTAAAGTAGGTTTTATTTTATGAGCTAAATTTTTAATTTTCGGAAAATCATTTTCAATGTAAGCATCTTTAATATCATCCATTGATACTGAAATTTGATCAATAAATACAGAAACCATACTTAAAATTTGAGGTTCATTTCCACGACACATCATTTCAATCATCTCAAGATTGTATGATTTTTCATCTGAATGCTCTAAGTTTGGGGGTAAGCTCATTATGGGAATTTAAGGTTTAAAATTTTTTTAAAACATTTGAAATAAGTTTTGCTATTAAACAATTTTCCTAAAAAATTCTATTGTTTTTATCAATCCTTCTTCTAATTGTACTTTTGGTGCCCAATCCAATTCTTTTTTTGCAAGAGAAATGTCTGGTTGTCTTTGCATTGGATCATCTGAAGGTAATGGTTTGTAAATAATTTTTGATTTAGATCCTGTAAGTTCAATTAATTTTTGAGCTAATTCTAAAATTGTAAATTCATTAGGATTACCAACATTTACAGGACCTGTAAAACCATCTCTAGAGTTCATCAATCTAATCATTCCTTCCACTAAATCATCCACATATTGAAAACTTCGCGTTTGATTTCCTTTTCCATAAACAGTTATATCATGATTTTGTAGCGCTTGAACAATAAAATTCGAAACAACTCTACCATCATTGGGATGCATTTTTGGTCCGTAAGTATTAAAAATTCGTATGATTTTAATATTTACGTTATTCTGTTTGTGATAATTTACAAAAAGCGTTTCAGCAGAACGTTTGCCTTCGTCATAGCAAGCACGATCTCCAATAGGATTCACGTGTCCCCAATATGTTTCTTTTTGAGGATGAACCAAAGGATCTCCATAAACTTCACTTGTTGACGCCTGAAGTATTTTTGCTCCAACACGTTTGGCTAATCCTAACATATTTACTGCACCCATAACAGATGTTTTCATTGTTTTTATGGGATTGTACTGATAATGAACAGGAGATGCAGGACAAGCTAAATTGTAAATTTCATCTGTTTCTATAAAAAAAGGAGCAGTAACATCGTGACGAATTAACTCAAAAAAAGGATTCTCTAAAAGATGTACTACATTTTGTTTTTGACCAGTAAAAAAATTATCTAAACAATAAACTTCGTTACCTTCGTTTAATAAACGTTCACATAAGTGCGAACCAACAAAACCAGCTCCACCAGTTACTAGGATTTTTTTTCTAACCATGACAGTATTTATATTTAAAATATATTATTTTTCTTCTGTAGTGTTAACACCAATACAGAAATATTCAAAACCATTTGTTTTAATTAGGTCTCTATCATAAATATTTCTACCATCAAAAATAACAGGATTGCTTAATAGTTTTTTTATGATTTTGAAACTTGGGAATTTAAACTCAGGCCATTCTGTAAGTATTGCCAAACAATCAGCATCAATTAATGATTCATATTGATCTTCAAAATAAGTAATACTATCGCCAAAATGATGTTTTGCTTCTTCATTAGCTACTGGATCATACGCTTTTACAACTGCACCAGCTTCTAAAAGACTCTTTATTATGTATAATGACGGAGCTTCACGCATATCATCTGTTTGTGGTTTAAAAGAAAGACCCCAAATACCAATAGTTTTTCCTTTTAAATCTCCATTAAAATAGGCATTTATTTTGTTAAACAACACAAGTTTTTGAGCCTGATTAACAGATTCAACTGCTTTCAGTACTTGTAAACTATAGTTGTTTTCACCTGCTGTTTTTATGAGCGCTTGAACATCTTTTGGAAAACAAGAACCTCCATAACCAATTCCAGGATAAATAAATTTAGGACCAATTCTAGAATCTGAACCAATACCTTTTCTTACTTTATTGATATCTGCACCAACAATTTCACACAAATTAGCAATATCATTGATAAAACTAATTTTTGTGGCAAGCATTGCATTTGCTGCATATTTTGTCATTTCAGCAGATACAATATCCATAAAAATTATTGGGTGACCATTAAGCGTAAAAGGATTGTATAAACTTCTCATTAAATCTTCAGCTCTTTTGCTGTCAAGACCAACTACAATTCTATCAGGTTTTAAAAAGTCGTTTATGGCAGCTCCTTCTTTTAAAAATTCAGGATTTGATGCAACATCAAATTCAATAGAAACGTTTCGTTTATCTAACTCTTCTTGAAGCGCTTTTTTAACTTTTTTTGAAGTTCCTACAGGAACAGTACTTTTTGTGACAACAAGCATATAATCATTCATATACTTTCCGCAATCTCTTGCAACAGCAAGAACATATTTAAGGTCTGCACTACCATCTTCATCAGGTGGTGTTCCAACCGAAATAAATAAAACTTCGGAATCTTCTAGTGCCTCAGCAATTTTGGTGGTAAAATTAAGCCTTCCTTTTTTCATGTTTCTGGCAATCATTTCTTCAAGACCAGGCTCATAAATTGGGATGAT
The DNA here is from genome assembly GCA_036846425.1 of Polaribacter sp. GTDB lineage: Bacteria > Bacteroidota > Bacteroidia > Flavobacteriales > Flavobacteriaceae > Polaribacter. Next base: position 36,547 of record DAIUBY010000017.1, read on the forward strand.
TCCGTTATTCAAATTTTCGATTTTCTTTTGGTCAATGTCTACGCAAGTAACGTCAATACCAACTTCAGAAAAACAAGCGCCAGTAACTAGACCAACGTACCCGCTTCCAACAATTGTAACTTTCATGTAAATTAATTTTATATGGGTTATTTTATACTCTAAAGATAAAGAATTATATTAAAATAATTTTAAAAAAAACAAAAAAATAAAATGGTTGATTCCTTTGACAACTTTTTTGACAAAAAGAAATGAGTTTATATTGAATTTTTTTAAATCAATTTTTAATTTTTAAACACTCAAATTAAAAAGAGTGATGATTTTTTAAAATTAAAAAAAAGTAATTTTGTATTCATTATATTTGTGTAAATTTAGTGTAGTAGAATTTTTTGTATGAATATTAATGAAAAAAAAATACTAATTGTTGATGATGATATGCTCAACAGAATGATGGCAACAATTATTTTAAAAAAGTATCAAGTTCTTATTTCAGAGGCAGTAAATGGAGAGGAGGCAATACAGTATTTGCAAAATAATTTATGCGATTTAGTTCTAATGGATTTGCAAATGCCAAAAATAGATGGATATCAAGCAACAGAAATTATAAGGAAACAATTAAAATTAAAATTACCAATAATTGCATTGACTGCAAGTAATTCAGAGGAAGAATTGGAAAAGTGTTTTAAGGTAGGAATGAATGATTATTTATTTAAACCAATCAACGAAGAGCACTTTATTCAAATCATTTCAAATTGGATACATAAAACCGAAAACTAAAATTATTAATTTACAATCTTAAGAACAATATTTTTAAAAAAAAGAATATCTAAAACTAAAAAAACCTTAACAATAATGTTAAGGTTTTCGTACTGAAGGCGGGACTTGAACCCGCACGAACATTACTGCTCACTGGATTTTAAGTCCAGCGTGTCTACCAATTCCACCACTTCAGCATTGGTATTTTTTTAAGAACAGAGCGAAAGACGGGATTTGAACCCGCGACCCTCACCTTGGCAAGGTGATGCTCTACCCCTGAGCTACTTTCGCAGACTTTTAAATAAAGCAAATAAGCTTTTACTTATTTTGCTCCCCCTCTTGGGCTCGAACCAAGGACCCTCTGATTAACAGTCAGATGCTCTAACCAACTGAGCTAAGGAGGAGTTTACTTCACTATTTTGTGATAAGCGAGTGCAAATATATACCTTTTTGAAATATAGGCAAAAATATTTTTTGTTTTTTTAATAAAAGTTTA
>DAIUBY010000018.1:0-6091 GCA_036846425.1 Polaribacter sp.
AAAATTGGTGCAGATATTGTGATTGGAACAGACCCAGATTGTGATAGATTAGGAGTTGCAGTGCGCGACTCTGAAGGAAATATGAAATTGCTTAATGGCAATCAAACCATGGTTGTAATGACCAATTTCTTATTAAAAAAATGGAAAGAAGAAGGCAGAATCAATGGAAAACAATTTGTGGGTTCCACAATTGTTTCTACAGAATTAGTTAACGAAGTTGCTGCAAAATATGGAGTTGAAACCAAAGTTGGTTTAACAGGTTTCAAGTGGATTGCAAAAATGGTGGTTGATTTCCCAGAAATGCAATTTATTGGTGGTGGTGAAGAAAGTTTTGGATATATGGTTGGTGATTTTGTGCGCGATAAAGATGCAGTTACTGCAACATTATTGGCGTGTGAAGTTGCTGCTTATGCAAAACAACATGGAAGTTCTTTTTATGAAGAATTGCTTAATATTTATGTTGAAAATAATTTCTACAAAGAGCATTTAATTTCTTTAACCAAAAAAGGAATGGAAGGTGCAGCAGAAATCCAAAAAATGTTGAGTGATATGCGCAACAATCCTTTATCAATGATTGATGGTGAAAAAGTAGCCACTTTAGCGGATTATGACGAAGCTATTTTGAAAGATATTAGAACAGGAAAGGAAACAAAAATTGACTTGCCAACATCAAATGTGTTGATTTACCAAACCGAAAATGGAACTAGAATTGCTGCAAGACCAAGTGGTACTGAACCAAAAATTAAGTTTTATTTCAGTGTAAATGCGCCTTTAGATTCAACAAAAAATGCTGCAAAAGTGGAAGCTGAATTAGATGCAAAAATCCAGAGAATCATTAAAGAGATGAATCTAGTTTAATGAAGCATTTCAAAGACATTTTAAAATACGAGAAAAAATATCGAAAGTTCACTTTGTTGAACATTTTGTTCAATATTTTTTACGCTATTTTCAATGTTCTTTCTGTATTGGCTTTTATTCCTGTGTTGAGTATTCTTTTTGAAAAAAATGAAAAGGTTACGAAAATTCCTGTTTATGAAGGAATTACACATATTGGCGATTATTTGAAAGATAGTTTTTATCATTTTATTGCTCAAAAAATAGCCAATGAAGGTGAAATAAAAACCTTGCTTTTTATTTGTTTATTAACGCTTTCATTGTTCTTTTTTAAGAATTTATTTCGGTATTTGGCATCTTATTCCATCACGTTTTTACGCACAGGAATTGTTAAAGATTTGCGTGATAAACTATATCGAAAAATAATAGAATTACCCATTTCTTATTTTACTGAAAAACGAAAAGGCGATATCATTGCCAGAATGACTGCAGATGTTCAAGAAGTAGAAGTTTCTATCTTAACATCCATAGAAACTATTGTAAGAGAACCACTTACAGTTATTATTGCGATTGCCATCATGTTTTTTATGAGTGTAAAATTGACGCTTTTTGTGTTTATTTTATTACCTGTTTCTGGATTTATCATTTCATCTATCAGTAAAAAACTAAAAGCAAATTCTGCAAAAGCACAACAAGAAACAGGTACTTTTTTATCATTTATTGAAGAAACATTAACTGGTTTGCGCATCATCAAAGGTTTTAATGCAGAAAACGTGATTGAACAAAAATTCAATCAATCAACACAAAGTTTCAAAACCTTGATGACAAGTGTTTTTCATAGACAAACATTGGCTTCTCCAATGAGTGAATTTTTAGGATCTGCAACAATAATTGCGATTCTTTGGGTTGGAGGAACAGAAGTATTATCAAAAACAAGCTCTCTACAATCAGAAGAGTTTTTTGGATATATTGTGCTGTTTTACACGGTTTTAAATCCAATAAAACTCATCACAACTTCGTATTACAGTATTCAAAAAGGAGAAGCTTCTGCTGAAAGAATCATGCAAATTTTACAAACTGAAAATAATATCAAAGACATTCCAAATGCCATTGTAAAAAATGATTTTATAGAAGAAATTTGCTTCCAAAATATTTCTTTCAAATACAAAAAAGAGTACGTTTTACAAGACTTTTCACTAACGATCAAAAAAGGAGAAACTGTTGCTTTGGTTGGACAATCTGGAAGTGGAAAATCTACTTTGGCAAATTTAATTACTCGTTTTTACGATGTAGAAAATGGTGCTATTTTGATTGACGGAATCAATATTAAAAACATGACTGTTAAATCTTTACGTGGTTTGATGGGAATTGTTTCGCAAGAATCCATTTTGTTTAATGATACGATTGCAAACAACATTAAATTGGGTGCTCAAGAAGCATCAGAAGAAGCTATTTTAGAAGCTTCAAAAATTGCAAATGCGCTGGAATTTATCGAAAATTTACCTCAAAAATTCGATACGAATATTGGTGATAGTGGCAACACACTTTCTGGCGGACAAAAACAACGTTTGTCAATAGCAAGAGCTGTTTTGAAAAATCCACCCATTATGATTTTGGATGAAGCAACTTCTGCTTTAGATACAGAATCTGAGCAATTAGTGCAATTGGCATTGGAAAAAATGATGCAAAATAGAACTTCATTGGTCATTGCACACAGATTATCCACCATTCAAAAAGCAGATTTGATTGTGGTGATGAAAAAAGGAAAAATCGTAGAACAAGGAAAACACGAGGAATTATTAGCCCAAAAAGGCGAATATTTCAAATTGGTTACGATGCAAAGTTTAAGTTAAAACTTTTTCAATTGTTATTTTTATCCTGATATTTCATCAATAATTCACCCATTTTTTGATGAATCAAATTCACAGCTTTTAAAGGTCTTAACATTACTTTAAAACTTACTATTTTTCCTTCAGTATTCCATGAAATCATATCAATTCCATTGATTAAAATTCCATCAACTTCAACCTCAAATTCTAGCAAAGTTTCCGTTTCATTGACAACTTCTCTTACATATTTGAAAGAATCGTTGAACAAAATTTCAAATGCAGCAGATAAGTACATAAAAGTAAGTTGCTTTCCTGTTTGTGGTTTGTGAACAATTGGTGAATAAAAAACGACTTCTTCAGCAAATATAGCTGCTAATTTTGCCTTATTTTGATTAAAAATAATGTCATGCCAAGTTTCGAGATTTGAATTCATTTACTGCTGTTTTAATCCTAAAGAAATTCCTTTTTTTATCATAAATTGGTGCGAAGCTTCATGTTCATTAGGAATTTCACCTTCTAAAATGGCTTCTTTGATAGCCTCTTTAATAATACCAATTTCTTTGCAAGGTTGTAAATTAAAAGCACTCATAATTTCTTCTCCAGAAATTGGCGGTTGAAAATTCCGAACATGATCTCGTTCTTCAACTTCTTTAATTTTGGTTCTTACCAACTCAAAATTTTTGTGGTATTTTTTGAATTTATTCGGATTTTTGGTAGTGATATCTGCTTCACAAAGCGTCATTAAAGAATTGATATCTTCACCTGTATCAAAAATCAAACGTCTTACAGCAGAATCAGTAACTTCTGATGCCAAAACAATGGGTCTTGAACTTAGTAAAACCATTTTTTGCACAAATTTCAACTTGTTATTCAAAGGCATTTTTAAGCGCATAAATAATTTATACACCATTTTTGATCCGACAAATTCATGTCCATGAAATGTCCAACCCACTTTTTTACTGAACTTTTTAGTGGGTGCTTTTCCAATATCATGCAACAACGCTGCCCAACGTAACCAAACATCATCCGTATGTAAAGCAATATTGTCAACAACTTCTAAGGTATGATAAAAATTATCTTTATGTTTCTGACCTTCAACCTCTTCTACTCCTTTTAACGCAATTAATTCTGGTAAAATCTGAGGCAATAAATTGGTTTGTTCTAACAATAAAAATCCAATAGAAGGTTTTTTAGATGCCAAAATTTTATGCAATTCATCCACAATTCGTTCACGCGTAATGATTTCTAAACGAGGTGCATTTTTGGTAATTGCTGCTAACGAATCAGCTTCAATTTCAAAATTCAATTGAGTTGCAAAACGAATGGCACGCATCATTCGTAAAGGATCATCAGAATAGGTAATATCAGGATTTAAAGGTGTTTTAATGATTTGATTTTCCAAATCTTTCATTCCTTGAAATGGATCTAATAAATCGCCAAAATCATCTATATTTAAACTTAAAGCTAACGCATTTATGGTAAAATCGCGTCTGTTTTGATCATCTTCTAACGTTCCTTCAGAAACTTCAGGATTTCTACTATCTTGTGAATACGATTCTTTTCTAGCTCCCACAAACTCAATTTCCATATCTTGAAAACGCAACATTGCAGTTCCATACGTTTTAAAAACCTGAACTTTTGGTTTGTTTGGCAACAATTTCGAAACTTGTTTTGCAAGTTCAATTCCACTTCCAACAACCACAATATCAATATCTTTTACAGTCCCTCTTCGTAAAAAATAATCACGCACAAAACCACCAATCACATAACTTTTTACGTTTTGATTTTTGGAAGCTTTAGCAATAATGGTGAAAATTTCGTTTGAAATTGCTTCTTGATACTTCATATTTCTGATAAGAATCCGCAAATTTATTGTTTTATGTTCTTTTAAACCTTAAATCTTTTGATAAAATTGCGATTACATTTGTATTTTTGCTCAAATGCTTTTTATGATTCACGAATGATTGTAGTTAGAATTCTTGGCGGACTTGGAAATCAGCTATTTCAATATGCATATGCAAAATCGTTGTCAGCAAAAGGATATGAAGTAAAAATTGATATTTCTGCTTTTAAAAATTATCAATTGCATGGAGGATATCATTTGAATGAATTTAAAATTGATCTTCCTGAAGCTTCAAAATTGGAATCATTTATAGCAAAATATGCTTTCAGAATTCCAATGAAAGAAAAATCACTTTTGTTTCAAAAACGATTTTTAAACCCAAAAAAAAGCGCTTATATCAAAGGATATTTTCAAACAGAAAATTATTTTAAAGATATAAGAGCTATTTTGTTGAAGCAAATTATTGTAAAAAAGCAACTTTCTAGCTCAACAATTGATTATTTGGAGCAAATTACCATCAAAAAAAATACGTGTGCAATTCACGTCAGAAGAGGAGATTATGTTTTGGATGAAAAAGCGAAAAAAGTTCATGGAATTTGTGACTTGAATTATTACAAAGAAGCCATTAAATTGATGCGTGAAAAATGCAATGAAATTGATTTTTTTGTCTTTTCTGATGATATTTCTTGGGTGAAAAAAAACCTAAAAATAAAAAATGCAGTGTACGTTGAACATCAAGTAATTCCGCATGAAGACATACATTTAATGAGTTTATGCAATCACAACATTACAGCAAATAGTAGTTTTTCTTGGTGGGCAGCTTGGCTGAATCAGCATAAAAATAAAATCGTAATTGCTCCAAAAAAATGGTTTGTGATTAATGAAAATGAAGTTGCATGTAAAAATTGGATTCAGCTATGAAAACGTACAAAGTGTATTATATCAACTTAGATAAAAGCACAGAAAGGCGTGACTTTATGGAGCAGCAATTCAAGCAATTAAATATTCCAATCATAAGAATTTCAGCAGTTTACGGAAAAGAATTGGACAAGGAATTCTTAAAAAAAGAAAAAAGAAAACATCAAATTTTAGCGCATTTTCCTTTTCCAAATGAGGGTGAAATTGGTATTTGTCATACCCATTTTAAACTTTGGAAATTAATAGCAAATCAACCAGAAGATTTTTCAATTGTTTTGGAAGATGATGCATTGGTTCATGAGGATTTTTTCAAAGATTTAGAAAAATTATTAGCACAAATTACTACCTACGATTTTTTGGATATTTCTGGTAAAAAAGGATTTTATTCAATGAAAAAAAACGAATTGATTAGCCAATTTTTGATGCCTCCAGTTTTGATGATTGGACAAATTATTGGCAAAGAAGCTGCTCAAAAACTTTCTAAAAATCTATCAGAATATTACGCGCCAATTGACGTGATGAAACAAGATGTTTATAAACACAAAGTGGCAGTATTCAACACAAATAAGCAATATGTGAAAAGTGTGGATAAAAATGTTGGAGGAACTACAATTCAACAAAAAAACTTACCAAAAATCAATAAAATTATACGTGAATTGATTCGTCC
>DAIUBY010000018.1:6191-11361 GCA_036846425.1 Polaribacter sp.
AATTTCTTTTTCAACTTGAGGAGTTACGCGTTCGTCAGCATCTAAAATATAAATCCAAGGATTGGAAGCTTGAGAGATTGCATAGTTTTTTTGAGAAGAAAAATCATCAAACTCACGTTTGATGATTTTTACATTAAAAGTTGCTGCAATTTCGAGTGTTTTGTCTTTACTGAAAGAATCTATTACGATAATTTCATCTGCAAAACTCACAGATTTAATTGCCTCAGCAATATGAATTTCTTCATTTAGCGTAGGAATAATTGCAGTAATTTTAGTCATCAATTTTTGTTAAACAGCCACATCATATTCGCGCAAAGCGTCATTTAATGAGGTTTTTTGATTGGTACTTTCTTTTCTTTTTCCAATAATTAAAGCGCAAGGAACTTGATATTCACCCGCAGCAAATTTTTTAGTATAACTTCCAGGAATTACAACTGATCTTGCAGGAACAAAACCTTTCATTTCAATAGGAGTAACACCTGTTACATCTATAATTTTGGTACTCATTGTCAACACAACGTTTGCTCCCAAAACTGCCTCTTTTCCAACTCTAACACCTTCAACAACAATACATCTTGAACCGATAAAAGCGCCATCTTCAATAATTACTGGTGCAGCTTGCAAAGGCTCTAAAACACCACCAATTCCAACGCCACCAGACAAATGAACATTTTTACCAATTTGCGCACACGAACCCACTGTAGCCCAAGTATCAACCATGGTTCCCTCATCAACATACGCCCCTATATTAACGTAACTTGGCATTAATATTGTGCCAGCTGCAATAAAAGCTCCATGTCTTGCAACTGCGTTTGGCACTACTCTAATTCCACGTTCTGCAAAATTTCTTTTCAAAGGAATTTTATCATGATATTCAAAAATTCCAGCCTCTAAGGTTTCCATTTTTTGAATTGGAAAATACAACACCACCGCTTTTTTAACCCATTCATTTACTTGCCATCCATCAACAATTGGTTCAGCAACTCTGAGTTCACCTTTATCCAATAAATCAACAACTTGTTTAATGGTTTTTATGGTTTTCTCATCTTGCAATAAACTTCTGTTTTCCCAAGCATTTTCTATAATTTCTCTAATTTCTGTCATTGTTACAAATATTTTTGCAAATATAAATTGAATCTTAAAAATGAAAAGCGAATATACACTTTTTAAACAGATTCAAAGCGCTTGTTTAATTTCGTATTTTTGCAAAAAATTAAACAATTTGGGACGTATTTTAGCCATTGATTTTGGACAAAAAAGAACAGGAATTGCAGTAACAGACGAACTGCAAATCATTGCATCTGGATTAACAACTGTTGCAACTGAGAAATTAATTCCGTTTTTAAAAGATTATTGTTCAAAAGAAAAAGTCGAATTATTTATTGTTGGAAAACCCAAACAGATGAACAATTCTGATAGCGAAAGTGAGGTTTTTATCATTCCTTTTCTAGAAAAATTATCGAAAGAAATCCCAACAATTCCTGTAAAAAGAATTGATGAGCGTTTTACATCAAAAATGGCTGTACAAACCATGATTGCTGGCGGTTTGAAGAAAAAACAACGCAATAACAAAGCCTTGGTTGATGAAATTAGTGCCACAATTATTTTACAATCGTATTTATATAGTTCCTAAAACTAGTTTAAAATTGGTATTTTAAAATTCTAATTGTACTTTTGCCAAGTAAAAAAAGAAAAATGATTTTACCAATAGTTGCTTATGGAGATCCTGTTTTGAGAAGAAAAAGCGAGGAAATCACCAAAGAATTTCCCAATTTACAAGAGTTGATTATCAACATGAAAGAAACTATGCACAATGCTTCTGGAGTTGGTTTGGCTGCACCTCAAATTGGAAAAGCAATTCGTTTATTTGTTATTGATGCATCTCCTTTTGCAGATGATGAAGATTTGAGTGAAGAAGAAAATGAGGTTTTAAAAAATTTCAACCGCGTTTTTATCAATCCAAAAATATTGAAAGAAGAAGGTGATGAATGGCCATTTAACGAAGGTTGCTTAAGTATTCCTGAAATTCGTGAGGATATTTGGCGCCAACCAACAATTACAGTTGAATATCAGGATGAAGAATTTTTAAAACATACTGAAATTCTCTCAGGATTAGCAGCTCGCATTTTTCAGCATGAATATGATCATATTGAAGGAATTTTATTTACGGATAGAATTTCAACACTCAAAAAAAGATTGCTCAAAAAGAAATTGGAAAACATTTCAAAAGGAAAAATAAAAGCAGATTATAAAATGCGTTTTCCTAACTAAAAACACCTACTTTTTTTAAAAAAAATAAATCAAAAAAACCTACATGGAATTTAATAAAATTATTGCTGTTACTGGCAAACCTGGATTGTTTCAAGTATTATCACAATCAAAAAGTGCTATCATTGTTGAGTCGCTTTCTGACAAAAAAAGAATGGCAATCAATGCAACTCAAAACGTGAGTTTATTAGAAAATATCGCCATTTATACTTATGAAGAAGATATGCCTTTACTGCAAGTTTTCAAAGCAATTGCTGCAAAAACTGAAGGGAAAGAAGCAATTTCACACAAAGAAAATGATAAAAAATTAACGACATTTTTTAAAGAAGTTTTACCAAATTATGATGAGGAAAGAGTGTATGTTTCCAATATCAAAAAAGTAATTCAATGGTACAATATGTTGGTAAATGCTGGAATGGATTTTACAGCAGTTGAAGAAAAAAAGGAAGAAGCTTAAGTTAGCTTTTAGTTATTAGCAATTAGCTTTTAGCTGTTAATTAAACTTAACCATGAAGCTTTTAAACCCTTAAACTTGAAACCCTTAAACTTGAAACTTGAAACTTTTAAATCCGTAAACTTGAAACTTTTAATCCCTTAAATTCCACAAATGAACTCAAGAAAATCACAATTAGAAGCCATCAACAGATTGTTGGATATCATGGATGATTTGCGTGAAAAATGTCCTTGGGATCAAAAACAAACTTTTGAAAGTTTACGTCATTTAACCATCGAAGAAACCTACGAATTGGCTGATGCGATTTTGGAAAATGATTTACAAGAAATCAAAAAAGAATTGGGTGATGTGTTACTTCATATTGTTTTTTATGCCAAAATTGGAAGTGAAAAACAAGCTTTTGATATTGCAGATATTGCCAACTCAATTTCCGATAAATTAATTTCAAGACATCCTCATATTTATGGTGATGTTAAAGTTGAAAATGCAGAAGATGTAAAACGAAATTGGGAACAATTAAAATTGAAAGAAGGAAAAAAGTCAGTTTTAGAGGGAGTTCCAAAAAGTTTACCTGCTTTGATAAAAGCCAACAGAATTCAAGATAAAGTTGCTGGAGTAGGTTTTGATTGGGAAAAACCTGAGCAAGTTTGGGAAAAAGTGCAAGAAGAATTATCAGAATTGAATGAAGAAATAAAAAAAGGAAACAAAGAAAACATCGAAAAAGAGTTTGGTGATGTGCTATTTTCAATGATAAATTATGCACGATTTATTGGCGTAAATCCTGAAAATGCGTTGGAAAAAACGAATAAAAAATTCATCAATCGTTTTCAGTTTTTAGAGGAAACTGCCTCAAAAGAAGGAAAAAAATTAGCAGAAATGTCACTTGCTGAAATGGATGTAATTTGGGAAAAATCAAAAGTGTTTTTCAAATAATATTTTATTTATTTTCCAAACCATATTCTCCTGAAATAGATTTTATGGCTCTTTTGTCAGAAACAAATTGAGAAATAAATAACATAAAATCCATTAAAATATCATTTTGAGAGTATTTAAAAAATCGATTTTACAATCTTTTTGAACGAGAATAGTTGTTAAAAAATCGTTTATTCCAAGCTATTTCATAGTCTTTTAAATTTCTAAAATCTTCTGTTTTTAGTGCTTTATTTATAGCAATACTTGCCATTATTGCTGACTCAAAAATAAATTTATATCCTTCTCCAACAATAGGATTTACTTGCGAAACACTATCACCAACACAAACTAAATTTTGATTTACAAATTGATTTAAAACTGGCGTTATTGGAATACTTCCACCTTCAACTTTTGTAGTGTCTTTCTCTACTAATTTTTTGATAGAGGGAATTTCAAGAATCTTGTTTAATCGATTTTTTAAATCTTTCACAATATCTTCATCAAAAGAGCCAAAACCTATAATCGCTCTATCATTTTGTAAAGGAAAAATCCAACCATAACCACCTTCATAGACTTTTCCTGCCAATAAATGCAATTCGTTTTTATTGCCTTTATATTTAACATTGTATTCAACTCCTGTTGCTAATTTTGGGGATTTTTCAATCAAAGAAATCTTTTTACTCAAAACACCATTTGTACCTGAAGCGTCTACAAAAATTTTTGCTGTAAATTTATTTCCTTCTTTATCAATAGCTTGCGTAAAATTTCCTTCTAGATTTTTGCTAATATCTTTTATGTGAATTCCTGTAAGAAACGTCACAAAATTAGCATCAACTGCATTTAAAATTTCTTCGTGAACTTTTTTTTTGTCCAAAACATATAATTTGGAAGCAATTTTTCTTTTTAAACTTTTAGAATGGATTACAATTTTATCAATTTCTTGAGCAACCACATTTTCAGATAATTGAAATTTTTCTAGGTCAATAAAACTTCCCAATGTGTTGAATGAAAATTCTAAAAGATTATTTTTTCGTTCAAGAACGAGTGTTTTTATTTCGAATTTTCCAAGTTCACGAGCCAACAAAATACCTGCTGTTCCTGCACCAACAATCACTACATCATACTTATTCATGAATTTTAATTTGTTCGCAATGTAATTAAAAATGAAATTTTTGAAATACTAAATTACTAAAAAATATGTTTAAATATTAACCACAAAAACTTCCTGAGAATGAAAAAAAGAACAAAAATAATTTTAGTAATTGTGTTAATTGTTTTGTCGCTAATTTATATTGAATTGGCTGTAGGTTTATTTGGGACTAGATTTGCAGGATCTTAAAAAAACTCCAATATTTTGGAGGTTTTGTATCAATCTAACTTTTTTGCGTTTGCTACTTTTTGTTTTGTCAAAGCAATTTCTATAACTTGCTTCATATCAGTTACATAATGAAATGTCAAGCCTTTTAGATAACTATCTTTGATTTCAAGAATATCTTTTTTGTTTTCTTCACTCAGAATAATTTCTTTGATATTTGC
>DAIUBY010000018.1:11461-12930 GCA_036846425.1 Polaribacter sp.
GATTTTGCAGCAAAACGAACCACTTTTGCTAGGTGTTTTTCTAAACCACGAACTCCAGATTCGCGAGTATATCCTTCCACAATTTGCTCAATTTGTGGTTTTGCTAACTTCAAATCTTTGGTTGTCAAACCATGCTCTTTCAGTTGTTTTGGAACTAAATGTTTTTTAGCGATTTCAACTTTTTCTTCAATTGTGTAGCCAGTAACATTGATTATTTCCATTCTGTCACGCAAAGCCCAAGGAATTTGGCTTAAATTATTGGCTGTTGCAATAAATAATACTTTAGATAAATCATACCCAACTTCCAAATAATTGTCATAAAAAGCCTCATTTTGCTCAGGATCTAAAACCTCTAACATCGCAGAAGATGGATCTCCTTGATGACTTTGTCCTAATTTATCAATTTCATCCAATACAAAAACAGGATTTGAAGTTCCCGCTTTTTTCAAATTTTGGATTAAACGTCCAGGCATTGCACCAATATATGTTTTTCTATGACCACGAATTTCAGCTTCATCACGCAAACCGCCTAAAGACATTCGCACGTATTTTCGTCCTAAAGATTCTGCAATTGATTTTCCTAACGAAGTTTTTCCAACTCCAGGAGGACCATACAAACACAAAATGGGAGATTTCATATCTCCTTTTAGTTTTAAAACAGCCAAATGTTCAATGATTCGTTCTTTGACTTTTTCCAATCCAAAATGGTCTCTATCCAAAATTTTGGTAGCTTTTTTCAAATCAAATTTGTCTTCAGAAAATTCTCCCCAAGGCAATTCTAGCAACAATTCCAAATAACTTCTCTGCAAACCATATTCTGCAGCTTGCGGATTCATTCTTTTTAAACGATTGAGTTCTTTGCTAAAAGTATCGCCAACTTCTTTACTCCATTTTTTTGATTTTGCTTGATGCTGCATTTCTTCCAATTCTTGATCGTAAGAAACGCCACCCAATTCTTCTTGAATGGTTTTTAGTTGCTGATGCAAATAATATTCACGTTGTTGTTGGTCCAAATCTTCGCGCGTTTTTGACTGAATATCATTTTTCAATTGCAATTTTTGCAACTCTTTATTCAAGTTTTTCAATGTCAATAATGCACGTTCTTTTAAATTGTCTTTTTCTAAAATAACTTGTTTTTGCATCACACTTAAATCCATGTTTGATGCAATAAAATTGACTAAAAATGAATTTGAATGAATATTTTTAATAGCAAAAGATGCCTCTGATGGTAACATCGGATTTTCTTTGATAATCTCTAAAGCCAATTCTTTGATAGAATCAATAATTGCTTCGAATTCTTTTTCGTCATCAATAGTTCTTTCTTCAATTGCCTCTTTTACAGTCGCTTTCAAATACGGTTTATCTTCAATAATTTGATCAATTTCAAAGCGTTTTTTTCCTTGAATGATGATGGTTGTATTTCCATCTGGCATTTTTAAAACACGCAATATTTGCGCTACAACTCCAGT
>DAIUBY010000018.1:13030-14427 GCA_036846425.1 Polaribacter sp.
CATTAACGGAATCAATTCAGAATCTTCATTCATGATATTTTGAAACGACAAACTGTCTAATTTTATAATTTTTGTTTTGCTCATTGGTTATTTTTCTGTCATTCTGACATTGATTTTTAATGTAAAAATTAATCAATATCATTCATTTATATTTAAAATAATCATTATCAATATTTTAAACACGATATTACAATTATTTTTACTAATAAGTTCAATTGTTATGCCAAATAAAGAAACTACCATTTTAAAAATTAGTACATTTATTTTAAAAAAGTGTCACATGTTGAAAAATAATTTGTCTTTAGATTAGAAATGTTTTTTTGGAAGCTAACCAACCACATATTATAAATCTGATTGAGCGCTGTAAAAAGTCGGATCATAATGCTCAAATGCAATTGTACAAAGCCTATTATAAGGCAATGTATAACGCAGCTTTACGTATTTTAAAAAACAGTTTTGAAGCTGAAGACGTTATGCAAGAGGCTTTCTTAACAGCGTTTACAAAATTGGATTCTTACAAAGGTGAAGTTGCTTTTGGAGCTTGGTTGAAAAAAATTGTGATTAATAAAAGTATCAATCAATTGCGAAAAAACAATCGATATGAAATGGCAAAAATGGATATTGTTCCTGATGATGAGATCGAAGAAGAAACATTGGAAATCAATAAATTAGACCCTAAAAAGATTCTAATTGCAATACAAAGTTTGAAAGAAAATTACTGTGTAATTCTAACATTGCATTTGATTGAAGGATTTGATTATGAGGAGATTCAACAAATTTTAAATTATACCAATGAAAATGTAAAAACGACTATTTTAAGAGCAAAAAACAAATTAAAGCAAGTATTACTTGCAGAAATGATACACTAAATTATGAAAAACAATTTTGAAACAGATTTTTCTGAAACAGATTTCGATTTTCAAGAACCTGAAAATGGACACTTTGAACGTTTTGAAAACAAGCTAAAAGCCACAAAAAAGAATGATAAAATTTCTTGGAAATGGCTTTCAGTAGCAGCTTCAATTTTACTAATGATTGGTTTTTGGTTTGGAAAAATGCAACAAAAAAACACGATTGATTTGGCTGATATTTCTCCAAAAATGGAAGAAGTTCAAGGATATTTTGTGGCTACAATTCATCAAAAAACTAAAAAATTAGAAAAAAATAGCACTCCTGAAAATGAGTTGATTATCAAACAAACTTTACAACAATTAAAGGATTTAGAAAAAGAATATCAACAATTGCTGAAAGAACTAAACAAAGAAGGAAATCAAGAAAAAATCATCAATTTTATGATTGAAAATTACCAATTAAGACTGGAGATTTTGGAGAATATGTTGAAAAAAGTCAATCAAATTAAAAACTTAAAAAATGAAATTTATGTATAAAATTACACT
>DAIUBY010000018.1:14527-15649 GCA_036846425.1 Polaribacter sp.
ACAATTTGAATTATAAAATTGATTATTTCGTAAAGATGCCTAAAACAAATTCACTTAACTTGAAAAATGAATATGGAAGTATTTTTATTGATGTTATTGCTGGAAATACAACTATAAGTTGCGATTATGGAAAAGTAATTATTGGCGAATTATTGGGAGAAAATAATTCGATCAATTTAGATTATTGCTCATCATCAAATATTTCTTACATCAAAAATGGAAATTTAAATTTAGATTATTCAAAATTATTGATAGAAAAATCTGAAAAATTAAAATCAAATACTGATTATACAACATTGGAAATCAATAAAGTAGATGAAATTAATTTTACAGCTGGATATGGATCTTTAAAAATTGAAAATGCAACAATAGTTTCTGGAAGTTCAGATTATACAGGTTTGCGTTTTGGTTCAATTAGTAAAAAGCTACAAATTGACACAGACTATGGCTCAATTTTTGTGAAAGATTTGAAGAGAGGTTTTGAATCCGTATTCATTAATGCAGAATTTACAACAATAAAAATTTCAGCAGCACCTGATGCAGATTTTAATATAGTTTTAGACATGCAATATACTGGTTTTAAAGACAATAATGACAAAATAACATTTAACTCGAAAATTGAAAAATCAACCAAAAAATATTACGAAGGCAAATATGGAAAAGGAAATTCAAATTCAAAAATGGTTGTAAAATCTCAATACGGAAGTATCTCAATCAACGAAAACTAAAATATAAATCAACAAAAACTAAACCTATGTATCAAAAAATAAAAATATCAATCGTACTTTTTATTGTCTCTTTTTCGATAAATTCACAAAATTGGGGAAATGGAGAAAAAGTGAAAGGAAATGGAAAAATTGTAACCGAAACTAGAACGACTGCAGAATATGATGAAGTAAGTGTTGGCGGTTCATTTGATGTAATACTTGTAAAAGGCAAAGAGGGAAACATTAAAATTGAAGGTGAAGAAAACATCATTCCACTTATAGAAATTGAGGTAATTAATGGAAATTTGCAAATTAAATTCAAAAAAAATGCCAACGTTTATACCACAAAAAAATTAACTATTAGTGTTCCAATCACAAAAATTAGTAAAGTTTCTTTAGGTGGTTCTGGAAATAT
>DAIUBY010000018.1:15749-37554 GCA_036846425.1 Polaribacter sp.
GGTTCTGGAAATGTAAAAACGACCGCTATAAAAAGAATTAAGGCAAAAGTAGTTGGATCTGGAAATATTTATTATCGTGGAAATCCCTCTGAAAAAGACGTAAAATCTGTTGGTTCAGGTCAAATTATCAATCAGAACTAAACTTGATTTTCTAAAACTCAAAAGCCCTGAAATTAATTTTTCAGGGCTTTTTTTATGAAGTAAATTTAAAAATTTCGATATTGTTTTGTGATCTCAAAAACGTGCACTAAAATTCGTTCATCTTGTTCATCAAACTCGATATTTCTGCGACTCATTACTACTTTTGCAACTTCAAAAACTTTGTCGGTTTTGTATTCTGTAAATCCTGATGCTCCTCCCCAACTGAAAGATGGCACAAAGTTTCTTGGAAATCCACTTCCAAAAATATTGGCACTTACGCCAACAACAGTTCCTGTATTGAACATGGTATTTATGCCACATTTTGAATGATCTCCCATCATTAATCCACAAAATTGCAAACCTGTTTTTGCAAATCTTTGAGTGTTATAATCCCACAATTTTACTTCAGCATAATTGTTTTTCAAGTTTGAATTATTGGTATCTGCACCTAAATTACACCATTCACCCAACACCGAATTTCCTAAAAAACCATCATGACCTTTGTTAGAATAACCCATTAATACGGAATTATTTACCTCACCACCAACTTTACAATGTGGTCCTAAAGTAGTTGCTCCATATATTTTTGCTCCCATTTTTAAGGTGGAATGTTCACACATTGCAAATGGACCTCTCACCAAACAACCTTCCATAATTTCGGCATCTTTTCCAATATAAATGGGTCCAGAAGAAGCGTTTAAAAAAGCAAATGTGATTTTTGCGCCATCTTCAATAAAGATATTTTCAGGGTTGATTGCTTGAACTGTTTTTGGGATTGGCTCAGAAGTTTTATCTTTGGTCAACAATTCAAAATCTTGCTGAATTGCTTTGTCATTGAGCGAAAAAATATCCCACGTATTTTTTATACGAAGTAATTCGTCCTCAAATTCAATTTGTTTATAGGTATCAAAATCAACTTCTTCTTGTGAATCTGTTGTATAAAAAGCAATTACATCATCACCTTTAAAAATGGCTTCATTTTTTGAAAGATTTTTAATTTTTTTAACCAATTTTTTGGATGGAAAAAAAGAGGCATTGATTAAAATATTTTCTTCCATTTCAACCATTGGAAATTTTTCTTCTAAATATTCTTCGGTAATTGTGGATGTTGAAAGCCCTAAATGATGTTCCCATTTTTCGCGAATTGTTAAAATTCCAATTCGCAAATCAGCCACAGGTTTTGTAAATGTAAAAGGTAATAACGAGTTTCTAACATCGCTATCAAATAAAATATAGTTCATTTTGTTGTGCATTGATCCCTACAAATTTAGTTGAATTTGGGTATAAAAAAAACCGATTGCAATATTTTACAATCGGTCTAGCTAAAAATAACGTTACTTTTTAGCTTAATGTTTTATAAATTTTTTAATTCCAGTTTTTCCTTCAGAAATCACTTTTACAACATAAATACCTGTTGATAAACTAGATATATTAATTTTTTGTGTCTCATTTGAAATTTTTTGTGTAAAAACTTCTTTTCCTAAATAATTATAAAATGTTACAGAAGCGTTTTCTAATGAATTTGAAATTTGGAAAGAAACATTATCGGAAGCTGGATTTGGAAACATCTCAAAATCCAATTTTTCTAAATCCGAAATACTTAAAGGTGAATTTGAACTAGATTTCCCTAAAAAAACTTGATCTCCTGAGGTTGCAAAATTGCCATTTCCTGAAACTGAAGCTCCATAAAAAGTTATTTTTCCTTGTTGTGTTGAAGGTGATGTCCATTTAAAAGTCCAAGTATTTTGACCATTTCCAGAACTTGTATGAATAATTCTTCTATTGTTATCAGCTGTTTGCGTTGCTGCATTTACCGAACGGAAAGTACCAACTTTAGCATTATCATTGTCTTTTTCAGCAGTTACTTGAAAACCATTTCTGCTTCCTCCACCATTATTTGTAAAAGTAACATCATATTCTGTGTTAGAAACATAACCACCAACTGGAATATTTGTGGTGATTGTAATATTGCTATTATTTGCAGTTCCAGAATGACATTGAGTACAATTGTTTCCGCCATCACCTGGCGAACCAGAAAGTGCGCTTCCGTTTCCTGAAGAAAAGGAGAGTAAAAAAACAGCGGAAAGAGGAATAAGAAATAATACAAATTTGAATACGTAATTTTTTTTCATGGTTTTTGGTTTTAATGTAATGATTTGTTTCTGTTTTGTATACAAATAAAAAAAAAATTAAACTATTTTACAACTAATATGAGTTAAAGAGGAAATTTTTAGTTTGAAAACGAAAAAATCCTATTGAAATTCATTTTAAAAAGTTCTTGAAATATTAAACCCAAAATGGATATCTCCGCCAAAAAAATTTCCTGTAGTTTCGGCTATAAAACTTTTTTCGATCATGGTTATTGAATTGGACAAAATCAATTGAAATACATGACCTCCAGTTTCAATATCTACGCCTAAAGCCAATGAATTTCTGGCATTTACAGAAACAGATTCATTAAAAGCATGAAAATATTCAGTATTTAAAGAAACTCTGTTGCTTAGTTTTACGCGACTTCCAAAACCAACTGCAAAAATATCATGCGGATCTTCAGCAACTTTCACAGTATTTCTGTGGATATAAGTGGGCGTTAACTGAATCGAAAGTCCTGGACTCATTTTTCTTGCAATTAAAACTTGACCAACATACGAAAGGCTTTCTGCAAAGGTTCGTTTGTCAGTTGGAGGATAATCTTTGAGCGTTTTTACAGCAATACTTCCAAACAAAGAAACTGCAACAGGAAAAGAATTTTCGCCATACTTTTGATGAAATAACGAATATTTCAAAAAAGAATCATAGGTTTTTTCAAAGCTACTTCTGCCAATTCCAATGGTCAAATTATCATTCAAACCATATTCAAAAGCAAAACGAATGTTTGATTGATCCAATCCAAACAATTCATCAAAACCCAAATTTATTCTCCCAAATCTGTGCGAAATTATAAATTCTAACTCTTTATCTTTTCTGTTTTTTACGGAATGTCCGTTTAAAATACGAGTTCCTTTAAAAATAGAATTTTCTATTTCTAAACTGTCATTTTTGGTAGTTTCTTCTTCTAAAATATCTAATAAATCTTCCTGAGAATAACTGAATGTTATTGAAAAACAAGCAATTAAAATGATAAATACTGATTTCATAATTATTATTTTTGGAATGGTTGATGATTAAAATCAAAGCTTACTTTGATGTTTTTTGCAATATTTTTTGCCACTACAGCTGGAATTTTCACTTTAAAATCGTCAAGATTTATGATGAAATCGCCTGTTGCAATTATTCCTGAAGTGGTTTTAGAAAACATTCCTTCAATTATTGTTTCTTTTGATTCTCCATGAATTGTTAAAATTCCTTTTACTTGAAATTTTGAAGGAGAACTAGAAATAGTTGAAAAATTTAAAATAGCTCCTTTAAAAGTAGCCTTTGGAAATTTGTCTGATTCTACATAATTTTCGTTGAAATGTTCTTGCATCAACGCTTTTTCAAACAAAAAAGATTTCATCAAAATAGAAATTGCCATTGATCCATTCCCAGCATCAATAATACTAAGAACTTGTTGGTTTTTTGCCTCAATATTTTCAATTGGTGCTTTTGAAAAAAAAGTAATTGTGCCGTTTTTGGTTAAATATCGCTCTTGAGATTTTGCAGTTTGTAAAACGAAAAATAGTGAGATTATTGTTAAAAAATAGTTCATATTGGTTGGTTTTAAAGTTTGATTATTTCGCATCTAACAAGGATTACATCCATCAAAAAACCCGTGCAAATTCCTTTAATTTGTATGGTATTTCCTACTTTTAGTTCAGGTAAATTTTGAGTTGCTTCCTTTGACAAATGACAAAGTACACTTCCAAAATCATCATTCGTCATTAGTGAAATGATTGCTTTTTCATCTTCAATTTTAAAAGACGAAATAGTTCCTGTAACTGCAATTAATTTGTCTAAATATTTGGTGTTTGCAATGGTTTCATCCAACAAAAAATCATCAATAAGTTGGGTTGCTTTAATATTTATCTTTGGTGTTGCAGCCGAAATATCAAGATGTGATTTGTTCGATATTTTATAGCCAACAAATGCGCCAATAACGCCAATAATCAGCACAATGAAAAGTATTCGTTTTTTAGATAGTGTTTTCATAATTCTAATTATTTAAAGCGCCTTCATCTACCCAACAACTTATTGTTTGAATATCTTCGTTAGATAATGAAGTTCCTTGTGGCATTCTTCTGCTTACAACTTCTGCTTTTATAGAAATTGCATTGCTGCTAATACTGTTATAGGAAGTAAGATTTGGAAAATTTCCTCCTTGACCATGACATTGAATACAATTGGCATCAATAATGGTTTTTACGTGGGTTGAAAAGCTTCTTGTTTTGCAAAAATCTTCTATTGGATTTTCTTCAAGTGGTTCTTCAACATTATTTAAACACGCACAAAAAGTGATTGCTACAAGACTAAATAAAAGCCATTTTTTTGGAAAATAAAATGAATTTTTCATAATTGAGTTTGGTTTGAATTTATATTCAAAAGTGCACGAAATTTTGCAAGAAAACAAATCAACGAACCTAAATAGGAATTTAAAGACCATGAAAGGGAAAAAAACCCGTTAAATGTATTTTTAGAAACCCAAAATTGATTGTTTAAAATTACCTATTTAACCATTGTTTAAAATCAGCTGCTTTGTTTTTACTGATTATAATATCTTCAGTTGTTTTTGTGTGTAATAAAATTTTCAATTGACTATTGCCGTATTTTAAAATTTTATCAATAGCAGCAATATTGATGATAAATTGCCTGTTTGCTCTAAAAAACAAAGATGGGTTTAGTTGTGTATAAACTTCATCTAAACTTGCATTAGAAATTGATTTATTTCCATCAAAACTAATGATAAAAGTGATGGAGTTTTCTGTATAAACATATGAAATTTCATCAATTAAAATAGGAACCAACTCATTTCGGATGTAGGTTAATAAACGCTTTTTCTCTTTATCTTGGGTTTCGTCAGTGATGTTTTTTTCGTCAATTGTTGCTACTTTTTCTTTGTAAGAAATTAAATCTGAATTCAGTTTAGATAAGTTGGCTAAATCATTTGTTAAGTTTGAATTTTGTTGTTCTAATTCCTTTTCATAAGCACTTCCAATAATTCTAACTAAAAAGAATGAAAGTACAATCACTGTCAAGCCCATGATTAAAAAAACCAAATGAAAATTGGTTTTTAAAGCCTTTAATTGATTGTTGATATTTTTTATTTGAACGTTTGCAGCAACTATTAAATCGGTTTTTTTTAAAGGAACAATATAAATTATTTCTGAAGAAACTTTGGCATTTTTATTCATCAACAAATCAAATAAATTATCAGAATTATTATTTTCATTGAGCGATAAAAGCAGTGATTGATCGGAATTTACAACCTGACCAACTTTGGTTTTGTCAGGATGACAAACCTCTTTTCCTCCCCAATTAAATACGCTAATAAACCAAGAATTGTTATTGGTTTTATCGATAATTTGCTGCAAATTTTCAATAATTTGTTCTTTACTTACGTTTGATTCAAATTGAAAATCGAGCATTTTAGCAATTTCATTGGCTTCTCTTTTACTTGATTCAACTTGTGCTTCAATCAATTGCTTGGCGCTCAATTTAATAAAATATTGAGAAGCAATGATAGCAACAAATAGAAAAACAATTGTAATTGCAATAAATGTCAAAAAATATAATTTATCTTTTTTCATTTCTGTTGGTTTATTTTTATAAATAGCAAGATTATTTTGGCGTAAATTTATGGCTATTTTAAAGCATTTTTTTCCTCTTTATCAACTTTTTTTTCTTTAATTAATTTCTTTTAGTTTTATTTGGCATCAAATGAAAATCAAAGTTACTAAATCTAAAATCAGTGTTTTTTTACTTTTCCTTTTTTTAGGACTTGTAATTAAATTTGCTTTTTTTAAAAATTCTTTAAAAAATAGCAGCAATCAAACTGCAATTGCAACAATAAAATCCGATGAATTGATAAAATCGTTTGCCTTAAATGAAAAAAAATCAAATGCATTGTATGAAGGCAAGATTATTGAAGTTTCTGGAAAGGTCAAAGAAATTTCATACATTAATGAAAGAATTACTGTAATTTTAGATAGTGATTCCAAAACTTTTGGTGTAATTTGCGACATCAATCCAACTCAAAAAGAAAAAATAAAACAGCTTTCAATAAATCAAAAAATAACTGTAAAAGGGGTTTGTAAAGGATTTTTGAAAGATGTCATTTTATTAGATTGTTTTATAGAATTTTCGACCAATGAATAAGATATTGCCTTACTTTTTATTGATTTTTTCACTTGTAAATTCGCAAAAAAATGCCAACCAATACATTGCAAGACAAGGACAAATATCATTCTTTTCATACACTTCTGTAGAAAATATTGAAGCACTTAACAATCAGGTTTTAAGCATTTTAGACACAGAAACTAATGAAATTGCTGTGAATATGTTGATGAGAGCTTTTGTTTTCAAAAAAGATTTAATGTACGAACATTTTAACGAAAGTTACATTGAATCTGATTTGTATCCCAAAGCTACTTTTGAAGGAAAAATTATTGATTTTGATAAAAATAATGTACAAACTCAAACTAAAATTATTCGTGGAACATTAACAATTCACGGAATTTCAAAACAAATTGATATAAAAACGACCATCAACAAAACCAAAGATTCATATCAATTAACAGGAGAATTTAATGTAAAAGTTAGTGATTTTCAAATTAAAATTCCACCAATTTTAGCAAATAATATTGCTAAAATTATTACAATAAAATATAGATTTCAATTTCAACCTTATGAAGAATAAAACATCCATCATTTTGATATTCTATTTTTGTATTGTCTCAAATTTCACATTACAAAGTCAAGATTTACTTAAAAAATTAGATACTGCGCTTTCCAATCAAAATTTTGAAGAAATTGCTACTTTCAAAACCACCAGATTAGGACTAGGTCACTCAATTGAAACTCGAAAAAAAGGCGCACTTCAAATTTCATTGTACAACCGTTATTGGAATATTCCCGATTTTAATGGACAGCGTTTTTTAGCGGATGTTGTAAGCACACGTTATGGCTTAGAATATGCATTTACAAACGATTTTACTTTTGGTGCTGGGTACACTAATTATGATAAAATTTCGGATGCCTATTTAAAATATTCATTTTTAAAACAATATCAAAATTCAAGTAAAAAGGTTTTAAGCCTTACATTTTTACAAACAATTTCTCACGTGAATATTGAAAATAACACGCTTTATGAATCATCAAACATAAATGGATTTTCTTTTACGAGTCAACTTTTAGTGGCTAGAAAAATAAATCAAAATTTATCTTTACAGATTACACCTATGTATATTTTTAGTGAATCCAACAAATTTTTTAATGAAACTAAAAACCAATTTGCTGTTGCATTTGGAGGAAGACATAAAATAAATCCACATACTGAAGTTGTTTCTGAATATTTTTATGTTGCAAATCCGCTGAAATCTATACAAACATACAATGCTTTTTTGGTTGGAATAAATTGGGAAGTTGGCGACCTAATGTTGCAATTTCACATCACAAATGCCAGAAACTTTGCCGAAGATACTTTTATAACACGAACAAGCAATAATTTTAATTTCAAAGATGGAAATCTGCACTTTGGTTTCAATGCAACCTATATTTTTCATACCAAAAAAAATAAATTGTAACTAATTTAAGTGCTTGATTTTTTTAAAAAAAATCTATTAAATAAAACTTAATTGTATTTTTGGCTTATGAAAAAATTTTTTACAATTATTCTTTCAATAATCGCTTTATTTACAGTCTTTTACATAAGTTTTATCTATTTTATAACTTTTAGTGAAGGTGTTCGTTCAGGCGAATTGATTAAAATTAGCAAAAAAGGCGTTTTGATAAAAACTTGGGAAGGTGAAATAAGTCAAGGAATTTCTGGCGCTCAAATCTTTACTTTTTCAGTCGAAAAAAATAACAAACAAGTCATTGAAGACCTCAAAAAATATCAAGGACACTATGTAAAAGTTGATTATATAGAACGTTACAAAACACTTTTTTGGTTGGGAGATACTACTTATTTTATAACCAAAGTTACAGAAGATGATTCGCCTCATTTTAGAACTAAAAGTATAAGTAATGAGTAATTTTAGATATGTAAAAGATTCACAAGTTGTCATTACGCAACTAATGTTGCCTTCACATTCCAATTTTAGTGGAAAAATTCATGGAGGACATATTTTAAATATGATGGATCAAATCGCTTTTGCTTGTGCTTCAAAACATTCAGCACAATATTGCGTAACAGCTTCAGTAAACAAAGTAGATTTTGTAAATCCGATTGAAGTTGGAGAATTAGTGACCTTAAAAGCTTCCGTTAATTTTACAGGACGAACTTCAATGGTTATTGGTTTGCGAGTAGATGCAGAAAATATTAGAACTGGCGAAACTAAACATTGCAATTCTTCTTATTTTACGATGGTTGCCAAAGATGAACATGGAGAAAGTACTCCAGTTCCAGGATTGATTTTAACTTCAAAAGCAGAAATTAGACGCTTTGCCAGAAGTATTGTAAGACAAGAAGAAGCAAAAATTAGAACTTCAAGATTTGATAAAAACACCTTCAAAATTGAAGAATATTTGCCTCTTTTTAAAGAAAGTAATTCAAAAATTGAATTAAATTTATAAGAATTTTATACAAAATCTTCCAAAAAAATGAGAATTGATATCATTTCAGCTGCTCCAAATTTGTTAGAAAGTCCTTTTAATCATTCTATCATAAAAAGAGCGCAACAAAGTGGCATTGCTGAAATTGTCATTCATGATTTGCGTGAATATGGTTTGGGAAAATACAAACAAATTGATGACACTCAATTTGGAGGTGGTGCAGGAATGGTTTTGATGTTGGAACCAATTGTCAATTGCATCAAAAAATTGCAATCAGAAAGAAATTATGACGAGCTAATTTACATGACTCCCGATGCAAAAGTGCTGAATCAATCAACTGCAAATTCTTTATCAATAAAAGAAAATTTATTAATATTAACTGGCCACTACAAAGGTGTAGATCAGAGAATTAGAGACAAATACATTACTAAAGAAATTTCTATTGGCGATTATGTAATTACAGGTGGAGAATTAGCTGCTGCTGTTTTGGTTGATGCGATTGTACGTTTAATTCCAGGTGCAATTGGTGATGAACAATCTGCATTAACAGACTCTTTTCAAGACAATTTATTGTCACCACCAATTTATACACGTCCTGCAGAATTTGAAGGAATGAAAGTTCCTGAAATTTTATTGTCAGGAAATTTTCCAAAAATTGAAGATTGGAGAATGGAAAAAGCCTTTGAAAGAACCAAATTAATAAGACCAGATTTGCTCAAAGATGAATAATTTGAAATCTTTCATAAAAAATAATACCCTGATTTCTTGGGTTATAGGATTTCAAATTTTTCGATTTTTTGTACTTCCATTTATGGGCTTAATGCCTCAAGACGCGTATTATTTTTTATATGGTCAAAATTTGTCATTATCTTATTTTGATCATCCAGGAATGATTGGTTATTTATTGCGATTGTTTTCTGAAATTTTTGGAAAAACAGTTTTTGTCATCAAATTGACTGATTTTACAATTACAACTTTCACAATTCTCGCTTTTTACAAATTAGCTTCTTATTTTTTATCAAAAAATAAAGCTATAAAAGCATTGATTTTACTCACTTCTACCCTATTTATTTCAATTTTATCATTCAATTCCACTCCTGATGTTCCTTTATTATTATTTTGGACATTAAGTCTAATTTGTCTTTATAAAGCCATTTTTGAAGACAATAAAAAATACTGGATTTTTGCAGGAATTGCCATGGGTTTGGCTTTTAACAGTAAATACACAGCTCTTTTATTGCAATTTGGATTGATTGCATTTTTGCTTTTTTCCACTGATTATCGCAAAATATTGAAATCACCTTGGCTTTGGTTGTCAATTTTAATTTCAATTTTAGTGATGTTTCCTGTTTTTTGGTGGAATTATCAACATGATTTTGCTTCTTTCACTTTTCAATCCTCAGAAAGAACTAGTTCAATTTCAGAATTTAAAATTTCACCAACCAATTTTTTTGGAGCAATTGCACATCAATTATTGTTGTTATTACCTGTTTTGTTTTTGGTATTCGTCACATTTACATACAAATACATCAAAAGAGCCATTTTAAAATTTAAAATTCCACAAGCAAAAACGCTTTTTTTATTGGCGTTTTTCATTCCAACTTTTGTTGGATTTTTCTCAATTACGCCTATTTACTGGGTAAAACTTAATTGGATGATGCCATCATACATAACAGGAATCATATTAGCAGGCATGTTTATCAAACAAAAATTGATAAAAACGCAATTGGTGTTTTCAGTAATTTTTCATGTGTTGATTTTAGTTCAAGTTTTATTTTATGTAGTTCCCATAAAAAGTGATGATACTTGGATTGGTTGGAAAGAATTGGCTTTAGAAACAGAAAAACTGCAAGAAAAATATCCGAATTCATTTGTATTTTCTGATGATAATTACAAAACAAGTTCTTCTTTAAATTTTTACATGAATCAAAAAGTGTATGCGCAAAATATCATTGGTTTGCCTGCGTTGCATTTTGATTATTTGGGTGATGATTTATCAAAATTAAACTCAAAAAACGCCCTATTTATTGATTCTGACAAGCGTTTTAATGATGCAAAAAAGAAAGAAGAATTGCATCCAGAATTGAAACATTATTTCGAAAAAATCACTGAATTAGAACCAATTATCATTAAAATTAATGAAAAAGAAGTTCGGAAATTTTGGGTTTTTTACTGCGAAAATTATCAATCGAAAATTCATTAAATTTTATTTTCAAGAAACTAAATTAATTCATAAGTTTGCGCTCGCTAATCTAACCTCTGACGAGAATCGTGAATGTTGTTTTAGATAATCATAAAATATTTAAGATATGGAATCTTTAATAAAATTTGTTCAAGACGAATTTGTAACAAAAAAAGAATTTGCAGATTTTGCTGCAGGTGATACAATCACAGTTTATTACGAAATTAAAGAGGGTGCAAAAACACGTACTCAGTTTTTTAGAGGTGTTGTTATCCAAAAAAGAGGTTCAGGAGCTTCTGAAACATTTACAATCAGAAAAATGTCTGGAACTGTTGGTGTTGAAAGAATTTTTCCAGTAAACTTGCCATCAATTCAAAAAATTGAAGTAAACAAAAAAGGTAAAGTTCGTAGAGCAAGAATTTTCTACTTTAGAGATCTTACAGGTAAAAAAGCTAGAATCACTGAAAAAAGATTTTAATCTTCTTTCAAATAAAATTAAAAAAAAGCGTTGTAAAAAATACAACGCTTTTTTTTATAAACAATTGTTAATAACTTCGGTTGATATTATGTTGATTTCTAATTGATTAAAAAATTTGTTTTTTTAATATTCAACAGTAATTTTACAATATCATTTATAAGTAGATTTTAATTTTTCATTTGAACGAATTTTTAAAAACTAGTAAATTATAAAGCAACGTTCTTTATATAGTTGTTTGGAATCTTTAAAAATTACAAAACTATTTTTTAGTACAATGAAAGTTTGTTTAAAAAAATATGAACGATTAAAAGTCAGTTTATTGTGTAATTATTAAAAATTGTGATTTTGAAAGTTGGAAAAACAACAACCTGAAACATCAAATAAAAATTTCTCATCAGAAAAAGAAAAATTGATGTTTCAAAACTGAGATAGTAACCTATAATTTCTTGAAAAAGAAATATGAAAGGCAACTTTCATTTGCAACGTAACAATACAAAGCAGTGTATAAGACTATTTCAAGAAGCCATATCATTATTAGTAATGATATGGCTTTTAATTTTTAAACAATTTCAATAAAGTTGTTTTTTTTAAATTATTCTCATCGTTTTAGGGGAATTTATAAATTTATAACAATAATATTCTCGTTATAAATACTTAAATTTGCACCGCTTAAATCATTAGCAAAATCAATCATTTTTTTTAATTTAAGTATTACACTTAGAAAACCAAATACTAATGGCTAAAATTTTATACACCAAAACCGATGAAGCGCCTGCGTTAGCAACTCGTTCTTTTTTACCAATTGTTCAAGCATTTACAAAATCCTCTGATATTGAAATTGAAACAAAAGATATTTCGTTGGCTGGAAGAATTTTAGCAAATTTTTCTGATTATCTTACTGATGCACAAAAAGTAGAAGATGCATTGAAAATTTTAGGCGATTTAGCAACTAAACCAGAAGCAAATATCATAAAATTACCAAACATCAGTGCTTCTGTACCTCAATTAAAAGAGGCAATTGCTGAGTTACAAAAATTGGGTTATGTAATTCCAAATTACCCTGATGAAATAAAAACTGATGAAGATAAAACAGTCTTGTCTTTGTACAATAAAGTGAAAGGTTCAGCTGTAAATCCAGTTTTGCGTGAAGGAAATTCTGACAGAAGAGCTCCAAAAGCTATAAAAAACTATGCTCGTAAAAATCCTCATTCAATGGGAAAATGGACTGCTGATTCCAAAACACACGTGGCAACCATGAAAAAAGGTGATTTTTTCAATAATGAAAAATCAGTAACTGTTGAAAATCCAACAACAATTAAAATAATTCATACCGCAAATGATGGATCAAAAACTCCACTAAGAAAAGAAATTTCTTTGCTTAAAGGAGAAATAATTGATGCCACTGTTATGAGTAAAAAAGACTTGCTTGATTTCTTGGAAAATGAAATTTCAGATGCAAAAAAACAAGGATTGTTGTTGTCTTTTCATATGAAAGCAACCATGATGAAAGTTTCTGATCCTATCATTTTTGGACATATAGTTAAAACTTATTTTAAAGAATTGTTCAAAAAACATGGTCAAACATTTGACAACATTGGTGTTGATGCTAATAATGGATTTGGCCAATTGTTAGCAAATCTTGATCAACTTCCAGCAACAGAAAAATCAGCAATTTTAGCAGATATCGAAACTATTTTCAATCAAAAAGCTGCTGTTACCATGGTAAATTCTGAAAAAGGAATTACAAATTTACATGTTCCTTCTGATGTGATTATTGATGCATCAATGCCTGCAATGATTCGTACTTCTGGAAAAATGTACAATAAAGAGGGAAAATTACAAGATACAAAAGCCATCATTCCAGATAGTACTTATGCTGGAATTTACACAGCAACTATTGATTTCTGCAAAAAAAATGGCGCTTTTGATCCTACAACCATGGGAACTGTTCCCAATGTTGGTTTGATGGCGCAACAGGCTGAAGAATATGGTTCACACGATAAAACTTTTGAAATTTCTAAAGATGGAAAAGTGCAAGTTTTTGATGAAAACAACAACCTTTTAACTGAACACACTGTTGAAAAAGGAGATATTTGGAGAATGTGTCAAACCAAAGATTTACCAATTCAAGATTGGGTAAAACTAGCAGTTACAAGAGCTAAATTATCTGAAACTCCAGCTGTTTTTTGGTTGGATAAAAACAGAGCGCATGATGCTGAAATCATCAAAAAAGTTGATAAATACTTACAAAATCATGATACTACTAATTTAGATATCAGAATTTTAGCTCCATTTGAAGCAACCATCTTTACCATGGAAAGATTGGTAAAAGGACAAGATACCATTTCTGTTTCAGGGAATGTATTGCGTGATTATTTAACGGATTTATTTCCAATTTTAGAAGTTGGAACATCTGCAAAAATGCTTTCTATTGTTCCTTTAATGAATGGTGGTGGTTTGTTTGAAACTGGTGCAGGAGGTTCTGCTCCAAAACACGTTGAACAATTTTTAGAAGAAAATCATTTACGCTGGGATTCTTTGGGTGAATTTTTAGCATTGGCAGTTTCTTTAGAACATTTGGGAATTACTAATAACAATCCAAAAGCACAAATTTTAGCGGAAACTTTGGATGAAGCTACAGATGTTTTTTTAGATGAAGATAAATCTCCCTCTAGAGAAGTTGGTGAGTTAGATGTTAGAGGTTCGCATTTTTATTTGGCACTTTATTGGGCAGAAGCTTTGGCAAAACAAAAGAAAGACGCTGAATTACAATCAGAATTTTTACCAATTGCTAAAGCATTAAGGGAAAATGAAAATCAAATTATATCTGAACTAAATGCAATTCAAGGAAAATCGGTTAATATTGGTGGATATTATAAACCAGATGAAGATTTAGCAAACAAAGCTTTAAGACCAAGCAATACTTTCAATGATATTTTACAATAAAAAATATTTTAAAAAAACAACTAAAAAGCCCCCAAAAAATTGGAGGCTTTTTGATTTATAAAGTGTAAATTGAATTTAAACTGTTTAAATATCAATTATTTATTGCTAAACAGAAAGAAATTTAAATTTTTGAGGAATTAAATTTATTTAAAATTTAAAACTTCATACTTACAAACTAAAATCAATAAATTTAACGTATTCTTATCATTATTAAATCCTACTTTTGTTGACTGAAAAAATCAAATCAATAAACAAAAAATGCTACACTTTAAAAAGATATTTTTCATTCTTTTTTTCATCACTTTTGTTGCTTTTAGTCAAGAAAAAATCACTCTTAGTGGAACAGTTTATGACAATATAAACAACGAAACTTTAATTGGAGTCTCTGTTTTTTTTCCAGAATTAAATTCAGGAACAACTACCAACGAATATGGATTTTATTCTATTACAATTCCTAAAGGAACTTATAAAATTCAAGTAAGTTATATTGGTTATAAAACAATTGCGGAAACCATTGATTTATCTGAAAAAATTTCAAAAAACTTCAAACTAAAAGAAATTGCTGAAAGTTTGGATGAAATTATCATTGAAGCAGATATCGAAAAATTGAATGTAAAAACGCCACAAATGGGCGTAAATAAACTTTCTGCAGCAACTATCAAACAAATTCCTGTGGTTTTGGGCGAAGCTGATATCATCAAATCGTTGTTATTATTACCTGGCGTTACAAGTGCTGGTGAAGGTGCATCAGGATTTAATGTTAGAGGTGGTGCTGCAGACCAAAATTTGATTCTTTTAGACGAAGCTATTGTTTTCAATTCATCGCATTTATTTGGATTTTTCTCCGTTTTTAATCCAGATGTTATCAAGGATGTAAAATTATATAAAGGGGGAATTCCAGCACGTTTTGGAGGAAGATTGTCGTCAGTTTTAGATATTTATCAAAAAGAAGGAAATAGTAAAGATTTTAATTTAACAGGTGGTATTGGATTGGTTTCTAGCAGATTATTAGCTGAAGGACCAATTGAAAAAGAAAAAAGTTCGTTTTTAATTGGAGGAAGAGCTTCGTATGCGCATCTTTTTTTACCCTTGTTTGACAATGACAACAAAGCGTATTTTTATGATGTAAATTCTAAAATAAATTATCGATTTAATGATCGCAACAACTTGTTTTTATCCACGTATTTTGGAAAAGATATTTTTGGTGTGAGTGATAACTTTGTAAATAAATACGGAAACAATGTGGTTAATTTACGTTGGAACCACTTATTCTCTGACAAAATTTTCTCGAATTTATCATTGATTTATTCCGATTATTTTTATGGATTAATTCTAGATTTTGTTGGATTTGAATGGGATTCAGGAATCACAAATTTCAATTTGAAATATGATTTCAAAAATTATATCAATGAAAATTTCAAATTAAGTTACGGAATCAATAATATTTACATCAAATTTAATCCGGGTGAAATTATTCCAAACAGACCTACTTCAGGAATTCTTCCAGAGAAATTAATTGACAAATATGCCAATGAATTTGCAGCTTACATTGATGCTGAACATCAAATAAATGAAAATTTAACGTTGCAATATGGTGTTCGTTTTAGTAATTTTTTACGTTTGGGACAAGATGAATTGAATGTGTATGCAAACAATCAACCTGTAGTTTATAACGAACAATTTAAAAAATACGAATCTGCAGTTGCATCAGGAATTGAAACTTTTAAGAGAAGTGATATTATTAGCAGTTTTAATAATTTTGAACCTCGATTTGGAGTTTCGTATATGATAAATGACAGCGAATCAATCAAAGCAAGTTACAACAGAATGGCGCAATATTTACACTTGCTTTCCAATACAGCATCTCCAACTCCATTGGATGTTTGGGCGCCAAGTGGACGTTATATTAGACCACAAATTTTAGATCAATTTGCAATCGGCTATTTTAAAACCATCAAGAATGGAGCGTATTCATTTGAAACTGAAGCTTTTTACAAAGACATTCAAAACAGAATTGATTATATTAATGGCGCGAATTTGATTGCTAACAACGAAATTGAAACAGTAATTTTAAATGGACAAGCAAGAGCTTATGGTTTGGAAGTTTTATTGAAAAAAAATGAAGGAGATTTTAAAGGTTGGTTGGCTTACACGCTCTCAAAATCCGAGCAACAAACTCCAGGAAGAAATGCAAACGAACCTGGTATAAATCAAGGAAAATGGTACAATACACCTTTTGATAAAACGCATGATATTTCTATAAATGGAAGTTATGAACTGAACAAAAAATGGAAATTCAATGCGAATTTTTTATTTCAAACAGGACAACCAACCAATTATCCTGTTGGACAATATGAAGTTCAGGGTTTGAATGTTCCTATTTTTGATGATAACAGAAGAAATGCGGACAGATTGCCTGCATATCATAGATTAGATATTTCTGCAACATTAACTCCAAGCAAAAATATCAATAGAAAATGGCAAGCAGAATGGGTTTTTGGATTGTACAATTTGTACGGACGCATGAATGCAGCTTCTATCAATTTTAGAGAAAATAGAGAAACTTTTAGAAATGAGGCAATTCAAACATCCATTTTTGGTTTGGTTCCTTCAGTTACTTACAATTTTAAATTTTAATACAATGAAAAAGAGCTATATACTTCCAATTTTATTGATGTTGTTTTTTGCAAATTGTGAAAAAGTGGTAGAAATTGAAGTTCCATCAACAACACCAAAATTGATTATTGATGCGGTTTTTGAAGTGTATTTTACCGAAAATCCAGTTCGTGCAAATACAGTTGTAAAACTTTCTAAATCAGCAGATTATTTTGATGAGACAATTCCAGCTGTAACCAATGCAACAGTTTTTTTAACAAATTTAGCTGATAATTCCATCATCAATTTTTCTGATGCAAATGCTGATGGAAATTACGAACCCACTATTTCATTTATTCCTGCTGAAAATGTAATATATGAATTGACAATAATTCATGAAAATAATATATATAAAGGAACAGCAACCAGAATAAAATCAACACCATTAACAAGTGTAATTCAAGGTAATGAAACCTTATTTTCTGGCAATGAAACTGAAGTAAAAGTTGAATTTTCTGATGATGGAACTCAAGAAAATTTTTATCTATTTGATTTTTCAAAAAAATTATTTTTAACTATAGAAGATCGATTTTTTAATGGTTCAAATTATAACTTCTCTTATTTTTATGATGAAGAAGACATCACACTCCCAACAACTGTCAACATAAAAATGTCAGGAATTTCAAAAGAATTTTATACCTATTACAGAGTATTAATTGATCAAAGTGGACAAAATGCAGGTGGTCCTTTTGAAACTGTGCCTTCGTCTTTACTTGGAAATATGATTAATAACACAGATGAATCAAAATTCCCATTAGGTTATTTTCATATTTCTGAAACTGATAGTAAAACATTAAACTTGATTGAAAAGAACTAAAATTGATGTTTTTTCAATTCATAAAAAATGTACTTTTGAAGAATGACTTTCATCAAAATTACAGAGCAAGATTCCAATTACAATCATCTAGAAAAGATGACTGTAAACGAGTTGTTGACTAACATCAATAAAGAAGATCAAACTGTTGCATTTGCTGTTCAAAAATCAATTCCGCAAATAGAAAAATTAGTACTCCAAACTGTTGAAAAACTCAAAAATGGTGGCAGAATTTTTTACCTTGGAGCAGGAACTTCAGGAAGATTAGGCATTTTAGATGCATCTGAATGTCCTCCAACTTTTGGAGTTCCACATGAATTGGTTGTTGGTTTGATTGCTGGAGGTGATACAGCAATTAGAAAAGCTGTGGAATTTGCTGAAGATTCTGTAACTCAAGGATGGGAAGATTTACAAAAATTTTCTGTATCGAAAAATGATGTTGTAATTGGATTAGCAGCTTCAGGAACAACACCTTATGTGATTTCTGCTTTGCAAAAATGCAATGAAAATAATATCACAACATCATGCATTACTTGCAATAAAAATAGTCCATTATCAAAAGTTTCAAAATTTCCAATTGAAGTAATAGTTGGGCCTGAATTTGTAACAGGAAGCTCAAGAATGAAAGCTGGTACTGCTCAAAAATTAGTTTTGAACATGATTTCAACTTCCACAATGATACAATTAGGAAAAATAAAAGGAAATAAAATGGTTGATATGCAACTTTCTAATCATAAATTGGTAGAAAGAGGCGAAAAAATGTTGATAAATGAGCTAAATATCGACCAAAAAGAAGCAAATGAACTATTGAAAAAGTATGGAAATGTGAGAAATGCACTTTTAAATTTTAAAAAATGAGCATAGACATTAATTTATTGAGAAAAGGATTTATCAGATTGGCAATTTTAGTAATCCTATTTATAATTACTCCCATAATCACCACAATGGGATTTAAAGGAATTGAAAAATTCAAAGAAACACCAAAAATTTACTTAGCCTATTTTTTGATAATTCTTGGTCTTTTTGGTATTATTTTCACGATTTATTTTGCTTTTAAAGCTTTTTCAATTTTGAGAAAAGCTTTTTTCAATGAAGATTAATTCATTGAAATACAATATTTTATATAAAATATTTCACTGGGAATATTGGCCATCTTCTTTATTTTATATTCCAAACATTCCTTATGGTTTGTTTTTAGCTGTAAAAGCTAAAAATCTAGTTTTTTTTAGTGCAGCAAATCCTGGCATAATAAGTTCAGGAAATGGTACTGAAAGTAAATTTCAAACTTTAGCTTTGATTCCTGAAGAATTCAAACCAAAAAGTATTTTTCATGCTAAAGGAGAAAATATTGAAAAAACAATTGAAAAAATTCATGGAGCAAAAATCCAATTTCCAGTAATTGCAAAACCAGATATTGGATTTCGTGGATTGTTAGTTGAAAAAATTCATTCAACAATAGAATTGAAAAATTACTTACAAAAATTTGAAATCGATTTTATCATTCAAGAATTTATTGACTTTAAAAATGAATGTGGTATTTTTTATTCAAGAAATCCAACTCAGCAAAATGGAGTTATAACTTCTATAACTTTAAAAAAGTTTCTAACCAT
This sequence comes from Polaribacter sp., assembly GCA_036846425.1. Taxonomy (GTDB): domain Bacteria; phylum Bacteroidota; class Bacteroidia; order Flavobacteriales; family Flavobacteriaceae; genus Polaribacter. Next base: position 35,264 of record DAIUBY010000018.1, read on the forward strand.
AACAGGTGATGGAAATTCTACCCTTAAAGAGCTAGTAATTTCAGATAAAAGAGCTTTTTTGTACAAAGATTTAATTTTTGAAAAGCATAAAGAAATAGTAAATTTAGTTATTGAAAAAAATAAAGAATATCAGCTTTCTGTAATTGGAAATCATTGTAAAGGAACACAATTTATAAATGGAAATCACTTGATTTCTAAAGAATTAATTTCAACTTTTGATATATTAAATGCGAAAATTCCAGGTTGGTTTTATGGCAGAATTGACATCAAATATGATAATTTTGAGGACTTAAAAAATGGAAAAAACTTTAAAATTTTAGAAATTAATGGTATTATTTCAGAGCCAACACACATGTATGATACTGAGAAATCAACCTATTTTAGTGCATTAAAATCCATAAGAAATCACTGGAAAATTGCCTTTGAAATTGCAACAACTAACCATAAAATTTATAAAATTCCTTATAAAAAAGCACTCCTTTTTTGGAAAGAAATTAGAGAATTAAAAAAATATTCAAAAAAATTAACTGCTTTACATTCGTTAAAATAAAGCATTATTCTATTTTAAAATATTTTTTGGAGTTGTTGGATTATATCCAAAATTAGCATCAGGCAATGCAATTCCTAATTGATAAATACTATACCCAATACTTGCAAAATGGTGAATTGCATCGCTATGAGCTTGAATTAATACTGCTGACAAAGTGGTTTTTGCCTCCATTTTTCCCAATCCTAAATCATCAATTAAAATAATTTCAGTTTGTAAATCTGTTTCTGAAAATGAATTTATTTTATCAATAATTTCCTCAAAATAAGCAATTCCAAAATCAATTTTTTGTTCTACTAATTGATTTCGCTCACGATTTGTAAGGTCTATTTTTTTTGATTCCAAACCATTAAAAGCACACGCAAAAACATCTAAAATATGCCTAATATGACATCCAATACTTGAATAATAAGGAGGAATTGATTCATTTGAATATTCTAATTCAGAAAGATTATTAAGCAATTTAATTCCTCTTTGTAAATTGAATTCGATGGCATTAATCATGAAATAATTTTATGTATAAGTCGTATAAAAGTAAAGTATTTACAAACTCAGAACATTATTTTTTAAAAATACTTTAAAATTCTTATAAAAAACCTCTTCATTTTAAAATGCATTTTGGCACACTATTTGGAAAATGTAAAACAAATGCGGAAGCTGAAAAGCAAAAAGAGTAAGCAAAATCAATAAAAATTAGAAATCATGAAAAAAAGCATTATTATTTTAGCAGGAATCATTGGAATGATTTCTGTTTCAAATTTAAAAGCAGAAGAAAATAATTCGAACAGATTTTTTGTAAATTATAACTACAATAATGCTGTAAATTTCTTTGAAAGAGGTATCGAATTTTTTGTTTTTACTAATGGGGATTTTGATTTTGACACTTCCAATAGCTATCAAAGAGGAATAAGAATTCATCGTGATTTTAGAGGAAGAATTCGAAGTGTTGGAAATGTTTTTATCAATTATGATCGCTTTGGAAATGTAACTCGAATTGGATCAGTTTTCATAAATTATAGTAGAGGACAATTGGCTAGTGTTGGAGATTTACGCGTTTTTTATGACAGATATGGATATCAAATTTTTAGAGGAAATGTTCATGATTTTTATTACGATAATGGTGTTCGTTTTTCTATAAATTTTGGAAGAATTTACAACTATAATGATTCATTTTTTTCGAACAGAGATTTTGATAGAAACTATACAAGATTTAGAGAAGACCGTGATTTTTATTACTACAGATCAAATGGTAACAACAATTTTGCAGATGAAAATTCTATAATCAAAAGAAGAAAAAATGTTGCGGAAAGCAATAATAGAAGAGAAATCGCCAGAAATATAAATAGCTATAGAAAATCTGATACCTCTGAAAATTCTAGGAGAGAAATTGTAAGAAATACCAATGATAACAATAATATTAATGAATCAAATTCTAGAAGAATTATCACTGAAAGAAATAATACTGGAAATAGAAATTTAGATAACACTGAAAATTCAAGAAGAGAAATAGAAAGAAATTCAAATGATGATAAGAAATTAAATGAATCAAATTCTAGAAGAAGTGTTCCTGAAAGAAACAATACTAGTATTAGAAAATCTGATGAAAAAAAAATTGAAATAAGAAGAAATGAAAGAAACTAAAAAAGGAAATTTATCTAAATAAATATAATTTAGTTTTACATCATTAAACTTCTTTTAAAACAAATAAGAAACAGAAAAAGAAAAGAAAAGTAAACTAAAAGTC
>DAIUBY010000019.1:0-17859 GCA_036846425.1 Polaribacter sp.
GTTGCATAGGGTTGAAAAACCGAATTTGGCAAACGAATAATAGTGTGCAAATTGCAATCTTCTACTAATTTTTGGCGAATGCGTTGTTTTACGCCATCGCCTGTAAGGCTACCATCAGGCAACACAATACCTGCACGTCCATCTTGCTTTAGCAAATGAATCATCAGTATTAAAAACAAGTCGGCACTTTCTTTGGTTCGATAGGTTTGCGGAAAATTGGCTTCGTTGTTATTCGCTACAATGCCACCAAATGGCGGATTTGCCAAGATGACGTTTACACGGTGTTTTTCGGTAAAGGCGCTCAAAGGTTGGTCTAAAGCATCCCCAAACTTAATGTTGGGTATTTCAATATCATGCAAAATAAGATTGGTGGTTGCCAACAAATAAGGCAAAGGTTTGTATTCCCAACCTGCAATGTTTTGTTCAATGCTTTTGCGTTCTTCAATGTTTTTGGCTTGCTTTTTTAAATGTTCTATAGCACAGGTTAAATAACCACCTGTACCACATGCAGGATCCAATATTTTTTCGCCCAATTGGGGATTGATAATTTCTGTAATGAATTGTGTAATAGCTCTTGGTGTGTAAAACTCACCACTTTTGCCAGCACTTTGCAATTCCTTTAAAATGGTTTCGTAGAGTTCGCCAAACGCATGACGATCTTTGGCAATGTTAAAATCAATTTCGTTCAGTTTGTTCAACACCTTACGAATGTTGATACCGCTTTTCATATAGTTGTTGTTGCCTTCAAAAACTTCACGCACAATAATTGCGCGTTGGTTGCCTGTGCTTAAATCTAAATTTCGCAATGCAGGGAACAGTTGCCTGTCCACAAACTCTAAGAGTTCATCACCTGTCATGCCTTCATCATCACCTGCCCAATTGCCTTTTTCTTTTATCCAATGAAATTTGTCAGGTATTGGCGATGTGTAGCTATCATCTAACAATTCCAATTCTTTGTCTTTATCAGAAAATATTTTCAAGAAAAGCATCCAACCCAATTGCTCAATGCGTTGTGCATCGCCATTAAGCCCTGTGTCTTGCCACATTATTTTTTGTATGCTTTTTATTACGCCTCCTATGTTACTCATGGTTTATTTTTGTTATTATATCCTAAGGAAATTAACGACTTGTAGGACGTTGATTGACGTCCTAAGTGTCCTTAAAGTCCTTTATTGTTAAGTATTATTTTTTCTTCTTTGCTCAATTCTAACTTTTGTCATTCTCTCTTTTAAACCACCTTCGTTTATAAAAGCTGTTTCTAATGTTTGTATTTGTTTACTTAATAAATAGCTTACCACTTTTATCAACCCAATCATTGCATTTGCACAAATTTCGGGGCTTTCATTTTCAATTGCCTTTTTAAATGTTTCGTAATTGGCATTGGGTATTTTGTTTAGTTCACGCAATCTAGCAACCAATTTGTGGTCTTTTTCCCATTTGGGTAATTTGTTGGTTCTTAAAAAATCTTCATAATCAATTAATAATTCTTCTAAAGATGCTCTTGCGACATTCGTTAGCTTTATTTCCATTTCTTTAGAAGTGCCTGATGCCATGCTTGCCTCAACAATATTTTGTTTGCCACTCCTTGCAGCTTGCACCATTTGATCAATGGTTCTATCATATTTATGAAAAAATCGTTTGGTAAAGTAGATGGTACCATCATAAATAATTTCAGATTTCTGATAGGTTATCAAATTTCTGTAACCACCATGCAGTGGTATAAAACCTTTACTATTTTCTTTTTCTTCTTTCATTTTTTATGTCTATTGAGTGAAGAAACCATGATCAAACGATTCGCAACAAACCCTAATTTGTTATGCAGTTTTATACAATTCAATTTCTAACTCCTTAACGGCTTGTAAATAATTTGCTTTACTACCAAATTGATTGATAATTTCTAATGGTGAGCCAAATTTATCAAACGGATTTACTCTTAAAACCTCGAAACTTTCAATATTGGCAATCCCTTCATCCGCATATTTATCTAGCAATGCCTCCAATACATTTTTCGCTTTTTCACCGTATTTGGTAAAGTAATTTCGTTTTTTTACGTTGTTAGCTCTTTCCAATCTTGTCAATGGTGGTTGGTCGTAGGCAATATGGCAAATCAAATCAAACAAATCAACTTGTTTTCCAACAGCTTCATAAAGTGCTTCAACCATAACACCCTGCTCTTGCAATTGGGCTATAATTGCTTCTTTACGGTCTGTAGCATTCCAAGTATTTAAAAAGTCATTTAATGAAACAAAGTTCCCTTGTATAATTTCTTTAGTATGGTCTTTTAAACTTGTTGTGATGGGTTTTCCATGTTGGTCAAAATACATTTCACGGCTTATCAAAACAGAAACATCGATGCCATTTACATATACTTTTCTTCTAGGTTCATGTGCGCCAGCTGCATTAGTTTCTTCTTCTGGATATCGAATTTTAGGAATACTAATTTCTACTTCTTCACCTGTTTCTAAATCAATGATAGGACTTTCATTTTGTTCTTCTTCACTGATAATATCGCCCAAATCAGAAGTTTCTGTAACAGGTTTTACTCTGATTGGGTCTCCATCAAATTGAGGGTCAGCAAACAAGTCTGTGGCATTTCTAAAGTCTAAGATGGTAAAAAATAGTTTTCCATGTTCTTCATTGATTCGGGTTCCACGTCCTATAATTTGCTTGAATTTGGTCATTGAATTGATATTTGCATCCAATACAATTACTTTACAAGTTTGGGCATCTACACCAGTTGTCATCAATTCTGAAGTAGTTGCAATCACAGGATATTTTTCTTCAGGATTGATAAAGTTGTCTAGTTCACGTTTTCCTTCGTCATTATCTCCAGTGATTTGCATGATATATTTGTAATTATCAGCAACCAAGTCAGGATTGTGTTTCGCCAAAGCAGTTCTCATTCGTTCTGCATGGTCAATATCCACACAAAACACAATAGTTTTTGCAAAGCGATCATAGCCTTTTAAGAATTCTGTGAGTTTTTTAGCGACGATATCTGTTCGTTCTTCTATAACTAAACTTTTATCAAAGTCTTTTCGATTGTAAATCCGATCTTCAATTTCATTTCCATCTTTATCGGTTTTACCTTGATGAGGTCTCCAGCCTTCTGCATCCACATTCAATGCGATACGCACAACACGATAAGGGGCTAAAAACCCATCATCAATTCCTTGTTTCAAAGAATAGGTATATACAGGTTCTCCAAAATATTCTGAATTACTAGCTTCATTACTTTCTTTGGGTGTCGCTGTCAAACCAATATGAGTGGCTTTTTCAAAGTAGGTTAAAATTTCTCTCCAACTACTATTTTCTTTGGCACTTCCTCTGTGGCACTCGTCTATAACAATCAAATCAAAAAAGTCACGAGAAAACTGTTTGTAAACATTCGCATCTTCATCTGAGCCAGTCAATCCCTGATAAAGCGCCAAATAAATTTCATAACTTTTATCAATTTGACGTTGTTTAACAACCGTCATTTTATCTTTAAAATGTTTAAAATCTCCTCTACGTGTTTGGTTTATGAGTGCATTTCTATCAGCTAAAAAAAGGATTCGCTTTTTAGCACCACTTTTCCAAAGTCGGTGAATGATTTGAAATGCGGTATATGTTTTCCCTGTTCCAGTAGCCATCACCAAAATAATTCGGTTTTGTTCATTGGCAATTGCCTCTACAGTTCTATTGATAGCGATTTGTTGGTAATATCTTGGCTTTCGGTTTGTTCCGTCAAAAAAATAATCTTGCGAAGCAATTTTCTCAGCAGCTGCTGTGGTAATTCCTTTGTATTTTTTATATTTCTCCCAGAGTTCTTCAGGAGTAGGAAAATTGTCAATATCAATTTCTGTTTCTATATTTCCGTCTGTGGCTGTTCTGTCGTGAAACAAAAAACCATCCCCATTGCTACTAAAAACACAAGGAATATCTAAAATTGTTGCATAGTCTAAAGCCTGCTGAATACCTGCTCTTACAGAATGTTTATTGTCTTTTGCTTCAATAATAGCAACAGGAATATTGGGTTTATAGTAAAGAATATAGTCTGCACGTTTTTTATTTCCTCTTGCAGTAAGTTTTCCCCTTACGTGTATTTTACCATCTGTAAAAGTAACTTCTTCCAATAATTGATTGAGCTTATTCCATCCCGACTTTTCAACAGCAGGCGTTATAAATTTGGTACAAATATCTCTTTCAGATAGGTTTTTCTTATTCATTTTTAAACTAAAAAAAGTTCAGCAAGCTAAAATAACGATTACTTATGAACCAATTACATAAATTGACACTTTATTTTTTCTGTAATAACTTTTTAACTAGCAATAAATATATATTTTTTGCATGAGTTCATCAAAAAGATAAAATAAGAAGAAATAAAACAGAAAAACTGCAAAACAAAAAACAGTGTTTTTCCCTTTAAGTTAATAAGGAAAAACACGGTATAAAAACACCAAAAACTATTTATAAAAAGTATTCTTTGTAGGTGATTTTTGTGCATTGTAAAGATTTGACAACTTTCAAAAAGTTGTCAAATCTGAGATATAATCACTCCCACATACACCAAAACTGTTCGCAAAAAACATCATATTGTGAATAACTTTTTGTTTTGTGGGGTTTAAAAAGTAGGGGTGTGGGGTGTTTTTATAGGAAAAAGTAATTACAACTACTTAAAGGGGTTTTTTTAAAAAAAACAGCACAGCAACAAAAAATCACTGCACAGCTTTCAGTTGTTTGCAGCGCTGCAATTCTTCCGTTGTTGCACTGCAATGAGTACAAAGTTGCGCACCAAAAAGTACGTTACTGCACTGCAATTTTACCAAAAAATAGAGCAAATAAAAAACCCCAACAGCAAGGCTGTTGAGGTTTTCGTTCATAAAACACTCGTTTGTAAAACGACGGCTATTTAACTGCCTTTGGTAAAAGAAACGGTAGTCATGTTGATACCGTCTTTCAATCGCTGGTCGGGTCTAAAATTGACACGAACATCTTTGATAATATTACCGCCAACTTCCTCAATAGTTGCAACTCCTTCCGAGCTGACAGCAATCTGAAATGACCCTAATTTATCAAGTTTCACAATGCGACCTTGCTTTAACTCGTCCATGATGTTGTGCACCAATGACAAAATTACGGCATAGCAATCACCTTCTCTCACCGTACTTTGGTTCGAGACAAGGTATGCCAATCGTTCTAAGTCTGTTTTACCCGTAGCTACTGCTTGCGCGTAAAACTTGTTGTCCGCTGTTGTATCTTGCGGGTTACTTTTGCTTATGGGTATGATTCTTACCATAAATTTATTATTTTTTTTAATTTTTAAAATAGAATATCACCTTAATGTTATAGAGTTTGATGAACGACACTTATCTCTACGTTTTCAGAAGAATGTTGCCAGTGTTTTTGGCAGTACAACGAACGATTTTTCGTGATACACTAAATAAACAGTTTGTTATTTTTTACTGTTTATAGCATTCTGTTTGTAGAAACTAATCCATAAGCAATTACCATCACAGCTTGGATAGCTGCTTTTTTATTAACAATTGAAAATAAATTTTGGTAAGTTTGAGAAGTGTTGTAATATTGTTGTGTGAAAAACAAGGCACTTCTCAAGTGTTACCTAAAAAGTCTTAAAGGTCCAATTTTAAGGCTTTTTTTTATGTCTGAGCAAATCTAAACGTTGTTTTAGAAATCAAATTAAAAAAGGCAATTATCTTTTCACGAAGTTCTTAACATCGTTCTTTTCTAATGGATTATTGGTCTTTTCTACGAATACATAATGAACGTTTGAGTTACTAAGTTTGCTCGTGGTAAAATTCCAACTTAATATTAATATAAACAAATGATACTTATTCACAATTTGCGGTTATCTGTTAACAATTTTGCCATTTTTGAGTAATAATGCCTCAAAGTTTAATGTTTTAACTTGCTTATATACAATAATTTAAAAATGAAAATTGTCGCAAACCCTCTATTTTAAGGGCATTCACAATTGTTATTTTTTAGGTGAAAACTTGTAAAATATGTTGGATAAAAATAACTAAGGGACTTGGAGAAATGAGATGTTGTATAAATGAGATATTGAACTAATGAGATAATGATTTAATGAGGTAATGATATAATGAGGTAATGATTTAATTAAACAACAGAAACAATAGAAACCCTTAAACTATCAAATCCTTAACCCTCAAAACTAAAAACTCAACCCTCTTACTCATTCTGCCCATTCAGCATTAAAAAAGCTTTTAAAAATGCGTTGATATTGCCATCCATCACTGCATCCACATTGCCAGTTTCGTGGCCTGTTCGAACATCTTTCACCAATTTATAAGGATGCATCACATAGTTTCTGATTTGGCTTCCCCATTCATTTTTCATCTTGTTGGCTTCAATATCGGCTCTGGCAGCTTGTTGTTTTTTCAACTCAATTTCATACAATTGCGACTTTAACATCTGCAAAGCAGTGGCTCTATTATCATGTTGTGAACGAGAGTTGGAGCACTGAATTTGGATGCCTGTAGGTTTGTGATATAGCTGTACTTTGGTTTCTACTTTGTTTACATTTTGTCCACCAGCACCACTTGAACGTGCAGTAGTGATCTCGATATCAGCAGGATTGATGTCAATTTCTATAGAATCGTCTGCCACAGGATACACATAAACGGATGAAAAACTGGTATGACGTTTGGCATTGCTATCAAAAGGAGAAATGCGCACCAATCTGTGCACACCATTTTCGCCTTTTAGCCAACCAAAGGCATAATCGCCTTCAATTTCTACAGTTACGGTTTTTATACCTGCTGCATCTCCTTCTTGATAGTTGAGTGTTTTTAGTTTAAAGCCTTGCTTTTCTGCCCACATGGTGTACATTCTATACAACATTTCTGTCCAATCGCAACTTTCTGTACCACCTGCACCAGCTGTAATTTGAATCACTGCAGAGAGCGAATCTCCTTCTTCCGAAAGCATGTTTTTAAACTCAATATCTTCTAAAAAAGAACGCGTTTTTTCAAATTGCTCCTCCATTTCAGCTTCTTCAACATCACCTTCTTTGTAAAATTCGAACAACACATTCAAATCTTCGTTCAATGATTTTACATCCTGATAATCAGCTACCCATTTCTTTTTAAAACGGAGTTCTCTTAGCAAAACTTCGGCTTCTTTTGGGTGATTCCAAAAGTCGGGATTCGCTGTTTTTTCTTCTTCATTGGCTATCTGAATCAGCTTTTTATCGATTTCTAAATACGAATGCAGCTTTTCGATTCTGACAGTAATATCCTTTAAGTGTTCTAGTGTAATCATAATTTCTGCAAAAATAACTGAATTTTTAAAATTTCAACTTGAAAACAATGCGAGTTATTTGTAGTTTTATCAAAAATTATACATCATGCAAAAAAGAACCTTTTTGATAGCTTTTATTTTAATAAGTTTGAACTCTTTTTCACAGTTTTTTGAGGAGAAAACAGGAAATAAACTTCAAAAAGGCATTACCAAATTCGATGGGTATGTCACTTTTTATTATGATGAAACTTCGGATAAAATCTTTTTGGAAATCAGTAAACTAGATCAAGAGTTTTTATATGTAAACGCACTTTCGCAAGGCATTGGGTCTAATGATATTGGCTTAGATAGAGGTCAATTGGGTGATGGAGTAGTGGTGTTTTTCAAAAAAGCTGGCAACAAAATTTTACTGATTCAACCCAATCAAAACTTTAGAGCAATTACCGATAATGTAGAGGAAAAAGAATCTGTAAAAGAAGCTTTTGCCAAATCGGTGTTGCATGGATTTGTGATCAAAGAAGAAAAAAACGGAAAGTATTTAGTGGATGCTACTGATTTTTTGATGCGAGATGCGCATGGAGTGGCAGCAACTTTGGCAAGCAACAATCAAGGAAATTATAGTTTGGATAAAAGCAAAAGTGCCTTTTATTTAGACAGAACCAAGGCTTTTCCCAAAAATGTGGAGTTTGATGTAATGCTTACTTATATCGGAATTCCCAAAGGTTACAACATCCGAAGTGTAACTCCTGATGCAAGTTTGGTAACCGTACATCAACATCATTCGTTTGTAGAATTGCCAGACAATAAGTATAAATCTCGAAAATTCGATCCACGTTCGGGTTCCTATCAAATGACCTATATGGATTATGCAACGCCTGTAAATGAAAACATCACCAAACGCTTTATTTACAGACATCGTTTGGAAAAGAAAAATCCGAAAGCCGCCATTTCAGAAGCAGTGGAACCCATTATTTATTATTTGGATAGAGGCACTCCTGAACCTGTAAGAACAGCTTTATTAGAAGGTGGCAAATGGTGGAATCAAGCGTTTGAAGCAATTGGTTATAAGGACGCATTTCAGTTTAAAATGCTGCCTGAAGGTGCAGATATGTTGGATGTGCGTTACAATGTGGTACAATGGGTACACAGATCAACCAGAGGTTGGAGTTATGGAGCAAGTATTTCAGACCCAAGAACAGGCGAAATTATAAAAGGGCATGTAAGTTTGGGAAGTTTGCGCATTCGTCAAGATTATTTAATTGCACAAGCCTTGCAAGCGCCTTTTAAAAATAATTCGGTGGATGATGATTTTGCGATGCAAATAGCAATTGCTAGAATCAGACAATTGTCTGCGCACGAAATTGGACATACTTTAGGATTTGCGCACAATTATGCTGCAAGTACTTTTGGACGCAGTTCTGTGATGGATTATCCACATCCAAAGTTTGTGTTGAAAGATGGAAAAATTGATTTTTCACAAGCCTATGATGATAAAATTGGAGCTTGGGACAAACTAACAGTTGCATATACCTATCAAGATTTTCCTGAGGATGTAAACGAAGACAAAGCATTGAATGACATTTTAGAAAATGGCTTTGCCAATGGATTGCGTTATTTAACAGATCAAGACGCAAGACCTTCAGGAAGTGCCAGTGCTTTTGCGCATTTGTGGGACAATGGAATTACGGTTTATGACGAATTGCAAACTATTTTAGACGTTAGAAAAAAGGCAATTGCTGCTTTTTCTATTGATAATATCAAAACGGGTGAACCGTATTCTGTGTTGGAAGATGTATTTGTGCCTTTGTATTTTTTCCATCGATATCAAACCGAAGCAACTACCAAAATTATTGGTGGTTTGGATTACAATTACGCTGTAAAAGGAGGCAATCAAACTGTGGTAAAACGCATTGCTGGCAGTGAAGAACGAAAAGCCTTGCAAGTTGTTTTAAAAACATTGGCGATCGAAGAAATTGCGATTCCTAAAGAAAAACTAGACCTTTTTCCACCAAGAGCTTTTGGTTTTAATAGGTCTAGAGAATCTTTTAAAAGTAAATTGGGCGTTGCTTTTGATCCGTTTTCGGCAGTAGAAACTTCAGCTGAAATGACCTTAGTATTTTTATTACATCCTGAGAGAGTTTCTAGGTTGATTGCGCACAAAAGTTTGGATGATTCACAACTTGGTTTGGAGGAATTGTTGGATGAATTGCTGTCAAAAACCATCAAAAAAACACATAAAGATGCGTACCATCTAGAATTGCAGAATATTTTAAATGGCAAAGTGATTGAGCAATTACTTTATTTATCAGCCAATAAAAATCAATTTCCACAGGTCAATGCTATTGTGGATTTTAAATTGGATGACATAAAATTGTACCTAAAAGATGTAAAATCATCAGGTATTCAAAAAATATATGACAAAGCTATGATTGAAATGTTGAGTAATTTTGAGAAAAATCCATCAAGTTTTAAAAAATCAGAAGCCCCAAAAATTCCTGATGGTTCGCCAATAGGAAGTCACTAAACCTAATTTTACACATGATTATCGATTTAATTTCAGATACTGTTACCAGACCAACTCCACCAATGTTGCAAGCTATGATGCATGCCAAAGTGGGAGATGATGTTTTTAACATGGATCCAACAGTAAATGCATTGCAAGAAAAAGTGGCAGCAATGTTTGGCATGGAAGCTGCCTTGTTTTTTCCTTCAGGAACCATGGCAAATCAGGCAGCCATAAAAATACTTACACAACCTGGAGATCAATTATTTTGTGATAAATATGCCCATGTGTATAATTATGAAAGTGGAGGAGCAGCTTTTCACTCAGGTGTTACTTGTAAATTGATTGATGGAAACAGAGGTATGTTTACGGCAAATCAATTGCAAGAAGTAGCTTCAGGAAGTCCACAAATTTATTTGCCGTATGCAAAATTGGTTTGTATAGAAAATACCACCAACAAAGGAGGAGGCGCTTGTTGGGATTTTACGGAACTTGAAAAAATTCATAAAATTACCAAAGAAAATAACTTGGCATTTCATTTAGATGGCGCGCGTTTGTTCAATGCTTTAGTGGCAAAAAACGAAACTCCGCAACAATATGGAAAACTGTTTGATACCATTTCTATTTGTTTTTCCAAAGGTTTGGGTGCTCCAATTGGTTCCATGCTGTTGGGTTCAAAAGCACATATTGCCAAAGCTTTGCGCATTCGTAAATTATTTGGAGGAGGTATGAGGCAAGTTGGTTTTTTAGCAGCAGCTTGCGATTATGCTTTGGATCATCATGTGGAAAGATTGGCAGAAGATCATCAAAAAGCCAAAGAAATTGGAGCTGTTTTAGAAAAAGTTTCATACGTAACAAAAGTAGAATCGATAGAAACCAATATTGTTATTTTTTATGTGGATAAAACAATTGGTGATGACAATTTTATCCAACAAATGAAAGACAAAAACATCTTGCTAACGCCCATGGGAGATGGAAAAATACGAATTGTAACGCATTTGGATTATACCAATGAAATGCATGAGAAATTATTAGAAACCTTGAAAAACTTTAAAGTGTAGTTTCGTTAAATTCCTTTTCAAGTTTGGCTAATTCTTTGTAATTGCGATTCAGTTTTTTCAATAAAATTCCATACAACAGTTGATAAAACAACCAGAAAAGACCTAAAATAATAATTGTTGCAATCAACATCAAAAAAACAACCAATAAAATTTGTTTGTTTGTAAGATTTTCAATGTTAATATTAATAGTTGCAATTGTTACCACAATCATGCACAATGCTAAATAACTCAAATTGAAAAACACATAATTTCGAACGGTTTTTCGTGTTTTTAAAATCGTTCTCATCAATAATTTGGTTGATGAAATGGTTGATATTTGTTGGTGATTGTTATAGAATTGTATCAAAAAATAAAACAAAACTCCATAAGATACTATTTGAGAATACAACACAAAGCTTTTTAAACCAAGCTCTTCGTATTGTTTGTATGCCTCATCCATATCCAAAAAGAAATAGAGAGAGTTCATAAAAATAAATTCCAAAATTCCAATCACAAAAATCCATTTTACGATGGAGGATGACTTGGCATGCGCCATTTTGTAAATTTCAACAGCTGAAAATTTACAAGGCATTTCTACCTGTTTATTCCAAGTTTCTTTATATTTATCTAATAAATCCATAGTTATGGGTTCAAAATATTTTTTAATTTTTCTTTTGCTCTATTCATTTTCACTCTTGCATTTACGTTAGAAATTCCTAAAGTTTCAGAAATTTCGGTAAAGTTTTTATCTTCTAAGTATAGAAAAATCAGTGCTTTGTCAATATCATTCAACTGATGAATGGCTTTGTATAAGGCTTCCAATTGTTTTTCTTCTGTATCATCATATTCTGTGGATGAAATTTTGAAAGCAACATCACTAAAATCATCTGTTTTTAGGGTTCTTGTTGATTTTCGATACAATGAAATTGCCGTATTTAACGCCACTCTATACATCCAAGTGCTAAATTTAGCTTCACCACGAAACTTGGAATAATTTTTCCAAAGTTGAATGGTAATTTCTTGAAACAAATCATTATGCTCATCTTTATTTGTAGTGTACATCCTACAAATTTTATGAGCAATATTTTGATTTTGTTCAAAATCTGACAAAAATTCAGCTTCTAAATCTTTTTGCACTCTGGATTGTTAGTTTTTAGTATTAGTTGTTCAAAAATAAGAAATGTTACAATTTTTTTTAAGCTATTTGGTATTGGAAAAAAAAGTATAACTTTGTTAAATTCAAAACGAGATAGATTGAACAGTATTAAGCAAGATTTCACGATCAGAGATTTAGAAAATATTTCTGGAATCAAAGCACACACCATCCGAATTTGGGAAAAAAGATACAAATTGTTACAGCCAAATAGGACTGAAACCAACATCCGTTTTTATTCTCCAGAAAGTTTAACAAAATTGTTAAACATTGTGTTACTCAATAACAACAATTTTAAAATTTCGAAAATTTCAGCCATGTCTGATGAAGAAATTTTATTGAAATCTAGAGAATTGGCTTTTAGCAATGCTGTAAATGATGAAGCCATCAACTCGTTGAAAGTAGCTATGTATCAGTTTGATAAGATATTATTCAACAATACATACAACACACTTTTGCATAAAAAAACTTTCAGAGAAATCTTTAAAGATATTTTTATTCCTTTTTTAGAACATATTGGAATGTTGTGGCATACAGATACGTTATTGCCTGCTCATGAGCATTTTATTTCCAATTTAATTTCTCAAAAAATTTTAGCAAATACAGAGAAATTACAATATAATATTACTAATACAAACAAAACGTATGTGTTGTTTTTACCCGAAAATGAGATTCATGAATTGGGTTTGCTATACCTTAATTACGAGTTGGTTTTACGCGGAAATCACACCATATATTTAGGACAAAGTTTGCCTTTAAACAACTTGAATTATTTTATAGAAAGTGGCAGAGAAATTTGTTTTGTTACTTCATTAACCATCCAACCTTATGATGATAAAATTGAGGATTATTTCAAAGAAATTGATGAGGTAATAACTGATACTAACAATAAATTTATAGCAACAGGTAGAAAAGTAAGCGCCATAAAGCACTTAAAATTAAGTCCAAATATCCAATTGTTTGATTCTATTGGCGATTTGTTAAAAGTCTTATAAATTTCTTAAAATTCCAAAAGAAAAGTTTAATTAATGTCTACATTTGTTAAACAATTTTACACATGAAAAAAAGAATATATATCATAGGTTCAGGCTTTTCAGCTTTGGCAGCATCTTGTTATTTATCAAAAGAAGGTTTTGAAGTAGTTGTTTTAGAAAAAAATGCCACTTTGGGAGGAAGAGCAAGACAGTATAAAAAAGACGGATTTACGTTTGACATTGGTCCAACTTGGTATTGGATGCCAGATGTTTTTGAACGTTTTTTTGCTGATTTTGGAAAAAAGCCTTCCAATTTTTATCAGTTAGAAAAATTAAAACCTGCCTATCAAGTCTATTTTGGAGTACAAGATTCCATCATTGTTGATGGAAGTTTGGATAAAATTTACGAAACTTTCGAAAAAGAAGAAAAAGGAAGTGCTGCTCATTTGCGCACTTTTATGGCTTGTGCAAAATCAAATTATGATATTGCCATTAAAGATTTGGTGTATAAACCAGGTATTTCTCCTCTAGAATTGGTTACTCCAAAAACGGTTACAAAATTGAATCAATTTGTGTCAACCATTAGAAAAGATGTTCGAAAAAATATAAAAAGTAATAAGTTAATTCAAATTTTAGAGTTTCCAGTGTTGTTTTTGGGCGCAAAACCAAGCAATACTCCAGCGTTTTACAATTTTATGAACTATGCTGATTTTGGTTTGGGCACTTGGCATCCAATAGGAGGTATGTATAAAGTGGTAGAAGGAATGGTTGCTTTGGCAGAAAGTTTGGGAGTAGAATTCAGAACGAATGCTAATGTTGAAAAAATTTTGACGGATGCTTCAAAAAATATTATTGGTTTGCGAGTAAATGGTCAAGAATTGGAAGCAGATTTGGTGTTGAGTGGTGCAGATTATCATCATACAGAGACTTTATTAGATGAAAACGTGCGTCAATATTCAGAAAATTATTGGTCAAAAAAGACTTTTGCACCTTCATCATTGTTATTTTACGTTGGTTTTGATAAAAAATTAGAAAACGTTTGTCATCATACTTTGTTCTTTGATAGCGATTTTGATATCCATGCAAAAGACATTTATGATACCCCAAAATGGCCTGAAAATCCATTGTTTTATGCAAGTTTTTCTAGTATTACTGACGATTCTTTTGCTCCTGAAGATTGTGAAGCTGCAACATTTTTAATACCTTTAGCACCAGGTTTGGAAGATACAGAGGAATTAAGAGAATTGTATTTTAAAAAAATAATTACTCGTTTAGAAAAATTAACCAACCAAGATGTGCAAAAAAATATTATATTTAAAAAATCTTTTTGTGTGAATGATTTTGTAGAAGAATACAACTCATACAAAGGAAATGCTTACGGATTAGCAAACACGTTGTTTCAAACAGCATTTTTGAGACCGAAAATAAAGAGTAAAAAAGTGAATAATTTGTATTTTACAGGACAATTGACAGTGCCAGGACCAGGTGTACCTCCAGCGTTAATTTCTGGAAAAATTGCATCAGATTTAATCGTGAAAAATCAATAGTAAATAGTATGAAAGATTTGTTCGACAACGTTTCAAATGATTGTAGTAAATTAGTTACTAAAAAATACAGTACCTCATTTTCTATGGCAGTCAATATGTTGTCTCCAAAAATCAGAGCTGATATTTACAATATTTATGGTTTTGTTCGCTTTGCAGATGAAATTGTAGATACTTTTCATGATTTTGATAAAGAGCAATTGATGTCGCATTTTGAGAATGATTATTATTTCGCTACAAAAAATAAAATTAGTCTGAATCCTATTTTACATTCTTTTCAACAAACGGTCAATAAGTACAACATTCCAGATGAAATGGTGCAGGCTTTTTTGAAAAGCATGAAAGCTGATTTGCATAAAACCGATTATAAAACGAAAGAAGAATATGACGAATATATTTTTGGTTCGGCTGATGTTGTTGGTTTGATGTGTTTAAAAGTCTTTGTAAATGGTGATGAAAAACAATATTTAGAGTTGAAAGATGCTGCAATGCGTTTGGGATCAGCGTTTCAAAAAGTGAATTTTTTACGTGATTTGAAAGATGATTTTGAGTTGTTGAATCGTTCGTATTTTCCAAATATTGATTTAGGAAAATTAGATGCCGTTTCAAAACAATTGATTATTGATGAAATTGAAGCCGATTTTGATTACGCTTACACAAATGGCATTTTGAAATTGCCTGTAGAAGCGAAATTTGGTGTGTATATGGCATATAGATATTACAGAAGATTGCTGAAAAAATTGAAAACAGTTCCTTCAGAAAAGATTATGGATACAAGAATTAGAATTTCTAATCCTATGAAAATTAATCTTTTAGCTAGAAGTTACGTAAAATACAAATTAAATATTATCTAAATGTTGTACGCACTCATTACCCTTGGGGTTTTTATAACGATGGAAGGCGTTACTTGGTGTACTCACAAATATGTAATGCATGGTTTTGGATGGTTTTTGCACGAAGATCACCATCAACCAGGATATCCCAATGTGTTTGAAAAAAACGATTTGTTCTTTGTGATTTTTGCAGTTCCAAGTATGTTGTTGTTTATTTTTGGTTCAAATACTCAATATACATTCTTGATATTCATAGGTTTAGGAATTTTATTGTATGGATTAGCTTATTTTTTTATTCATGATGTGTTGATTCATCAACGTTTTAAATGGTTTAAAAACACCAATAATTGGTATTTGAAAGCCTTGAGAAAAGGTCACAAAGTACATCATAAAAACATGGGAAAAGAAGAAAGTCAATGTTTTGGGATGTTGTTTGTTCCATTAAAATATTTCAGAGAATTCTTATAATTATCAACTTTAAAACCTTCATAGTTTTAATGTAACTAATTCAATATAAATGGTTTGTAATTTTTTATTTTTCAGATGAACAATTACGACTATATTCTGGTTGGAGGAGGAGCTTCTGGGTTAATGATGGCATATAGAATGTCAAAGGATACTTTTTTTGACAACAAAAAAATCCTAATTATTGATCAAGAAAAAAAATCAATCAACGATCGTACTTGGTGTTTTTGGGAAAAGAAAGAAGGTGAATGGGATGATATTTTAGCCAAATCTTGGCAAAAAATTCAATTCAAATCTGAGATACATTCGCTTGAAAATTCCATTCTTCCGTATCAATATAAAATGATTCGAAGTGAAAAATTTTACCATAAAATTTGGAATCAGTTAGCGAATAAAACCAATATTACTTTTATTGAAGAAGCTGTTTTGAGTATTCATCAAGAAGAAAATTCAGCAAAAGTGGTTACTTCTTCAACAACCTTTCATTCGAAAACAGTTTTAAATAGCGTGCTTTTTTCTGATGAATATAAAACACAAACTCAATACCCTGTATTGCAACAACATTTTGTAGGATTTTTTATCAAAACCGAAAATGAAATTTTTGATGATAAAAAAGCCACTTTTATGGATTTTAAAATTCCACAAAAGGGAAATACACGATTTATGTATATTTTGCCTTACAGTAAAAACGAAGCGCTTTTTGAATATACCTTGTTTTCAGAAAATTTATTGCCAATTTCAGCATATGAAACTGAAATTGAGAATTATTTGAAAGAAAAAAAGATTACCAACTACACAATTACCGAAAAGGAAAGAGGGTCAATTCCGATGACTTGTTATCATTTTTGGAAAAATAATTCCCAAAATATCATCCATATTGGCACTGCTGGAGGATGGTCTAAAGCAAGTACAGGGTTTACTTTTAAAAACACCACTAAAAAAACCATTCAATTAATTGCTTATTTAAAAGAAGGAAAACCTTTGCAAACGTTTCATAAAATCAATAAATTTTGGTTTTATGACTTATTATTATTGGACATTTTGCACGAAAAAAATTATTTAGGATCAACAATTTTTGGACAATTATTCAAAAGGACTTCTGTAGAAAAGATTTTAAAATTTTTAGATGAAGAAACATCTTTTAAAGAAGATTTATTCATTATGTTAAAAATGCCTCCTGCCAATTTTATTAGGGCAATTTTTAGACGGATATTCTAGTTTTTAGGAAACTTTTTCCGAATTTCTTCCAAACCTAAATTGTGAATACTTCCAATGTGTGTATGGTTTTTGCCTAAATCTGCTTTGTAAGTTCCTGATTGCACTTCACCACCAATTTTTTGATACGCTTCTCTAAAAGGCATTCCATCTGTCATTAAATTATTGATGCTATCAACTGTAAATAAATACTGGTATTTTTCGTCATTCAAATCAATTTCTTTGACAATAATTTGTTGAATGGCAAAATTAAAAATGTCTAAAATGGTTTTTACATCTTCAAAAGCATTGATCATATTTTCTTTTAATAATTGAAAATCTCTGTGATAACCTGAAGGTAAATTATTGGTAATCAATATCATTTCTGTTTGTAAAGCCTGAATTTTATTGCATTTTCCACGAATCAATTCAAACACATCAGGATTTTTTTTATGTGGCATAATGCTACTTCCTGTGGTCAATTCGTCAGGAAAAGAAATAAAACCAAAATTCTGACTCATATACAAACAAATATCCATAGAAAAGCGTGCTAACGTATTGCACAAACTTCCTAAGGCAGCAGCCAAAGAACGTTCACTTTTTCCTCTACTCATTTGTGCAGCCACAACATTGTATTTTAAAGTGCTGAAATTCATTTCTTTAGTAGTGAATTCTCTATCAATTGGAAACGAACTTCCATAACCAGCAGCTGAACCTAAAGGATTTTGATCTACAATTTTTGAAACAGCATTCAATAAATAAACGTCATCAATCAACAATTCTGCGTATGCAGAAAACCACAATCCAAATGAGGAAGGCATTGCCACTTGCAAATGCGTATAACCAGGAATTAATTGATTTTTGTGTGTTTCAGCCAATTGTAAAAGTGT